>JANQFB010000189.1 GCA_028278085.1 Chitinophagales bacterium
GGGTGATGGCTTCACCCTTACCTGGATTGATCGGGTTCGACAACTATAAGGATAAGTTTTTCTCGGTGCCGGTGATGGGGCCTTACGATATCCGCCCGATCGCGGATGCCATGACCAAATTCCTGGAAAAAGTCCCGGATCGTGCCAGGATTTTCGCTGCTTTCGACGATCCCGGTGATATCTATGAAAAGGTATTTAACGGATACCGGAGGATCTTCGAGCTGCCTTTATTTCATGCTGCCCAACGGGAGATCCACCTGATGCCTGATTGGTGGGCGGTCTTTGAACTCAATTACCAGGGAGCGCCCGAGATCTGGGGGAGGTCTCCCGGGCAACTAAAAGCCAATATGAATTACTGGCAAGCCCAATATGCCCTGGTCTACCAGGATGGTGAGCCGATTCTCGACCCGGCATGGGAAGCCTCCGGTTTCAAGGTCATCAGTCATTTCGACTGGTCGCAATTTTCCGGAGCATTCGCTCCCTATGCCAAACTGCCTTACGCCCAATTGAACTGGTGGATATTAGAAAAAGGCGGTCAGGGATGAGATCGGTAAAAACCGGATCCGAAGCCCGGAAAGCTTCCTTTTGTATCATTTTTCGCACAAAATACCCTAATTAAGGTATTGGTTAGTACCTATAAAAAAGAGTACTTTGTTATTTAGAATTAATCTAAATAACTTTGCCTGGTCTTAAGATCTTACATGCGAATGCAAACACCCTGGTAAGGGCGGGGCTGAGATCCATCCTCTTTCAGGGCGGAGGGGTTGACAAACTCTTCAATGCCGAAAATACCCAGGAGCTTATTGACAAGCTGGACCAGGAAAAGCCCGAGCTGCTGATCATCGATTACGACCAACCCAGTCACTTTTCTGACCAGGATATTTTAGCCGTCAAACGGCAATACCCCAACACCAAGATACTGATCATCTCCACGGAAAATAATCCTACTCGCATCCTAACCATCCTCGAAACAGGGGTTCATGGTTATCTGACCCGTGAATGCGATGAGGGTGAGATCATCAACGCCGTATTTGCCATTGCCAAAGGGGAGAAGTTCTATTGCAATAAGATCATTAATATTATCCTGGAAAAGAACCTGAAACCGGATGAGGAGGAGGATTGTGATCCTACCAGTCTTTCCGAGCGTGAGATCGAGATCACCACCCTTATCGCCCAGGGCATGACCAACAAAGAGATCGCTTCAACGCTGCATTTAAGTGTTCACACCGTCAATACCCACCGAAAGAATATCATGAAAAAGCTGGGGGTCAATTCTACTTCCGGCCTTGTGCTATATGCGGTTAATGCCGGTTTTGTTCGACCAACCGGCAATAATATTCAATAACGCCAAGGGAAATTTCATAAACTGCCATATGGTTTTCCCTAACCCGAGCCAGCAGGTTTAATGAAAGTTATTGACTCCGCTATCGGCTGCTTAATCGATCAAAATCGAGTCCGAAGTAGTACTATAGCCGGCAAACACACCCAGGCCATTGTTGATATTGGTATAAACCTGAACCGGTTGGGCGAGCGGGTTGCCCTGGGTATTCAAATACTTCCGGTATGAAGATTCATACCAGAAATATTCCTGGGAGACCCTGCTTAAGGATACGGTAAGGGCATGTATATTAGGATCTTTGGTGAAAATATAGCCCTCGATGAGCAGATCCAGGGTAAAGGAGGTGCCGTTGAATAATTCATCATTAAAGCTGAGCGCCGTATACCTTTCTTTTCCGCCTGATTTATTGACAGCAGGGTGATCGGTATCGATATCCACTGCAAATGCATGTAGACTGGAATCGATGATATTTTTACCTTCATCATCATATTCATATTCCCAATAAGCGGCGTTTACCTGGATTAAGTAATGATCAGGTTCGGGATTGTCGGTAAAGGTCACCAAGATCTCCTGGCTACGCTCACCATTGAGGATGACCTCCCGTCCCAGCGTAACCGCATCGATGGTTATCCCTGCGGGAAGTGTACTTGTTGCACTCACATCGGTTAGTTCGTTATGGGATACATTCAATCCATAACTTGCACCGATCTCCGGTTTTGCTGTGGCAGAAGTATATATCCCGTCTTGCTGGTGTATCAGGGAAATGGTATGACCTTGTCCGTCGGAGATACTGACCTGTGCATCGGTAACCAGTTGAATGCCTTGGGTATCGAAAATATATTTGCTCTGGCTCAACTCGATCTTCCATAAGCTGTCGGTATTGAAAAGGGCATTGACCACCAACCGTGGCTGCCGTTGTTCGATATCGATGTGGACTTCTTTTACACAGGAGCTAAGGACAACAAAAACGAAAGTCATTGAAAAAATAAGTCTCATCGTGTATCAGAATTTTAGGGTATAGCTGACCGCAGGGATTATCGGGAACAGGCTGATCTGTTTCAGGACCCGCTGGTTTTGGCTGTTATAATCGATGAAAAGATAAAAAGGATTCTTCCGGTTATAGACATTGTAAACGCTGATATTCCAGATCTTATGTAACTCTGCGTTTGTGTTGGTGAAGGTGGCGGAAACATCCAGTCGGTGGTAGGAAGGCTCTCTGAAATCGTTGCGGGATTCATAATTGTCGATTTCATTAAGAAAGGATCCCCGTTTGTTGAATTCGTCTACATCCGCATTCAACGCCCGGTAAGAGGATATCGGCAAGGAGATGGCATTCCCTGTTCCATAAACCCAGATGAGTCCCAGGTCTAACTGCCATTGTTTTTGACCGAGTTTCTTATCCAATTCATGCACCAGGGCGAGACTGACGTCGTGTCGCCGGTCGAACTTATAAGGAAAGGGCTCCCCGAAATTGAGGTTGTCGAATTGCCGGTCCGTCCATGACAAGGTATAGCCTATCCATCCGCTGGTTTGACCGATCTTTTTCTGTACAAAGAACTCTACTCCATAAGCCCTACCATCGCCCACTTCTACCAGGGTTTGCCAATCCTGGGAACTACCGAAAAAGCTTGCGCCATCTTTGTATTCGATAAGGTTTGCCATACGCTTATAATAGCCTTCGACGGAGAATTCGTATTTGTTATTGTAAGTATAGGCTAATCCCAGCGCCACCTGGTCTGCCGTAACCGCAGGGATCGTATCGGTTACCGGTACCCATAGATCGGTTGGCAATCCGATGGTGGCATTGGTCAGTAGGTGAAGGTATTGCGCCGACCGGGCATAAGAAGCTTTAATGGCCAGGGATTCGGTTAACAAATAATTCATCGCCAAACGGGGCTGGAGGTTCAAATAGCTGCTGTCCTGTACCAAAAACGTGGAGAAATGCAGACCCGGATTGATCTTGAAACGGTTGCCGAACTTTATATCGTCTTCCACATAGGCATATAATTCGTGTGCAAATACTTTCGACGACCCGAAGGTCGTGTCGACATTCGCTTCACTGGATTGCAGTTGATAGGTATTTACCCCGGGGGTGAAGGTGTGATAGGTTTCACCCACTCCGAACCTTATATAATGATTGGGGAGGGGGATGTAATCGAGATCTATCTTCACACCCCAGTCATCGATACCGGAGGTATAGTCGAATCCATTGAATTCTTCCGTGGCAGCCGTGTCGGGAGGTGTGATGGTCGAATGGTATTCACTGCCCAGCAGGAATTTGTAGCGGCTATAGGTACCGGTAACATTGGCAAATAATTTTTTGTTAAGGATCCGGTTATAACGGACAGCGGTGGTGATATTGCCCCAGCGTAAGTTGGCATCCGATTCGTCCTGGTAGTCTGTGTTTTCCAGTTGATAGTTGTCTTTGAGCCGGGAATAAGCCTTATCATTGCCCAGGTAGGTGCTCAGAAATAAGCGGCTTTTTTCCGAAAACTGATGATTGACTTTTGCATTCAGGTCATAAAAGTAATATCCGGCTCTTACATTATTGCCGGAAGATGATCCTCCGCCATCTTCTTTGTCGCCACCTTTCCCGCCGCCGGAGAATAGCCGGATAAACGGGGCAGCCAATATATCGATATAGGTTCTTCTGCCTGAGATAATAAAAGAGGTTTTGTCATTGATAAGCGGGCCTTCGAGGGTGAGCTTGGAAGAAATAAGCCCCAGGGATGCTTCACCCATGATA
>JANQFB010000161.1 GCA_028278085.1 Chitinophagales bacterium
TGTTGTGATTGGTAGCGGAAAAGACGGAATGCCTATCATACTGGGCAACCAATAAGAAGAAGGCAAGTTTGTGTGGGTGGCTAATGGGATTTGAACCCACGACCCCTGGAACCACAATCCAGTGCTCTAACCAGCTGAGCTATAGCCACCGTTTGAAATACCTTACCAATTCTTTGGAATTATTTTCCAAAAATTTGTACGGATTTCGAACCGCAAAGATATGGTTTTTTGATTTTTTATGGGATGCGCAGCTAAAAAAAAGAGGGGCTGTATGCATACACAAACCCCTCAACTTATTTTTTACCCCGGATATTAAGAAGCCGGAAGCGGCTCGTCTTCGGCCAGGGTAACCGTTCTTTCCACGGGATTAAAGGGGCTGTCGACCAAATTGCCTTCGGCATCCAGCAGTTCCAGCTTGATCCGGACCTCTCCCATGGGCAGCCCTTCAATGAAATAGGGCCGCCACTCGGCGATCATGAATTCGATGTCGTTGATGGTAGCTTTTACCCGGTAACCATCCGCCGACAAGTCGCAGTTGACCAGGTAGAAATCCAGTAATAGTTTTTTGGTATCGTTCCCCAGGTAGGTGCCTTTCGGACGGCTGTAAAACAGATGCGGACTGGTATGTTTGAAGGCACAATCCTGCTCCGGCCCGACATCGAAATGGGTCATGGTATATGCGTCTTTGGTTTTAATACTTTCATGATACGACCTCGACAAAAAGGCCAGCATCTCATAATGGCCTTCTTCCAATTCTCTTTCAAAAGCAGCGGTATAATGGGCGGAATAGGGCGTATTATTCAGGATCAGGTGAATATGCTGACCTTTCCCGGAATTGGCACACATCTTATCGGCGGCATCGGGTGTTTGGTTGCCCAATTCATAGTTCGTCACGTCAAATGCAAAGGGCACGGGACCGGCTGGAATGGTTTCGGCATCTCCGCCAATATTTTGGATCCCTATTTTGGCATCTGGAAAAGTCGGCGATTCCACAGGCGTGATCCGGATCTCCGTTGCTGCTGCGATTTCATCGGGAGGGGTGAGCGGAGGAGCGTTGTCCGTTTGTGGGTTGGACCCACCGTTACAAGCCCAGTAAGAACAGGCTATGGCGAGAAAAAAAACATGGGTTAAAAGCTTCATCATGTAAAGTTTTAGCGGGTGTGAAGATCCCCCAAATTACGCAATTTTTATTAGTTTTGATAAGAAATTCCGGTCATCCCAAGCTGCCCGGAACGGACCTGCACCATAACATAAACGGAGCACTTTCCTCCATCCGGGATCCACACCGGCCGGGATCGGACCTCCTTGATCAGAACTTCATGAAGAACGGCGAAATATCTTCACCCAACCCCCAGTCGGTGGAATGGCATGTTTCCGGTATGACCTGCTCGAACTGTGCGCTGGGGGTCACGAAGTTCCTGGAAAAAAACGGCGCCCGATCGGTGCATGTGAGTTTTGCCGACGGAGCGGTTAACTTTGTCCCGCCCCCCAATGCCGACCTCGACCGGTTTGCGGAGGGCATTAAACATTTAGGGTATACTGTTGATGATACACCTACCGATGCAGCGGGTACCGATTGGTTGTCGATCGACAAGAAATTCTATTTTGCCCTCGCCTGGACCCTTCCCTTGTTTCTACACATGTTTTTTCCGCACGATGCCTGGATCAATGATCCCTGGGTACAATTCATGCTTTGTCTGCCGGTATTTACGCTTGGCACTTTTCACTTCGGCAAAAGCGCCTGGCATTCACTCCGGTCAGGCGTTCCGAACATGGATGTCCTGATCTTGATCGGCAGCACCGCCGCTTTCGTCTATAGCTTTTGGGGGATGATCCAGGAATTGGGGCACAATTATTTATTTTTTGAAACAGCCGCTACCATCATTACCCTGGTATTGCTGGGCAACCTCCTGGAGCATCGCAGTGTCAAACAAACGACCACTGCTTTAAAAGAACTGCAGGAATTGCAACCCGAAGAAGCCAGGCTGGTCATCAAAAATGAGGCTACGGGGGAAGAAACCGTCGAGGTGATCAAAACCCAGGACATTCAACCGGGCAACCTGATCCAGGTCAACACAGGCGATAAGATCCCTGTCGACGGTGAGGTCGTCCGGGGCACAGGAACGGCCAACGAATCCATGATCACCGGCGAGAGCTTACCGGTGGAAAAATCCATAGGCGACCGCATTATTGGCGGTACGATCCTGGAAAGCGGAGGCCTCAGGCTAAGAGCCGTCGAGGTGGGAGGCCAAACGGTGCTATCCCGGATCATCAGCCTGGTCAAAAACGCCCAGACGGAAAAACCAAATCTTCAAAAACTGGCCGATAAGGTCAGTGGGATCTTTGTACCTGTTGTCTTAGCCATCGCTGCGGTGACCTTTGTGATCTCCTTTTTCGGATTCCACCTCAGCGGACAACAGGCGATGTTAAACAGCATCGCGGTATTGGTCGTGGCCTGCCCTTGCGCCATGGGACTCGCAACGCCAACGGCAGTCATGGTAGGTCTGGGACGTGCGGCGAAAAACGGTATCTTGTTCAAGGGCAGCATCACCCTCGAGTCATTTGCCCGGATCCGACAGGTGGTGTTCGACAAAACCGGTACACTGACCAACGGCAACTTTACGATCAGCCGCATCGACGCTATCAACGAAAGTCCCGAATTGTGTCGGTCGATCCTTCGCAGCCTCGAACTACATTCGACACATCCCCTCGCCCTTTCCATGCAGGCAGCGCTCAAGGATGCCCCTCT
>JANQFB010000227.1 GCA_028278085.1 Chitinophagales bacterium
TTCTAAAGGCTTCGCTTATTTTGGTCGCTGAGCTTAGAACGCTTTCCCTGGAGTTGGCATATTTACCCCAAAACCGGTCGGTTCCACTGGCAGGATAATCAACGGCTGAAGTAAAATAACCATAAGCTTCGTCCCAATGGTGTTGCATCTCGGTATAGGTTTTACCGGAAACAATCGTTGTATTGTCGTCATCACTAATGCCGGTGAGGTAGTTGGTAGTGGCCTGGTTGTAAAATACCGCACACATCAGGCCTTTTTCGATCAGTTGTGTGTACTCTACCCCGGTACCGGATTGTAAATAGCTGTTATTCCCATTGGTCCATACACCGCCCTCACCGTAGGTTTCGGAGGTGTTGGTGTGATTGAGTGTACTGATGTTCGCCACGGAGTCCATATAGCTTTCAAAGGTAGCCTGTACACCCGCATCTCCGCCGGCCGTTTTACTTTTAAGCTGTTTGGAAGAACCTGTTAAACCCAGTCCGGGTGCATCTGTCCAGGTATAACCGTCGTTGGCATACATGCTTTTTAAGGTGGCAGCATCGACCGTAGTTCCGGCGGTATTCGCTGTTTTTAAATAGGTGGTTATCTCACTCAACATTTCCAGCCGTTGTGTCTGGCCGCTAAAACTGACAGTACTATTACCCGAAGCGTCTTCGAATTCATAAGTCGTCGGTACGTCGTAGTCGTCGGGATCATCAAACTGGCAAGAGCCATCATCCTTCTTGGCATCAGGATCATAATTCGTAGCGGTAGGATCGGTACAGCCTTCCTTTTTTTTGCAGGAGGTCAATAAACCACCGGCCATATAGCACAGCAATAACATGACAATGGCTAACTTTGACATTTTCATATTTAATGGTATAGATACAATTTGCTTAATTGGAATTAATCTAAATAAGCTACAAAATAAAGGATAACAAAGGGAAGAGACAATACCGCCAATAGGGTATTTGGATATACACCAAATAGGCCATCTAAACTACTTTCGCCAATCTAAGGAATGGATTGACCAGGTTTTTCCAGAATGTAGTAAAGGATCTATCTTCCTGCTTGCCGAGCCCAAATGTAATTTTTTTGACTTCTTTGGACCGGATCAACGTGCCGAACAAATAATCCCAAATGGCCAGCCTCGATCCCATGTTGGTACTGTGGTGCTCTTTGTCATTGCTGTGGTGGATCTGATGTTGATAGGGACTGATAAATATATATTCCAGAAAATTGAAGTACTTCAGCTTAATGTGGGAATGCCTGAGATTGGCACCGAAAAAGAGAAAGATGAAGTTCAATATATTGATACCCAAAAAGGTTATCAAGCTTATTTGTTCGTTGGCCAGGTAAAGGAATACCCCTGTGGCCACACCTTTTATAAAAATTCCTCGAAGGTTGTTGATGATCAGTTCCAAAGGGTGGATGCGGTATTGCGTAAAAGGATTCAGTACGGTTGCGGAATGATGAACTTTATGAAATTCCCACAAAAATGGCACCCTGTGCATGAAGTAATGGGTGATAAAGCTGGCAAAGTCATTGACGACAACAATTGTAAACGTATACAAAACGGTAAGTGATGTCGGCGACCAATTTAAATTCGCCCTCCCGTAGTTATGGACCATGTAGTCATTAATATGCTGGGCCATGTCCAGGGAATACACCAATAAGGGAGCGATCAGGAGAACTTTAATAAAACTATTGAATAGCACAAAGGCATAGTCGATGATCGCCGACCTTCCCAGCCACACCTTGTGCTTGAAAATATAGGAAGTAAACGGAATTTTGATATTGGACTTTTTATAAACAAAATAGGCCAACAGCAGGGAACTGAACAGGTATAATATATATACTCTTTTCCCGGGTGAGGTCACATAGGACAAGGAGAGCTTAACACTTTCATAAATGATATCCAGAAGATTTTCAATAAGCACGGCGTCATCTATTGGGACAAAATTAAGTAGTGTATAAGGGTTTTACCATACCCTTTGTGAGGTAATTTGAAGTTGGGCGTACGGAATGGTGCCGGCCTTTCTTCCAGCTATCATCACCCATACCCTGTCCCGGCACTCCATTTCGTAGGAAAATTTTACCCATTTCGTAGAAAAGCGCTGATCTGATCAAGCATGAAGCGATGTTGTTCAATAATTTCATCCCTTGAAATCAAGGAAGTTTTTATTGCTTTTTTAGTAGCCAACATCAAAAAATCCGGGCATGAAAATCAGGTTGTTTGTATTTATATTATCGGTATTTGTGCTGACCGTATATGCACAAAAATCGTTTAACTTACCAGGAAGTGCAGGCGTATCAAATTCCTCAACAGTTCAATCGGTTTATACCCCACCGCCACCTGGGCAAGGCGGGTCCGGAACCACTTCCTATTATTATTCGCTGGAAGGAAATGCCGGAACATTCAACCATAATTCCAATAATGGCAATCGTATTGATGTTCCTTCATCTGCTCAGGTAAACCTGAACAAGTTTACCGGCACCCCCTCCATCAGAATTCCGCTGTTTAACATTAAAAGCAGGAAACTAGAGGTACCCATAAGCGCTAACTATAGCTCAAGCGGAACCAGGACAGATGATGTTGCCGGTTTGATAGGCTTAGGTTGGGATCTCAATTCCGGAGGCAGCATTAGCCGGCAAGTCAATGGATTACCGGATGAAACTTTTTCACTGGGCTATATTTTCCATGTGGATGATGTGCAGGCTTTGGCTGCCAATCCTACCGGGGTATTGGCCAATATGCCTGCGTATGATACGGAACCGGATGAGTTTTATTTTTCCTTTAATGGCCATTCCGGAAAGTTTATCCTGGGTCCCAACGGAACGGCTAAGACCATTCCCCATTCCAGCCTCAGGATCACTTATTCCACCTCTTATGACCGGTTGTTAGATTTTACCATAACCGACGAATCGGGCACGATATATCGTTTTGGAGGAAATGACGATGCCATTGAATCGACCATTGTTGAAGAGATCACCTACCCGTTTACGCCGGACCTGGAATATGAAACATGGGGTGATCCTGCGGCCGATGCTCCTTACCAGGCCAAACTAGCGGATTATAATGGCCTGTTAAATGTTATGCGGCCATTGATCGATTCCTATAACCAGTTGATAGAGGAATATGATTTCCTGCAATCCTACAGATGCCGCCACGAATTGGATCAGTATTGTGAAACCATTTGCGAAGATGGGTGGTGCAGGCTGGGGTATTCCCAACAACATCAATCGGATCTGGCCGCTGTAGAATCTCAATTGCAGGAATTGTTAGCAGATCTGGACCCCCTGATCGCCTTAAAGGAGGAATTGGAAGCTGAATTAGAAGTATTGGAAGAGGCTTTTCAATTGACCCAAAACCCATTGGTTATTAACAGCCTGGGAGGGATGAGGGCTACTTTGATCGATATTTCTCCCTTAAAGTTCCGTTGGAGACAGCGAACGGTAAGTACCACAACCTATGACACGAAATGGTACCTGACCCGCATAGAAGATCACAATCAAACCGATCATATCACCATCAATTATATTGACCAGGGGACCAATACCGCATTTTACATTGCTCCGGAAGTTGCCCTGGTCGAGCCCTATTTAAAGAAAACACCGTACTTCGCAGGTGATTTTACCGGCTACTTTTTTCAAGATGTCGCGAATAACCTGCCTGGCCAGGCCCCCCAGGATCCCGACCAAATAATCAATCTTTCCAGCACAAATCCATTGATCAAGGGGGAGGATGCTTCTGCCTACGGAGCCACTCAATATTTTTCCTATGTTAAAAACATTGTGGACCAAAAAGTCATCAACTCGATAGAAACGGCTTCCGGAAACACCGTCTGGTTCATAAAATCGCAAACCCGGTTGGATCTTCCCGGAGCCTTTCAATTGGATGCCATCGAGGTCTATAATATCGATAATCAATTGATCAACCGGTTTGAATTTACCTATGAAAATGTACTGTCCAAATATGCTGATCTTGTAAATGATCCCTATTCCAAATTGGAGTTCAGTATTGTCAATGATCTATTGTATCACCTTGATTTTGGTAATGCTGCTCCTTTATCTACTTCCATCCTGAATGAGGGGAGTTTTAAATCTCAGATTGATCAGTTGGGTGAATTTGAAACGGTTGAGTATAAGTTCCTGGATAAAACGATCTCAAAAGAAAATTTCTATCGATTGTTCCTGGTTGGTATTGAAGAAACAGGAAATACGGCCTGCCGGGATGAATTTAGTTTGAAGCCCTATCGCTTTGAATATACTTCACCTGAGGATCTACCCAGAAGAACCTCTCTGATGAAAGACGTTTTTGGCTACACCATTGATTATAACCCTCAAACCACTCCATCCAATGCTTTAAGAAGGAACCTATATACCATTGACGATTTCCCGGTCGGAACCAGCCACCCGGAGTTGGGTATGATCAGCAAAGTAACCTATCCCACCGGCGGGTCGAAAGTATTTGTATATGAAAACCATGTGGCTGTCAATAATGTATCGGTCCAACCGGGTGTCAGGGTCAGGAAGATCCTGAATTACACCTATGATCAAACCCTGAATTCAGCCTCGCATTACCAGTATGATAAAGGGATCTTTTATAGCCAGGAAACCAGGCAGGTAACCTATCAAAACCTGTATTTCGATATGGGTATCGGTAAGGTCAGGAAAACCACCACCTTCAACCAGGATAATTTTCAGGTCGTTAAAGGAGGCCTGATCGGGTATGGCGAGATCAGGATGTATAAGAATAATAACGCTGACAACATTCTTGGGAATAATGGTTATAGCATATATACCTATAGCAACCCGGGTGTAAATGCTAATGGGCAATTGCTAACAAATTTTAATAATGACGTTTACGGGGAGGATTTTACCGGTCCTTTACAATCTATTTTTCCTTTCCCCAAACAAAATGACCAACAACACCGGTTTGGGAATCTGCTCAAAGAGGAAGTTTTTAATACAGATGATGAATTGGTGTATAAGGCCGAATACCAGTATGCTGTTGATCAATTCACGGATGATATCTATGGTGTTCTGATAGACACTACTTTGGATACGAACAGGCTGGGTATCTATGCCTATGAAAATGACTGGGCGAGGCTGTTCCGGATAACGAACACACAATACCCAGACGGGAATCCTTCCAATGCGTTGGTCAGGATCAAGGATATGATCTTTTCCAGCAGTACGCATCAATTACGCTCTATGCACACCAGTAATAGCGAAGGAGATAATGAAGCCATCCAATATATCTATGCGGAGAATATTTCCAATTATGATGATGTCGATTGGTTGAAGGCCATGGTAGACAGGCACATATTGGATCAACCGATCGAGGTAACCAGCCAGGTGGTGAATGATCCTATTTTGGATTTTTCCGTTTTACCCCCTGTTTTGTAAGAGGGCGCCTCGCACCGGGCAATTCCTGAAAAAACAGTTCGCGTATACCGGATGGATGGGAACCAATTGAACCTGGATGGAATATATCGATCACACCTGGATGAAGACGAACTCAATCCATTATTAGATTTTAGTCCAAGCAAAGTTGTGGCCGGCGTTTTCACCTTTGATGACCGCTTACATGATGAAGTTCGGTTCGGATTATATGATGTTCACGGCAATCCCCTACTGATAAGAACGCACAATGGTATCAATACGGTAAAGTACTATGACTACAACAGCGGAGCCCCGGTTTGTAAGATCCATGATGGCAGACTTTCAACCTTTTCCTATACAAGTTTTGAGGGTGATATCGGGAGTGAAGCGCTTTGGGACTACGATATCAACAATGTAACGACGGATTACAGCAAGACCGGCCAAAAGTCCTACAGGGGCAGGGTATCTCTGACCAATATCAACCAAGGCGATTATATTTTAAGCTACTGGGCCAGAGGACAAGTCAATGTTTCCGTGAAGGAGAACCATGGAACCCTTAAAAGCAATTTGACCTATGCTTCCGGTGATGATAACTGGACCTATTATGAAATGGTATTTCATCATGAATTCGATCCGGTCGACGTTTTCAAGCCGGTATTTAACCCGGATGAACCCGTCTTTAAACCGGATGAGCCAGTCCTGAACCCGGATAAACCTGTCTTTAATCCCAATGATCCTGATAAACCCGTCTTCAACCCGGATAAGCCAGTTTTTAATCCTGATGATCCTGGAAAACCAGTCTTTAATCCCGATCTACCTCCAAAAGGCCAGTGGATCGAAGATCCGGATCCGGGCGAGCAAGAAGTTATTCCGATATGCCAGGCCTGCTGTGAATCGAAAAAGTGTGCGGAACGCGCGGTCAATGAAAAGCAATTGGAAGATAAAAGAAACGAAGAAAAGGCCGAAAGAGAAAAAAGAGATATCGCCTTTATGGAAAAGGAATTGGCCGAGTTGGCAGCTCTTAAGAAATTCGGTACGGGAGGTGGCCTTCCTCAGTCGGAGTTATTACGGATCACTACCACTGGTCTTGCTTATATCGATGAGCTAAGGCTCTACCCGATCGATCTGCAAATGACATCCACCGCCTATAAATATGGGGTCGGTGTATCGGAGACCTGTGATGAAAACGGAAATGTACAACATTTCTCCTATGATAATCATAACCGGCTCAACAATATCAGGGATACGGATAAGAACATACAACAGCAAAATGACTATGGTATCAGCAGTGGGACCACCTTGACCTTTGGTGGATTTACAGGCCTTAACTCCAATGCTCAGATGATAACAGTAGGGTGTAACAGGGAATACTTTGTGCTGACCGATGCGGCATTTGTCCAGGATTTTGAACTGTATATTCCTTGCACCAAGATGTTTACCAAGGTAGAGATCGATAACGTGGTTCATGCCTTACCTTATACAGCCCCGGATGGAACGCATTGGGAGAAGATCGAGACTTCCGGGGAAGCAAATTTTATCTTGAGAGTTACCAGTATTGCCGGTCCGGCCAAATTCCGGATCCCTATTCAACAAAATGTCATTCCTTGCCCAAACAGTGGCCTATAATATAGTATCAAATGAAGCATATACTAGCGCTAAGCATCCTTGTCCTTTATTCCGGTGCAACCGGTTATGCACAAATGCGGGATTACCAATTGATCGAAGAGATCCGGGTAGCAGAAAAAGATGAAACGGCTATCCCATCCATGACCAAAGAACAGAAGAACTCCAGGTACATCTATTCTGATGATTTCGGCCGGGTTGTTCAAACCGTATTCAAGGAATCCAGTCCACAGGGGAAGGATATCATTTACCCAAAAGAATACGACGAGTTTGGAAGGATACCCAAGCATTATCTACCCTTTACCGTTAATCAATCAACGGGTGAGTATGTGGAAGATTATGCATCGCTGCAAGCTACCTTTTATCAACAAACGAACGATAAAGTCGTGAATACCGGCTATCCTTTTACACCTCATATTTTTGACAATGATCCGTTGAGTAATGTCGTTGAAATCGGCAGCCCCGGAGCTACCTGGAATCCTGACGCAGGAGGACATACCGTTACCGAAAATATCGTGCTGAATGATATGAATGAAGTTGACCATTATGAATTATTTGATCAGGGGGATGGAGTGAATAAAGGCGTAAGGGTTTATGAAAAGTATGATCCCCATGAACTGATCGTTCGTATTATCCAGGATGAAAATGGAAATGCGATCAAAACATATACCGATAAAAATGGCAGGATCGTGCTAAAAAAAGTCGATCTGGGTACGGAATGGTTATCGACAGGCTATGTTTATGATCTGCAGGGAAGGGTCAGGTGTATCCTCCCGCCGGAATTGATGAAGCAAAATCTTTCCACGCTCCTGCAAACAGCATTGGATCAGTGGGCCTTCCAGATGAATTACAATGAAAAGGGTTTACTCAAGGCAAGGAAAGAGCCCGGAAAAGGATGGATTAGATATATATATGATAAGTTTGACAGGCTCAGACTGGTACAAGATGCTAATCAAAGGGTAAACGATAGATGGTTTTTTGTCAAATATGATCGATACAATGATATTATTCTTAACGGCATCGTCACAGACGGAAGGGATCCGGCAGTGATACAAAATGAGATGGATCTGGGGTCCGAACGATTTGAGCGGCCCTTAGCAACGGCAACACATGGGTACACGGCTTACCTTTATCCAAATCATGTGGCAGCCAATGTCGAAGTATTGAACGTATCCTGGTTCCATCATTATAACCATTCCGATCTGGCCGCATTCACTTTTAATACAGCCATACATACAAAGTTCAGTTCCCGCATCAGAGGAAAATTAACGGGCATGAAAACCAGAATATTAGGAGAAAACACCTTCCTGTCATCCGTTTTTTTCTACGACGAAAAGGGAAGGATTATTCAAAAACAATCGCAAACGCATATCGGAGAAATTGACCTTTACGACTATACGTACAATTTCTCGAATGAAATTACCCATGTCAGGCATCAAACGGTAACGCCGGCTTCCCAAACCATAACAGAACAGCAGTTCATGGATTATGACCATACCGGAAGGGTAAAAAATGTTTCCCATCAGCTTGGTACCGGGCCAAAGGTCCTGCTGAGCAACCTGGAATATAATGAACTGGGCCAGTTGACGGAAAAGAACCTTCACAGCGAGGACAATGGATCGACATTTTTGCAGTCATTGGACTACCGGTATAATACCCGGGGACAACTAACCAATATCAACAATGCCGACCTGAGCAATGATGGGATATTGAATGATGATGCTAACGATATTTTTGGTTTTGAGATCCGGCGGGAAGCTGGTTTGCAACTGGGAGGCAGCCCTCAATATAACAGCAATATATCGGAAATTGTCTGGCAAAGCAGCCGGGAAAACCAAAAGCGCGGTTATTCCTTTTCCTATGATAAGAATAATAGGTTGTTGGCAGCGAATTATAAAGCATATGATACGGACTGGCTATCCTCCATCCACAATAACGATTATACCGTTGACAACATCAGCTATGATGCTAATGGGAATATTTTGTCGCTCAACAGGCGGGGGCTCTTTGCGGCCAGCACCTGGGATGCTATTGATCAGCTATCATATGAATATCTCGGCAACCAGGTTGCTTCAGTCAATGATGTCATTGCCGGAGGCTTAGCTTCCGAAGTGGACTTCAGGGATCATGGTTCGATAGGAAGTGCGAGTAGCCCGGAATATTCCTATGATGCCAATGGGAATATGATCTCGGATGATAATGCCGGGATCACACTTTCTTATAGTCCAATGAACCTGGTGGATGAAATTGACTTTGGTAATGGCAAAAAGCTACAATACAAGTATACAGCAGCAGGGAAAAAGCTCCGTAAAATTAAAATTGAAAATGGCCAACCGGATATCAGAACGGATTATGTCTCAAATTTTATGTACACCAATGATGCCTTGTCGATGGTCACACATGGGGAAGGCAGGATCTTACCATCGGGCATTTATGAATATTTCATCAAAGATCATTTGGACAATGTAAGAGTGGTGTTTGCAAAAGATGCGAATAACGAAGCGGAGATCGTGCAGGAAAAGCACTATTATCCTTTCGGTATGGAAATGGAAGGAATGTCATGGTATAACGGGGCTAAGAATTTATATCAATTCAACGGGACCGAATTGCAAGAAGAATTTAACTTGAATTGGAATGATTATGGATTCCGGATGTATAATCCGACCATAGCCAGGTGGCATAATGTTGATCCTTTAGCCTCGACCAATCCCTCCAATTCCTCCTATGGATTTGTCTTAAATAACCCGGTCAAATACAAGGATATTTTGGGATTAACTCATCATACGGATGAGGATTATGATGACTATTATGATGAGGATGATTATGAGCAGGAACACGCAGAAGAAGGAGGGGAAGAGGAGTGGGAGCTTCCGGAAAAATATAAAAACATTACCACGATCCCTGAGGTTGTTGTTGTTGTTCCAAGGCCCATATACATTGAGGATATTTGGGATGACATTTTTGACCGGGTAGAAGATATCATAGAAGATGAAGGCTTCGCATCCGTTGAAGAATGGCTGGATAAGCATGTAAAAGTAAGCTATGAAGGTAGCGGGAAGATCACCTTAGGGGCACAAATAAAAGCTTCTTACCTGCGGGTGATCGGTTATGATCTAAACCTTAACAACATCACATTAGTTGGAGCAAATACCAAGAAAGGCTTGTACTGGGTCGGAAAAAATAATGAATTTGAGACAGAATCAGGCATTGGTTTTAAAGCAAAAACTTTACATGGAGGTGGTATAGACTTGGGTTTTACAAAAACAACCATAACCAAGGAATACAACGGTACAATTTCAGAGGAATATAAGGTAAACAACTCAGCAATTGTCGTGAAAGAACAAAATGATGCCATTACGGGCGAGCGAACAACCTTTATTGGACTGGGAACAGGCTTTAAAGCTGCTTTCATTTTAGGGATTGAAGGAGATGGCCAAATAGGATTCGAAACAGATCTGTTGAATGGCCTGTTTGATGATTAGCGGCTATGGATTTTCTTCAGGCATCTGCTCATGAATTTTTGATGTTGTAATGATAATGACAGCAGGAACAAAGAAAATATTCCAGTGTAAAATAGCTTTATTTCAAAAGGTAGTCATAACTTGGTCACCTTGTGCGAATATTTTCATTGAGACCATTTGTCAATACCGCTCTTCAAACCGCATTTCTTTCAACCTTTTACCTCAATTGTATTGCCCAGCAACCCGTTGCCTTGCAATATACGGTCGATGATGGCCTGCCCAGTTCTGAGGTCTACCAGGCTTACCAGGACAAAGACGGCTATATTTGGTTCGCTACTGACCGTGGAGTAGCGAAGTTTGATGGCTACTCCTTCAGGATCTTTACGAGTCAGCAGGGCCTTCCGGATAATACGATCTTTGGTTTCTACGAAGATGATTTCCGGAGGCTGTGGCTGCGCTCCTTTAATGGCCGTATCGCCTATATTAGCAAAGACTCTGTGGTGGAACTGGCCGTTGACCCGGGTGCATTGGATTACCCCAATCACTGGATCCTATCCTACCATGTTGATACCGATTCGACCCTATATGCAGGAACAGCCCGTGGCCTATTCAAGCTCATCCGCCTTGGCCAGACGGAAAAATACCGATTGTTCGATTACAAACCTGGAAAATCTTTTGTTCCATTTGATCCGGACGGTTTGGTTTTCGGATACTGCCCACCCCCGCCAACAAACAATACTGGTGGCTTTAACTTAGATGCCTATTCATTTCTCCACGGCATTCGTTTGAACAAAGGAGATTATTTGAGTGGTTTTACATCTATCCTTCATTTATCCCGGCAATTAGATTCGGTGGCCCATTTCAAGTTTGAAAAAAAAGCCATAACCATTTTCGAGGATAGCCGGGAAAATATATGGGTTGGCTTTTCCAAAGGGGGTGTAATGGCTTTCCCCGGAATAAAGCTGGACGCTCCGCCCGTTTTTCAATTGCTGGATAATTTTTCGGTGACAGGTATTTTGGAAGACCGGGAAGGTGGGTTTTGGTTCACCACCATAGAATCCGGGGTATATTATGTGCCGAAGATCAACGTACCCACTTATACAACCAGGGATGGGTTGTCCAGTACTGTTGCAAGATTTTTGGCAGGATCAAAAAATGATATCTATATCGGTACCTATGAGCATGGGGTCAATTGTATACTACCCGAAAAAATTACCGGATTTAAATTGCCCGACTCAGGAAATGTGGAAGTGCAAGCGATGATGACAGCAAGCGATGGCGCTTTATGGGTATCGGGCTACCATTTACATAAGATCAGGATGGATCCGGTCGGACGGCCACAAATTAAAACCTTCCGGAAAGTCGTTGGGATCAAGGACATCGCTGAAGACGAGCAGGGGCGCATTTGGGTTGTGGGTAAATCCTTTGCCCGCATAGCTGGAGATTCGCTGCAACTGCTGCCCTTGCCAACCGACGGTAATATCATGCGTTACCCTTCCATTTGCGTGCAACAGGAACGGGTGTGGGTAGGCTCTCTAGCTGGTCTTTGGCAATACCAGGAGGAGCAATTCATTCATCAGGGGGACCGTAACCCACTCCTGGCCAACCGGGTCTCAGATCTGGCAGCCATCACGCATGGACCACTTTTTATTGCTACCAGGGGGAATGGATTATTGCTGGACGGTCCCGATACCCTTTTGCAGATACAGGCCGATGATGGACTGGCCGGTAATTTGTGCAATACCCTTTTCCTGGAAAACGATTCCGTGATCTGGGTCTGTACCAACCAGGGTTTAAGCCGGGTTGCCTTTAAGGGGCTTACTTATCAAAGCTATTCGATCAGGAATTTCGATCTTTCGGATGGCCTAGTCTCGAAACAGATCAACCAGGTCTATGTTTACGGGAAAAAGGTTTGGGTGGCCACGAATAAAGGCGTTACGGTTCTGCCCAATAAGGTTGAAGCCCATCAGCCTGCTCCGCCTGTTCACCTGGCCAGTATTTTGATCAACGACAGCCTGGTTGCTTTATCGGACAAAATGGAATTGCCTCATTATCAAAACAGGGTTCAGGTCAATTTTGCCGGATTGGATTACCGCAGTTTTGGCCAATTGGAATATCGTTACCGGCTTTCCGGTTTGGATACCAATTGGCATAGTAGCACGGGTACGGAAGCAGCATTTGCGGGCCTGCCACCCGGAAGCTATCGGTTTGAAGTAGTTGCCCTCAATCGTGCCGGGAAGGTCAGTCAAACACCGGCCACCTTTGAATTCATCATACATCCCCCATTCTGGCAAACCTGGTGGTTCAAAACACTGCTCACCGGATTGTCGGTATTGACCATCTACCTGTTTTTTCACTTCCAGGTACTCCAATACAACAAAGCGATCCTAAGAGAATTGATCCGGACCTTGTTTAAGAAGATAAAAGGGGAACGCTACCTGTTTGTAAAGATCAGCGGGGTTTTGGAAAAGATCGAACTGGAAAAGATAAATTATCTCAAATCTTCCAGGGAATATGTGGAGGTCACCACCACCGAAAGAACCTTCCTGGTGCATTCCAGTATGAAAAAATTCCGGGAAGACCTTCCCGATCCAAAATCCTATATTCAAACCCACCGTTCCTATGTGGTCCGGATCGATAAACTCACGGCCATTGAAGCCGATGCGGTGTTCATCGGATCGCTAAAGATCCCGGTCTCCGAAACCTACAAAGCGCAGTTACGGGCATTAAAGCAGCTTAAAGTTCAGGTGTTGAATGGATAGTTTTGGATGGAATGACTAATATTAGCGCCTGCAATGATTTGTGGTTTACCTGTTTGACTTTACAGTAATTTAATGTATAAAACAGGTCTAATTTGCCTGTTTTTTTATATATTGCTTATGGATCGCTTCCTTAAACAACCCCGAGATGAAAAAGTTACGATCCCCCCTGCTATGGGCTGGCTTTCATAATTTTTGTCATTAAAAAATAAAAAGAGAAAAACATGGACGATTCAACCTGGAAAAAGCAACCGGCCACCGGCGAATGGAACACGGCTACTAACTGGGATCCAGCCGAGGTCCCAACGAACAAGGCTACCTTTTCAACATCATCTCAGACAGCGATCACCTTTTCACCAACTGAAGCCGCTATTGTGAACGACATCGAGTTTGCTCCGGGCGCACCCTCCTATACTTTCACTTTTGGCACAGCGCCCGTCACACCGGCCTTGACAATCGCTGGAGATGGAATGGCCAACAATTCGAGTACCCCTCAGCACTTCAATGTCGCTTCATTCGCTACCGGATTCGAACATCCGCAACTCTTGTTCACAAACACTGCCACAGCAGGCGGTAACGATATGTACTACACCGCTGGCCCGGAGACACCCGAAGGCAAGGGAGGAGGTATTATTCGCTTCGTCGACAGATCTACAGCGGGCTCAGCATCGTTCACGATAAGGACCGGATCCGGAACGCCACCGAGCGAGGGCAGTACAGTGGGTGGAGAGGTAAGTTTCGGAGATACCGCCTCGGCTGAAACCGCACGCTTTACCATTTATGGCAGTACCAGCCTCACAGACGGAGACACCTTCGGTAACGCGGTGTTCCATGATGCTTCGACCGCGGACCATGCGACCTTCACCAATGTTGGCGGAACGGTATCCGGCGGCGACGGTGGCAATACACAGTTCTACGGCACCGCAACCGCAGCCAATGGTATTTTTAACAATTATGGCGGAACACACAGTAAGGCAAATGGTGGCGATGTCGCATTTGATGCAACCTCGAATGGCGGGCAAGGCCACTTCTACAACCACGCTTCCAAGGTCGCCAATGGATACGGAGGGGTCACAAGCTTCAACAACAATCCTCCAAACATGCCGGATAATCAGGGTACATCCGCCGGCCATGGTAACTACCACAACTATGGCGCACAAGATGATGCCGAAGGAGGAGGCGGGCACACCTACTTCACC
>JANQFB010000423.1 GCA_028278085.1 Chitinophagales bacterium
TAACCGGTATGGTCAACTGGGTAATGGTATTTTCGGACTGGGGCAAAAAGAAACCAGGCCTCAATTGATCGCCGGATTAAACAATATTGTACAGGTTTCGGGCGGACACAATCATTCGTTAGCGCTTGATAATGCCGGACAGGTTTGGATCTTCGGCGGGAATATCAATGGTATGTACGGGGAATGCAACAGAGATTCCACCGCCATTCCTTTTGCCATATTGACTAATCAAACGATATCGGATATTGCTGCCGGCCATTGGTTCAACCTTTTCCTGGATGCCGGAGGAACCGCCTGGGCTGCCGGACATGCCATCTGGGGGCAAACAGGGAAAGGGTATTGTTTTCCTGATTTTATTAAAAATGACAGTATCAGCAAATTGCACCCGGACGATACCTGTGTGGTGCAAGTGAATCTTCTGAATAATATCAGCAATGTCGAAGCCGGACGATTCCATTCCCTGGTGGTTCAAAATGATTCGATCTTCGTTTTCGGATTGAACAATTTCGGGCAATTAGGATTGGATGACCAAAGCAACCGTTGCGTGCCCACTGCACTGGCCCTGCCCTGCAGCATTGCCGTTGATGCCGGCAATAACAAAACCATTTGCAGCGGAGATGCCGTTATCCTGGGCGGAACACCCACGGTTGACGACAGCGCCGGGGTATTCGAATATGTCTGGTTCCCTGCTACGGGCCTGGATAATATTGCTTCCCCGAACCCTACGGCCACTCCGCTGAATACTACTGCATACGTGGTTTCGGTGCTCCTTTGCGGGAACGTGGTGGGTAAAGATACCGTCATTGTGGCAGTCGATACCCTCCCTAAACTAACGATCACTCCGGGAGATACCAGCATATGCCCGGGCGATAGCATCACCTTATCGGCTAACCTATACTCTTCTTACCAATGGTCGACAGGCGACTCTACCCCCAAGATCACGGTGTATACGGAAGGGAATTACCAGGTTAGCGTGCCGGATACGGAAGCCTGTAATCCGACCCTCAGCGTTAAAGTCTCTTTATACCCTCAGCCCTTTGCCACCCTGCTTTATGCCAATGCTTGTGCCGGACAACTGACTTCCTTTACGGGCATCCACTCCATTGAAGACATTCAATCCTGGACATGGGATTTCGGCGACGGTCAAACGGCGTCCACGGCAACCCCTTTTCACACCTTTAGTGATCCGGGTTTGTATGATATTTCCTTAACGGTTACCGACCGGAACGGATGCAGGGATGATACGGTGCTTCAGGACCTCGAAGTGTTTATCCCTCCCCGGGCGGCCTTTATGTTATCGCCCCCCGATACTATCGTCAGCATCGGCCAGATCGTTTCTTTCCAAAACCAAAGCGAGGAGGCGATCAGCTATAAATGGTCATTTGGCGATGGTAGCCAATCCCAACTGGAACACCCGGATCATGCATACAGCTATCCGGGGCAGTATACGGTTCAACTGATCGCTGCGGGAGCCGTTTGCCAGGATACGGTAAGCGCCGCCCTCCGGGTGGAAAGCGTGGAAAGGGTCTTTCTCCCGAATATTTTTACTCCGAACGGTGACGGGCAGAACGATCTGTTCCTGGCCAAAGGGGTCGGGATCTCTGATTTCGATATGCAGATATTCAACCGGTGGGGGACCGCGCTATTCAGATCCAATGACATCAACCAGGGATGGGATGGCACTTATAAAGGCAAAGTCCAGGAGATCGATACTTATGTTTATATCATCCATGCGACCAGCGTAACCGGGAATAAGATCTTTCAAAAAGGCGACTTTGTGTTAATGCAGTGAGCATGATCTTTCGGAAACATATCAGTGGCTGGGTTTTATTATGGGCATGCCTGCTTACCGGCGAGGTTTTGGGGCAGGACATTCACTTTTCCCAATTTTATTCCGCACCCCTGACCTTGAATCCTGCCTTCACCGGTCTGATCGGCGGGGATATCCGGATGGCGGGCAATTACCGGAACCAGTGGGCGGGTATCGGCCGCTATAATACCTATGCTGCGGCCCTGGATGCCAAAGTACTGCAGCGGAAGATCTGTCCCTCTCAACTCGGCCTGGGCCTCTTGCTCATTTCCGACCGTTCGGGGACGGTGGGCTTAAACCACTTTAACGGCGCTATTTCCACAGCTTACCAATTTTCGTTGGCTGCATCCGGAAAAGCCAATATGTCCCTGGGTATGCAGGCCGGCATCCTGCAGAAATCCTTCCAGCCCGAGGAGGCGATCTATCCCAACCAGGTCAGCGCATATGGGATCAATACGGCCTTGCCCAGCGGAGAAACGGCGGTTGCCACTTCTATCAGCTACCTGGACCTCAGCGCCGGCGCGCTATTCTATTATAGCGAAGCCGACCAATACAGCCTGCATGCGGGCGGAGCTATTTATCACCTCAATCAGCCGGATGAAAGCTTCCTGGCCGGCGATAATCGATATGACCTGCGGCAGGCCTATCATGCAGGCGCCAAATTCAAAGCCGGTAAACGCATTCACCTGATCCCCGGGATGCAGTTGATGCAACAATCCAAAGCCATGATGATTATCGCCGGGAACAACCTGGAATACAGCCTCTCGGAGCATGAAGAAACGACCCTCTTATTCCTGGGCGCCTGGTATCGGTTACAAGATGCCGCCATTGCCTATGCGGGTCTTCAATTCGACAAATACCGTTTCGGACTGAGCTATGACATTACGGTTTCGGCGGTGAGCAACGTCCGTAATGGTCATAACAGTGTCGAGGTTTCCTTCATCTATCTCAACAACTTCGGCCCGGAAATCGCTGAGCATTGCCCCAAAAACAAGCGCGGCAAGAAGGTGAATTGTCCGTTGATGTAGGGATATGGCATTTCTTTGGCGATTGCCGTCCTATTTTACGAATTGCAACTTATCATAATAACTGCCTTGATTGTTGCTGGTTAAGCGGTATATGTAGCTTCCGATAGCCAAATTGGTAGGATTGAAACTCCTCTTATAAGTTGTGCCACCCTTTACAGGGCCGTTATATAGTGTGGCAACCTTTGCACCGATCAAATTGAATATCTCTAAGGTTACAAAGTCATCATCACGAAGATGGAAGGCTATCGTGGTTGCGTTGGAGAATGGGTTGGGGTAGGCCTTCACAGCGCTTATCCCTCTTTCCATGGGTACATCATCGGATTTCTTCTGTGCGCCGCAATTACCGATCAAAGTGTTTTCAGATGTATTGGCATCCATGGAAGCGTTCGTAGAAAACCCTGTTGCTGCGACAGTAATCAAATAATCTCCAACACTGGGGTTTAGTCCGGGGGATTGATTATCGACAATAACTTCATAACAATCATTTGGATCGATACAGGCATTAACATCTCCGCCGATACCCTCAAAGGATGCCGAGGCCTCTTCGAATTGACCGGTCACGTTCATGATGCTTACTTTTATATTGGCGTCTTTGTCCGAAACATTCACCACTATGTCGATATCCTGGCAAGGAACAACAAACTTTTCACAACCACCGCTGCAATGTTCATTACAGGCTGTTCCTATCGATTCATAGCATACATCAGCACAGTTAGTACATTGGGCCATATTATTTTTAGGTAAATGCAGTAATAGAACAACTCCAAGGCCTATTCGTTTGATCCATCTTAGATAAAGGTTTTTTGGTTTCATAATTTCATATTTAAGTTGTCATTCAATTAGTTATTTCAAAGAAAATTTATTTGTCATCATTGGTATCCGTATCAGCTCCTCCACCTGTTCCTGTTGTTGGAGGAGCAGGTGGAGGAGCTGATACGGATACCAATGATGACAAATAAATTTTCTTTGAAATAACTAATTGAATGACAACTTAAATATGAAATTATGAAACCAA
>JANQFB010000360.1 GCA_028278085.1 Chitinophagales bacterium
ATGTAGGTGACCTGCCGAATCTTTCCGATGAACAGATCCAATCACAGATCGACGCGCTCAATGAAGATTACCGGAAATTGAATTCGGATATTTCCAGTGTCCCATCTGTTTTTCAGGGAGTGATCGCTGATTGTGAGATCGAGTTTTGCCTGGCACAAACCGATGAAAACGGCTTACCCACGAATGGGATCGACCGCTATAACTCCGGCTCTTCGCAATGGAATGCCGGCCAGTTCGACTCGCAGATCAAACCGGTGACCACTTGGGACCGTGATGATTACCTGAATATCTGGACCGTCAATATGGGTGGAGGCCTCCTCGGTTATGCAACGCCGCCGGGTTCCAATCCGAACCAGGATGGTGTGGTAGTCGATTATCGCTATTTTGGCGTCTATCCCAGCAACCCAGTGCCAGGCTCATTTGACCTGGGCAGAACCGCTACGCATGAAGTAGGTCATTGGCTGGGCCTGGCCCATACTTTCGAAGGCGGTTGCTCCGGCACGACAGCTAACAACTGTTCCTTCCAGGGAGATTTTATTTGCGACACACCGCCGACGGCTAATGCCAATTATGGCTGTAATTTTTCTCCCAGCCAGAATACCTGTACCGAAACGCCTACCGACCAGATCGATATGTGGATGAACTTTATGGATTATTCGGATGATGCCTGCTTGTTGATGTTCACCACAGGACAATCCAATGTGATGACTGCCACTTTAAACACTACAAGATCCAGTATATTATCATCCTTGGCCTGTGCGGCTCAAAATTATATCACTTACAGCGGCCAGGTAATCGACGCGATTACCAGCGACCCGGTTGCCAATGCCAGTGTATTGTTTATCGGCGAAACAAACGTGGAATTCGAGATCACCACTGACGCCGGTGGAAATTTTACCTTTAATAACTTCCTGGAAGGAACCTACGAGGTTTATGCCGGCAAATGGGGGTACAGGACCAATCAATATTCCCAGAGTCAATTTGTGGACGGTTCCACGCCGGGTATCGTCATACCCATTGAAAGTGGGATCTACTACGATGATTTCCTGATGGATTTTGCCTGGGAGATCACCGGAAATGCCGCTACGGGCATGTGGACCCGCGACGCACCTATCGGTACGGAATACCAGGGGGCTGCCTCTAATCCCGGTGATGATGTGGGTGGAGATTATGGCCTCAAATGCTATGTAACCGGTAATGCCGGCGGCAATGCCGGAACGGATGATGTTGATGACGGTAATACAGTCCTGACCTCTCCTGTTTTCGACCTGACCGGCTACCAGGATCCTTATCTGAGCTACCGGCGTTGGTTCTTTAATGATGGAGGCCAGGGGGTTGAGCCGGACGATGAATTGATCATTACCTTAACCAATGGTACCACAAGTGTTGAGCTCGAACGGCTTAGCGGAAGCACCGAAAACATGTGGACCGAGCAAAAGCTAAGGGTGCAGGACGTTATCGCTCGTTCCAATAATATGCAGATCATCCTGGAAACCGCTGATCAGTCGGGTAGCGGCCATTTGGTGGAAGCCGGGCTGGATCTGTTTATGGTCAAAGACAGTGTACCGGTGAGCGCCGGTCAGGTGAAACAGCCGCTCAACCGGTTCCATATCTTCCCGAACCCTGCCAAAGAACAGGCCCGGATCCAATTCAGCCTGGCTACAGCAAGCGATTACCGGATCGCCGTGCTCACGACCGGCGGGCAAGCGATCCAATCACCCATGAGGGGAACCGTTGCCGCCGGAGCGCTCCAAACGATAACTTTGGAAACCTCGGATTACACGGCCGGGATCTACCTGATCCGCTTAACGACCGGTAACCATACAGCGGTTCAAAAGCTGGTGGTGATCCGGTAAAGGTAATTTTTTGGTACAATCCCCGGTTGTCCGGTCAGGTTACTGTGCCGGACGTATTACCTGTCAGCCTAAGGGCGATTGTAAACATCTGTCTTATGGTTTGCTTTATCGAAAATCCGGCCGGCAGATCTCTTCCAATTTCCATTTGATCCCTGCCATTTTACACCCGGAGGATCATTTTCGGGTGTTCCTTGATCGTTATTTTGCTTCCCTTCATCGCAAAATCAGGTAAACACTTGCTTTGCGAGCCGCTTGTCCGGTATTTTAGCCGGTGAACATTTAATGCAAAAAAATAATACCTAATGAAAATTTCAGCTTCTTTCTGTAGTATTTGGTTAATATGGTTGCTGATCACATCCGGTCTGAATAGCGTGGCCCAGGATCGCACAATAGTAACCTTTCAAAAAACTTTTGGCGGCGCTAAAGATGATGTCGGTAATGCTGTCCGACAAACATCAGATGGGGGATATATTATTGTGGGCAACTCAGATGTTGGCGCGGGTTCCACAGAGCAAGACATTTACCTTATCAAAACAGATGCCCAGGGTGAACAAAGCTGGGAAAAAACATTCGATGTAGTAGGGATAAGCGACAACGGTCATGGGGTCGAGCAAACCACTGATGGCGGTTATATCATCGCCGGCGCCGGACTCATCAAAACTGATGCCAGCGGAAACGTGGAATGGTCAAAAAACTCCGCTTATTTTATCAATGATGTCAAACAAACCCCGGATGGTGGATATATTGCCGTATCCGGTGATCTCATAAAATATGATGCCAATGGCAATGAAGAATGGACCACAACAGGCCAGGGAGGCAATGCCGTTGGCCTGACCAGCGATGGTGGTTATATTGTTACCGGTGAGTATACACTTAGTTATGTGGCTGGTTTAATAAAATTTGACGCCGCAGGTTCGACGGAATGGACTCAATATTATGGCGGTTACAGCTCCAAAGGGCATGCGGTTCAGCAAACTTCTGACGGTGGATATATTTTTGCCGGAGAATATCAATTTGAACATTGGGGTGATGTTGATCTTTACGTGGTTAAAACAGATACAGCCGGTAATATCGAATGGGCTAAACATTTCGGAAATGATAACATAACCGAGCGTGGCTATTCGGTACAACAAACCACGGACGGAGGATATATAGTTGTAGGTGAAGGATCGCCCGACCTGTTGGATTATGATGCCTGGCTGATCAAAACCGATGCGTCAGGAACGGCCACTTGGGGTCAGGCATTTAGCACGGCTAATGATAATGATGGTGGATATTCGGTCAGGCAAACCGATGACGGTGGATATGTAGTAGCCGGTTATACCGGAGAGGTAGGTACGGGCAAAGCAGATGTTTATCTGGTCAAAACCGACAGCAGTGGTCATGCTTCCGGCATCACCCATAGCTTCCAACCTTCTCTTCCAACTCAAAAACACAACATTTTTCCAAATCCCACCTCGGGTAAATTCACCCTGCAAGTAACGAACGCAGGTAACCAACAGATAAACATTCACAACATGATCGGCGATATTGTTTTTGAAACAATCGTGGACGGCTCTAATGCCACCCCTATTGACATCAGCAACTTACCTACGGGTGTTTATTTAGTAAGTGTTATATCCGATCATCAAAAAGAAGTACGAAAAATTGTAAAAAGTAAATAAATCAAGCGAAATGAAAAAGTTAACCATAAAAAGCAGCATATTCCCCAGACTAATCATATTAGGAGTTTTATTGTTTTTTCCACAGTTCCTTTTTGCCCAGAGTGACGGCGATTGGACCTTGTTTCCGGCTTCTACGCAATACCCGGCTTACATGCTGGCCAATATTCCGCTGGTAGGGATCGGCACGACTTTACCGCAAAAGACCTTGCATATCAGCCACGCCGGCAGCGGAAAAGGTGGCGGACTTTTCAACCCCGCAGGGCTTAGGTTGGAGGAAGTCGTCGGGATCGGCGCTAATACCATTTCCAGCATTTGGGATCTTGTGCCCACTGCCATCGACGGCTCGCTGAACATTGAATCCAACAGCAAAGCCTTGATGACATTTTCGCCCAAGGGCTTCATCGGTATTGGCACAAAATCGCCACAAGCTACCCTGGATGTTAGCGGGGATGGGTTATTTGCCGGAAGTGTGGGGATCGGTACATCCAATCCCGTTTCGACCTTAACGGTCAACGGTAAAATTACCTGTGAGGAGGTGGATGTGATCGTCGATGTCTTCCCCGATTATGTGTTTAAGGACGATTATCCCCTGAAAAGCCTGGATGAAGTAGCCCGTTATATCGACACGCACCATCACCTGCCCGATGTTCCTACGGAAAAGGAAGTGATCCAAAACGGAATGAGTTTGGGGCAAATGAACCATATTCTCCTCCAAAAAATCGAAGAGATGACCCTCTACCTCATCGATATGAACGCCCAACAACAGCGCTTAGCGCAGGAAAACGAAGCCATGAAGCAGGCCATCGAGGCACTAAAGCAGCCTTCACATTAACAGCGTATTGATTGCTTAACACCGGGAAACTATTGAACCATGAGTATACGACCTATCCTAGTAATGGGGCTGATGATCCTTCACGGCCTGAATTTCGGAGCAGCGCAGGCGCAGTTGATCATCGAGAACCAAACTTTTGTGGATCAGGATGCGAGTTATTGCGACTCCGTGGCCATTATCTCTCCGTCCGACCCGGGCAAGCCGGTTACCATCACCGGAAACTCGAGCGTTTTCTACAGAGCCGGGCAAACCATCTCTTTAAAAGCGGGATTTAGTGTCAACGGATTAACACAAAACGGGAACTTCAATAGCAAAGTCCAAAGCGTGTGTTATACCCAGTTGGAGGAAGCGGATTGCGGCGCCATCGGCCTTTCCCTCAATGATATTGTACAGGCCGATCCTGTTCCCGGCGCCACGCAATATGAATTCTTCCTGGAAAATGAAGCGTTGGGAATCCAAACAACCTATATCAGCAATGACCATCAATTGCCGCTCGGGCAGGTTCCGGGCCTGGTTAGCCAGACCAGCTATGTAGTTGCGGTTAGATTTTATGAGGGCAATTATTTCAGTGATCTCGGTCCCCGTTGTCAAATAACCATTGATCCCAACTTAACGGTCAGCCCCTGTGGTACCGATGAAGTGCTGGATTCCATATTGGAAGAGGAGCCTTTCCTCCGGGATCTGATGGAAGCGGACAAGCAAAGGATCAGGGACTATATCGCCAATAACCCGATGGGAAAGGGTTCGGGCGGTGGGCAAAGCCGTGGAATTGGCAGTTGTACCCAGGCTTATACGGTCCCGGTAGTGGTACATGTTATTTATGATCCGGCCAAACCTTCCGGAGATATCAGCAATACCGAAATCACTGACCAGATCGCCCGGTTAAATGCCGAATTCAACGGACCCAACCCCCAATCTCTTACCGGTGAAAATATGTGTATCCAGTTTTGCCTGGCTCAAACGCTGCCTGATGGTACTGCCAATTGGAATACCGTCACCAACTCTGTTAACAATCATCAACCTATGGCCGGTGTTACCCGCGCGTCCGATGCTTCTGCAAGCTACCATAATTCACCGTTCCCAATTGCCTTCCCTATCGAAAGTTATTTGAACATTTGGGTCATCGAAAACATTCCATGGGCAGCGGGATATGTGACCTTGCCGCTGGGCATGGGCAATGACGGTATTGTGATCCGGAATAGTCATTTCGGCGCTAATAACATGACCTTGGTCCATGAGGCCGGTCATTACCTCGGACTCCTGCATCCCTTTGGAATTACCGGATCTCCCGGGTGCCCGGCTAATAATTGTCCGGCTGATGAAAATGGTTTCTATGACGATATTTGTGATACTCCCCCGGTTGAATTCCCTAACTTTTATTGCCATTCCAACGCTAATTCCTGCACGAACGACTGGCCTTCTGACGGGCCTGACCAGGTACAGAATTATATGGATTATTCAGGGGATGCCTGCAGAACCACCTTCACTGCCGGGCAGCGCGATTATATGTTCGCCACGATCAATACGGTGCCGGTACGGGCGGAGCTTACCTCCATGGCCAACCTGATCCGTACGGGTGTAGCCGGAACCGGTGGTTGTACGGCTATAGGACTTACCGCTGAATTTGAAGTCGATATTACCCAATTGTGCGTAGGCCGATCCGTTTTGATCACAGGAGTTCCAATTCAACAAACAACTACCTACCGTTATACCGGCACCAATGGCGTAGAAATCTTCGACAGTGGCAACCTGACCAGCCCATCCTATACGGCCAGCTTTCCGACGGCTTCTTATGCCGGTACCTGGAGTATAACCAGTACGGTAACCGATAATTCCTTTGCTCCCCCGGTGGTTAGCACCACTAAAACACAGATCATTTATGTTACGGATTGCCAGCCGATCACCAGTGAGCACGGGATCTGGCATTTCGGAGGTATGTCGGTATTGGATTTTAGTACCGGTGCAGCCGTGCAAGTCCACCCAAGCGCCAACAACTCCTTTTATGGCGTTGCGAGCATAGCGGACCCGGTTACCGGTGACCTGCTGTTCTATGTAAATATTAACGCGATATATGATCGGAACCACCAACCGGTTACAACCGCTCTTCCCGGAGGACAAATGGCACAGGCCGTTGTGATTGTTCCTGATCCTGGAAATGCCGAGAGATATTATATTTTTCATATCGATCAATTCCTCAGTTATTCGATCGTGGAAATATCAGGTGGGATCCCTTCGATCGTTACGCTAAACGCTATTCCCCTGGGCCCCTATAGCGGTAAAGCCGTTACCGGAGGCCTCACCGCCGTACCGCATTGCAATGGTAGCGATTACTGGATTATCGTTCACAGTGCTATACCCGGCGTTAAAAATCATTTATTGGCTTACCAGTTAACCGCCACCGGTATCCTACCCAACCCTGTTGTGAGCAATTCAGCGCCGATGCCCAGCCTTATTCCACAAGCATTTAATAACAGGATCATGGAAGTTTCCAGAGATGGCAGGCGAGTTGCGATCTCTTCATTCCTGAGATCAGACCTTTTTGACTTTGACAAAGAGGCTGGAACTTTCACACACATCACAGACCTGGTAACCGCAGCATATGGATTATCTTTTAGCCCAAGCGGTGACTTCCTTTATGCACATCAATTCGGAAATTCGCCCTCTTTCCCTTACGTATTGACGCAATTCGACCTCAGGAATTTGAATGCCTGCAACGGCAATGTATCTTTTAGCTCTGTTCCATTGCCCTATTTTATAAGCAATGTCGCCGCTATGCAATCAGGCCCGGATGATAAGATCTATATCAGTGGGAAAAATATTAAAAACCTGAACCGATCTGAGACACTCTCCATTCTAAATTATCCGGACGTTCCGAATACCACCTCGCAGCCCAATGCTATGGGCCTCAATCAACTGGTGCTGACATTAGACCCGGGGACTATCCTTTTCCAATCGCTGCCCAATGTAGTGGATGCCATTCCAGGCGTGCCACCGGTGGATTTTGAATGGTGTATCCTGAAATGTGAAGAAGTACACTTTACCAACCTGGGTTGCGGTACAGATGTTTCCTGGGATTTTGGAGATGGTTTTATCCTCACTGGTATTGCCACGGATAATGTTCCGGCAGGTACCCATGGCGGAGCCACATCTGGCACTTACCAGCACCCAACCCATGTTTATGCCAGCCCCGGAAGTTATACGGTTACCCTTACGGTCGAGGGGGTAAGCTATACACAAACCGTAGATATCAAGCTGCCGCCTGTCCCGCAGATCTTCGTCGACCGGCCGGAGTGTTCGAATCATGAATTCGTGAATTATTTTACGGATGTACCCCACCTGGACCATGATTGGGTGCTTACCGGTAACGGTTCGATCAACGGACCCAATGATCAACCTTCGGTTTCCGTAACGTGGAGCGGAGCAGGTTCGGTTTCGGTTACCGTTACCGATCCGGAAAATGGCTGCCGGAACACAAATATGATCAACGTTTCGGTTAATACAGCGCCAATTGCAGATGCCGGTCCGGATATCAACACTAACACCTGTGCCCCACCCGTGCAGTTGAATGCAACCGGTGGCAGCAGTTGCGTATGGATCCCGGTCAACGGGTTAAATGCCCCGTCCATCTGTGATCCGATCATGGATAACACCGTTTCCGGTTCCTATACCTATACGGTTGTGGTTACCGATGCCAACGGCTGCACGGACAGTGATGATATTACTATTGACGTTGTAGATGCGGGCAATCCATGGCCCATCCATCCGACAGGAAACGTTACTTCGACAGCCGCCTCATTCAACGATATCGCCAAGGATGATCAGGGCTTTACTTATCTAACGGGCTATTATGTGGGTCAGGCCATTTTTGACAATACGACGCTAAACAATGCAGGTGCACATGAAGCCTTTATTGCGAAATATGATGCCTGCAATGTGCTGGAATGGGTGAATGGGGTAGCAGGTGGTGAAAGCTTTTCCAATGGCGTTGCCGTAGATCCTTCGGGAAATGTTTTTATTACCGGCAACTTTACCGGCACCATTGACTTTGGCGGTGGTTATATCCTGACGTCTACCGGCGGGCAGGATATATTTATCGCCCGGTACAATGCTGCGGGTGTTATCCAGGAAGCAGTAAAGGGAGGTGGAGAGATCCGGGATATGGCCCTGGATATCGATGTCGATATGTTCGGGGATCTGTATATCACCGGACAGACCGGCAGGATCAGTACCGACGCGGTATTCGGCGGGGTCAACATAGATGGCGATGCATCCGGGGAGTTTTTTGTAGCCCGGTATAACGCCAACAACCTGGGTCAGGCCTATTGGGTTAAAAATGCCGGCGGCAGTCATGAAAGCACGGGTACTGCGTTGGAGATCAGCAGCGCCGGAGATGTTTATTTAACCGGTACTTTCCGTAGCACAACGGTTGATTTTGGGAGCGGGATCATCCTGAATAAAGCCGGCATCGGTAATATGTTCGTGGTTAAATATAATCAAACAGGTATTCCGATATGGGCCCAAACAGGTGGCGGTAATAAAAACGAAATTGGCTGGGATATTGCCGTGGATGGCAATGGAGATGCCTATGTGACCGGTAGTTTCCAATCATCACCAGCCAATTTCGGCAGTCTGTCCCTTAGCATTGGGAATATCAATAACGAAATGGAGACCTTTTTGGTCAAATACGAAGATGGAACGAATGGAACGGCCTTATGGGCCCGGCAGGCAGGTTCCTTTGGGGCTAATTTATTTACCGGACCCACCTGGTTCGATGGACCGTACCTATATACCGGTACCCACAGGAGTTCCATCACCATTGATCAAACCGGTAGTAGCTTTGTATCGGGTACATTTTCTTATTCGGCTGAATTTGGTCCATTAGGAACGATAAACAGCACCGGAGGCATAGGTTCTCACGAGCTATTTGTGCTCAAATATGATCCTAATGGCAGCGAACAATGGGTCGTATCCGCAGGTACCGGCCACAATTATGCTGCTCACAATCCATGGGTCGATGGGTTAAATGGCATTGCGGTAGACCAGCATGGCTATGTCTATATTGCAGGGCTTTTCGGCCCCGGAATGAATATGTCGCTGACCTTGGGTAACGCTACTCTTAGCCCACCCACCTATATGTTTGCGGCCAGGATATGGGATAACGGCAATTCCGGCGAATTCAGGAAGCAGGCGGTAGCCAACGGAAATTCCAGTGAAAAGGAGCCAAATCTAACCGCTGACCGGATCCCGGATGTAAGTGTCCACCCCAATCCAACGCAAGGCCTCCTTAACCTTTCCATACCAACGGACCAGGAAATTTCGGTTCAGATCCTGAATGTTCTCGGTCAGGTCTGGTATCAGGGTGCCTTTGAAAACCAGGTTAACCGGATCGATATCTCACCTGTTCCGGATGGGATCTATTTCCTGAAAGTCACCCAAGGAAATAACACTAAAACTTTCAAGATCGTGAAAAGCCGATAAACCTGGCTATGAAAGCATCTAACAAACCTCTACCCAAGCGGATATTGAATAAAAGTGCTTATTATCCATTCTGTTATAACTAATTAAATATACTTTATGATCATTCGTACGCTTATAAAAACCTGCTTGTTTTTATGGATCTGTATTCCAGGCGCCAGCGCTCAGTTAGTAGAACAGTGGACAGCCACCTATGATGGTCAATCGGTTGAACAAGCCTTGGGTATCGTGTTGGATAATACCGAAAACATTTATGTAATCGGAACTTCCGGCTTGTCAGGTTCGCATGATTTTCTTACCGTTAAATATAACATCAATGGTGATACCCTTTGGACGGACAAATATAACAGTCCCTTCAACCAAGAAGACTACATAGAAGGATATACCTTGGATGAGCTAGGGAATATTTATGTAGCCGGAGTAAGCCTGAATAGTAATAATGGTGATTTTTTTACCATCAAATATAATTCGAATGGCGATACCATCTGGACAGCAAGATATAACGGGCCCTGGGATAACAATGACCACCTGCACGCAATTGCAGCGGATACGGCTTATGTGTATGTTACCGGAAGCATTGTAGGGCCTGCAATAATGGATTGTGCGACCATAAAATATGACGCATCAACCGGCGACACCGTTTGGGTAGCAAGATATAACGGAGCGGGCAACTCTCACGATGCTACCACGGAAATAGCCCTGGATAATTGGGGCAATATCTATGTGGCCGGCTATACGCGTAATGGAATTAATCTGGACTACCTGGTCATCAAATATAATACATGGGGCGATACCGTCTGGACCGCAACCTATGATGGAACTGGCAATGGCACGGACCAGGTTCGTGGTATCGCCATCAATGATCAAGGCAACGTATGCATTACGGGATCAAGTCACAATGGCAATGATAATGATATTGCCACAGTCATGTATGACTCCAGCGGAAATATACTTTGGACAGCAAGGCACAATGGTCCGGATGATAAAAATGACGCCGCAGAATTGATAGCTTTCGATGATTCAGGTAGCGTTTATATTGTCGGTGGTGGTACTTATGATTCGACATACTACGATTTTATCGTGCTGAAATATAATGAACAGGGAGATACTATTTGGACAGCCAGGTTTGATGGGTCTTCAAACGGACAGGATTATGCAACGGCAATAGTATTGGATAGCCTCGGTAACTTGTATGTCGCTGGCTATATCCAGGAGATCGGGATCCATTCGGATATTGGAATCGTTAAATACGCGCCAGACGGAAGCTTTCTTTGGTATGAACGATATAATGGATCCGCTAACCTGGAAGATTATGTCTCAGGAATAACGAAAGATAACTCCGGCAATTTATTTATTACAGGATATACGAATAATGGTGTGGATTTCGACTTTCTAACCATAAAATATTGTACAGATATTCCCATCACCACGGTAAGTAAAGATACCGGTATTTGCCAGGGAGATAGTATACAATTAACCAGCAGCAGCCCGAATAATTTTTATTGGTCTCCGGCAACAGGCTTGTCAGATTCAACCAGCGCTGCGCCCCATGCTTTCCCCGACTCCACCACCACCTATGCCTTCATAGCTTCGACGGATTGTACGGTCGATACCGCTTATGTGACCGTTTCGGTCGATCCTGTACCGGTAGCTGATTTTACATTTTCGGATACCGGATATACGGTGGTATTTACAGACGCTTCCAGCCATGCCACGAACTGGCAATGGGATTTCGGTGACGGATCGACCTCGGATATGCGCAATCCTGTTCATCATTATGACGATTACGGCAGTTTTGAGGTCTGTTTGACCACTGATAATGCGTGTGGTTCGGATACGACCTGTAAAACGATCCTAGTGATCGATACAGCAACAACGCTTATAACCCATGCTCATCCCTATTTAGTAATGGTATACCCCAACCCCTTTTCAAAAGTCACGAGTTTCAGGCTTCCGATCCAAGCTAATGAAAATTATACCCTTGACTTGTACGATATATGTGGGAAGATCGTCAGTCAAACGCCGGTGCGGGCCACGTCTTTCCAATTGGAACGGGGGGAGCTTCCGGCAGGGCTATATATATACAAGATCCGGTCAGACCGGCAAGTACTGGCTATGGGAAAACTTTGTATTCAAGACTAAGCCAATCCAATAATTTGCATAAATGAGTTAACCACAAGGAAATCAAAAACCAATTCAATGAAGCTCCTCATAACTATAAGCCTTTGCCTGTTGTTTTCTCCGGGCGTCTTCAGCCAGGGCTGCCTGGATGGGAAATTTCCCAAAGACATGGCTAACAAAACCCTGCTGGTCCTGAAAATCGAGGAAGCGCCCAAGGCCAAATGGCTGGCATATGCCCAGAAGATGCAACAGGAAGCCTGGGATCAATATAATTACAAATTCCGGTTCATTACCGGCAAAGAACTGGAAAAGCTTGACATTTCAACCTACCGTGATAGGAACGAATACCCCTACATCTTCCTGGTTAAAACCGGCACGCTGACCCAGGAAGATGAACTGGGATACAGCCAATCGGGCATGGTGTATATCTACCATTTTTATGACCGGAAAAAGGACTATGATTATCAACGGATCTGGAACTGCTATCCCTCCGACCATTTTGCCAAAAAAACCGTGCGCAAACTGAATGCTTATTTCAAGAAAAGAAAATAGACCTGATTATTTAACCTAAAAAATTATTCGATGAAGACGTATATGACTATTGCAGGCATCCTGATCATTCTACCACAAACGCTACTGGCGGTAGGCGAAGGATGGCTAAAAGGGAAGTATCCCAAAGACCTGGATCAAACAACACTTTTAGTAGAAAAGATCGAGACCGGCAAACCCAAATGGTTGCCCGACTACCACCGAAAACAAGCCAAGGTGATGGGTAAATACAATTTCAAATATGTATTGTTAACCCGTCATGAGATCAAAAAACAAAGTGATCATAAATATGCCGACAAAAATAAATATCGCTATATCTTGAAGGCCACCACTGCCGCCCGGTATATCGATAGTAATCCGACCGACAACAGTCTGGGCAACGACTATATGGCCGATGTGTATTATTTCCACGACCGGAAAACCGGGAAAGACTACGAGATCATCAAGATCTTTTCATCTATCAAATTGAAAACCTTTTCGATGATCATTAACAAGCTGAACAAACAGTTTCAGGATTAAGGATCCCATCGTTCCCACAAAACATTGTACAGAAGATATGAAGAAGATAACTGCCTGTTTAGGGCTATTATGCCTGGGCTTAATGGCGTGTAAAGAAGAAGTCGTATTTATTCCCAACCTCGAGGTAGAAAACATCAGCTCGGGTACTTCCAATACTTTATGGGATATCCACTTTATCGATTCACAAACCGGCTTCATTGCCGGTGAAGGCGGCGTCCTACTGAAAACGACCAATGCCGGCCAAAGCTGGTCACAAGTAGATGGATTGATCCTCGCTTCCCGGTTAAATGCCATAGCTTTCCCATCACGGGATACGGGTTATATCTCCGGTCCGGATGATTTTCTGAAAACCTTTGACGGAGGCGAAACCTGGGCCTTATTGGGCGTAGGTTTTGATAAAATACATTTCCCCGATCCAAATGTGGGTTATGCCATCCGGGGCGAAGATGTTCTGAAAACAACCAATAGCGGGCAAAGTTGGAATGTGCTGCATGGCTTTCCGATAACCGCCTTACAACCCATCAATATTTATTTTATCACTGCCGATATTGGTTATGTCGCCGACCTCATTTCACTCTATGCAACGGCTGATGGCGGAACTACCTGGTTTGCCAACGCGGCCCCGGGATGGTCAACCGCTTTTAACTTTTTGGATACCCTTAATGGTTTTGCCATTAATCAAAATGGCCGCATTTCATTGACCAATGACGGCGGCGCCAATTGGTATGATTCAGAAGGTTCGGATTTCTTTTTAAGAAGCGTATTTGCATCCTCTGAGTCCGTCGTCTATGTGGCTGGTCTAAATACGCTTACGGTTAGCACCGATGGCGGTAATACCTGGACTCATCTCAGAACCCAGGATGGCACCAGCATTGCCAGCGATATATATGATATCCACTTTTTAGATGACTTGACAGGATTTGGCGTAACGGCATCGGGAGAGATCCTGAAATTCAAAAGACCGGAGAATTAACCTTTTAAATCCTAATATCATGAAAATTATCGCTTTATTGCTCAGTATAATAACGCTTTCCCTAACGATGGCATATGCCCAAAAGATCAGTCTCCATGCCGGGATCGGTTATTTGGCAAACCCGGTTTCCGGAACGATCCTTAAAACTCATATACCCAACAGCAATAGTGGTCCCCTTACCTATTCGGAGGCATTCAAAGACAATGTTTACGGAACCAGCTTTCTATTGGCCTCAAATATACCCGTGCTGCAATTCAACCACGACCTGGCTGTGGGCTTTAATCCCGGGATCGTTTTGTTTGGCTGGCTTCCTGCGCAACAAGAATTCAAGGACCTGAATACCGGCGAGGTGATCAATGGTTCGGGTGGGGCCGGGACTTTCGGGATACAGACGCCCATCTATCTCAATATAAGCTACGGGTATCCTGTTTCGGACCGGGCATCGACTTCATTTTCCGGCTTATTGGGTATCGGTTACCTCTATCATGGATTTCAAACCGGTTACACCACTCCGGATGATAGAAACATCTCTTACCTCTCACCCGGCCTGATGGTGGAATTGGGCTACGAACATATCACTATGAGGTTTAGCTATAACCTCAAAAAACATCAAACCTATTATGATAGTAGTACGGGGCAAATTCCCAAATTAACCTACCGAAGTTTTTCCATTACCCTGGTCACCTCCTTTTATGCATTTGAGTGATATGGGATAACCCCAGATCTGGCAAATGCCCGGCCAGACAGTTCCCGGAATCGGTATTATTCGCGCATTCAAAAGGCCAGCTTCAAAAACAAGGCCGGCGTTAGCGGGATCGCGGAGGCATAGATGGTTTTGCGGTCGGGCAGGTTGTAAAAATTGTTATACCGCACATTTTCTGTGTTCATGACATTCAATACGGAAAGCCCGGTTTCCAGGTGGAGTTTTTTGGCCCGGATCTTATAGGAAAAAGCAATATCGAGGCGGCTGTAGGGAATAATTTTCGCAGCGGGTTCGATGGTATTAGGAAATCCGGACCCGAAGACGTAGTTGACCGAAAAATAATAGGGGCTGAAATTGAATAACGCCGCACCCTTGACCTCATGCCTTTGATCGTGCGGGGCTCGCTGAAAATCATCGCCGTTGAGCGCCCGAAATCGATCCATAGCCCGGCTCAGGGTATAGGCGACCCAAACTTCATGTGGGCCAAAGGTTTGCCGAAGGTACCAATCGATCCCATAATTGCTGCTTTCCCCCTTATGGATCGTCAGGATTTCCTTTTCATCTTCGATGGAAAAGCGCGTCAGTTGATCCGATGTCTTATAAAAGGCTTCCGCGCTAAGGATAAGCTTTTGCCTGCTGAAGGTAATACCCGCAACATGATGATAGCTTTGGGGTACGGCAACATATACATTATCACAAATATTCCAGTGATAGATATAGTTACCGAAACCATCGACCAGGGTATTTTCGGTGATGAACTGGTGATATTTTCCCCAGGCCAGGTTAATGCTCCATTGGGGGGAAGGTTTGATCAAGGCCCGGACCCTGGGTTGTATATAAGCCTGGTTGGCCGCCCAATCCAGTCGAAGACCGGGTTGAAAGTTGATGCCCGGGGAGATGGAAATATCGTCCCTCACATAGGTATGGAACCGGTAGGCCTCCACCAGGCTCTTTTTTTGAACAACATGGGTACTGTCGACCCGAAAAGTGGAAGCATTGGTGGTAAAACCGACTCCCAGGTGAAGATTATGCCGGGCCAGCAGCGGCAGCCGGTGATCGGCTTTGCCTGATAATTCGGCAATACTGTTTTCCGTGAGCAGGATCTGCTTAACGGATCCACTGGTGTCGAGCTTATCATTATAAACCAACACATCTTCATAAGATGAACCCAGATCCGAACCGGCCAGGGTAAGACGCGTAATACCGGCATTTTTCCATTTTTTGCCGTAGGAAAACGATCCACCCTTTTGCAGCTTGTGAATGCGGTTACTTTTAAAGTAGTCTTTACCGGCATCATCCTTGTCATATTCGCTGCTAGACAGATCGTCACTGCTGATGAAGCTGAAATAATACCGATCCCCTTTGGCATTGTGCCCGGAGATCTTACCGTTAACATCGGCAAAGGAATAATCGGACGGGAAAGTCTCTACCTTTTTCCGATCGAAAGGAAGGGGGCCGTCGAGCGCGCAAGTCCAGAAACCCAGGAAGCGGTTCAGCTCGGGAAATCTCGGCGCCAAATCATAGCACTGCCAGACGAAGGTCTGCAGC
>JANQFB010000380.1 GCA_028278085.1 Chitinophagales bacterium
CGGTCTGTCTGTCACCCTGCAACCTGGTTTTCCTGATCGATGCTTCCGGATCCATGCAGGCGCCCAATAAGATGCCGTTGTTAAAAAAATCATTCAAACTGTTGTTGAGAACGTTGAATGCCGACGACAAAATCGCCATCGTAGCCTATGCAGGCGCTGCCGGTTTAATACTTCCGTCGACACCCGCCACTCACCAACAAAAGATCATCCATGCCATCGAGCGCTTGCAGGCGGGAGGATCCACAGCCGGTGGGCAGGGCATCCGGCTGGCGTATAAGGTAGCTTTGGAGAACTTCATCGGGCATGGTAATAACCGCGTTATCCTGGCGACAGACGGTGATTTTAATGTGGGTGTATCTTCGACCGGAGACCTGGTCAGGCTCATCGAGGAAAAACGTAAAGACGATGTTTATTTAACCATTTGTGGATTCGGGATGGGCAATTACAAAGACAGCAAAATGGAGCAGATCAGCAATGCCGGGAATGGTAATTATTTCTATATCGATAATATCAAAGAAGCGGAAAAAGTGTTTGTTACAGAAATGGGCGCCAATATGTTTGCGATAGCCAAGGACGTAAAGATCCAGATCGAATTCAACCCGGAGCAGGTGAAAGCCTACCGGTTGATCGGTTATGAAAATCGGCTGCTGGCCAAGGAGGATTTTAATGATGATACCAAAGATGCGGGGGAACTGGGAGCCGGACATACGGTTACGGCTTTATATGAGATCATTCCGGCGGGAGTAGAGACTCCTGCCCGGTCGGTCGATCCGCTGAAGTACCAGGTACAAAAAGTTGCTGGCAATCCCAGGAAGGAATTATTAACCGTGAAATTCCGGTATAAGCCTATAAAAGCGGATCAGAGCCAATTGATCACTAAGATCGTCAACCCACCTTTCGAAAAGGAGCTGTCGGAGAATTTCAGGTTTTCAGCAGCGGTAGCCGGCTACGGTATGCTCCTGCGGGATTCAAAATTCAAGGGAGACCTGGATTATCCCAAGGTCCTGGAGATGGCGCGTTCCTCCAGCAAACATGACAAATTCGGATACCGCTCTAATTTTATCCAACTGGTGGAAGAAACGGTTCTCCTGGCTCAGTAAGGGGTAATCCGGTCAGCCGCCGGATACCGGTTGGGAAATATCAATTCGTGCGCATGAGCAGCAGCCTTGCAACGGAAAGCTGTTCATCTACCCTAATCTTGCAAAGGTAGACGCCTGTCGGCATATCCAGGAGATCGTTGCTGACGCCTTTCCATTGGGCAGTATGCTGACCAGCCGGCTGATATTCGTTCACCAGGGTTTTTACTTTTTCTCCGAATACGGTATAGATATCGATACTTACCTGGCCCGGTCGCGACATATGATAAGATATGGTCGTTTCGCCGGTGAAAGGATTCGGGACAACCTTTATGCCATTGACCTTAACGAAACTGGCAATTCCGGAACCCCCGGTCAGGCTGATATTGGCGGTAACAATGCTATCACATCCCGATGCTGCGGTCAGGTGTACCATCAAAGTGGTATCGGAAGTGACCATATGGCCATGATAGCTACTGCCATGATCCATGCTGGTATCGATCGAATGTTGCACCGGCTGGGTAACCGTCAGGTTTGTAGTGACCAGGCTATCGCAGTATCCGGCCACCGGAACAGTATCGATATAGCTGCCTTCGGTGTGCTGGTATTGTCCTCCTGCCAATATACTATCGCCGGCACATATACTCCGGTTCCTGGTATGCTCATGGAAGTTCGGGTCTTCCTCTACGATCGTCAGCATTTGATCAACGGCTACGTTGGTCATGACCTGGCGACAACCGCCTAACCAGGTTACGATAACACTATCAACGGTAGTAAGGTTAGCCAGGCCGAAATGTGCCGTGCTGCTGCTATTGGACAGGTGTGAAGATCCACCGTCGATCTCTCGGATAAACTGTCGGCCGCCGGCTACGATCCTGATCCTGGATCCGAATCCATCCCGGTTGTTTCGGGTGCCTTGCAGTTTTACCTTCAACCAATGCGATCCGTTTGACAGGGTATTCTCGTACAATAAAACAGGCGTCCGGTTGGCCAGGGTATCCAGGCTAATGTTCATGACCAACAAGTCTATATCGCCGTCATTATCATAATCCCCACAGGCAAAACCTCTGCCCAGGGAAGAATCACTCACAGCTTCGGCGAAGGTCACATCGTCAAATGTTCCGTCGGCATTGTTGTGATAAAGACGATTGGGATTTTTCAAGGCATTATCATTTCCACCCATGGCCGGAACATAACCGTTGGTAACGAAAAGATCCAGATAGGTGTCGAGATCATAGTCAAAGAAGGCGGTCCCCCACCCTGTGGCAAAGCTGGTATCTACCAATGTATTGGCTACTCCTGCTATATCCGTGGAATCGCCGAAGGTACCGTCGCCCTGGTTGTTCAGTAAAACATTGCGCCCGAGGTTGGTGGCATAATAATCCAGGTCAGTGTCTTCGTCATAATCGCCGATGGCAATACCCATTCCATACATAATGGCATCAGCACCGGAGGCTGCACTTACATCAGTGAATCCATCGGCCGGGTAATCATTTTGGAATAAAACATTGGGCTGGATCAACATACCGAAGTCATTGGCAATGTAAATATCGATGTCGTGATCAAAATCATAGTCGGTAAAGGCCACGGCCAACCCACACCCGGTATCGGCTATGCCATAAGCAGCAGCCATTTCCGTAAATGTGGCGTTACCATTATTAATATAAAAATAGCTCGGCCCACATTCCGGTAATCCCTGGACCGGCCCCATGAAATTGAAATAGTTCACCACGTATATATCCAGGTAACCATCGAGATTATAATCACCGAAAGTGGCAGATATTCCCATGGCAGTGTCGGCCATATGGTCCTGGTAAAAGATCTCCGTAAAGGTTCCGTTGCCGTTGTTCTGATACAGCAGGTCGGGTTTTCCATTTTCAGTCGTTACAAACACATCCTTAAAGCCGTCGTTGTCGATATCACCGGTAATAACGCCCATTGTCGTTATCACCGCCGTACTATCCAAACCAGCGTTAGCACCAACCTCCGTAAAGGTTCCGTTACCATTGTTATGATACAAATGATCGCGGATCATGCCTCCCGTAATATAGATATCGTCAGAGCCATCATTATCATAATCAAAAAAGGCAGCTCCGCCTCCCATATATCCCGGATGCAAATAAACCTGGTCAATTCCGCTGGATTGACCGACTTCGGTAAAGTTCTGTGATTCTGCGGCTGTCGAGAGCATGGCAAAGCTGATAATGCTCAACGAACGAATTAGCATGGATCGTTTCATGATACAGTTATAGTTGTTAGCAAATATAGTGTGTGAGAAAGAAATGTGCGCTTTTGAATTCTATCCTATGAAATTAGGCAATGCCCTATAAATATCCAAATCATTCCGGGGCTCCCGGTTGAAAATTTGATCGGGAATTTAATGATAATGTTATGGCATTACCCTCCCTGATCCCTGCCCTGCTCTTTAATTACCGGGTAAGCACGACCGGTGAGACTATTAATCCCTGGTTGGTTGTTATGGCGTAATAATAGATCCCCGGCGTTAGTTTCTTTCCGTCAGGATCTTTTAGGTCCCAGGATAAAGCCAGCGATCCGGCAGGATGGTAACCGCTGGCTAATAGCCCGGAAACCTGTTCCCCAAGAACATTGTAGACCACCAATTCCACGGCTGAAGCTGATCTCAAATGCAGCCTCATGTCGACTCTGTCCCTGCAAGGATTCGGAAATAAACTGAAATGATGAGCATCCGATAGCTGACTAATAGAAACCGGATCACCGATCGTAATGTGTGCCGTAACAATGCTGTCGCATCCATGGTAACTGACGAAGGTATCGATCACGGTCGTATCGTTATAGCATTGATGACCCCGGAACAGGCCACCGTAGGGTATCATGGTATCCAGGAGGGTGTATGACGGATCATAAACCATCAATTGAGAAGAAACAACGGTATCGCATCCCAGTACTGCGCTAAGAGTGTCGTAATAGGTGCCGGGCTGTTTCCGGTAAGCTCCACCTAACCACATGCTGTCTCCCTCACATAGGGAAGGCTGATTTACCACCAGTTCGTAATTCTGCAGATCTTCCACCACAGTAATGGTTTGATCGGCACTCACTTGTGTCAGCATTTGGGCGCACCCACCCGGCCAGGTGATGATGATCGTATCGATCATATTGTGGTTAGCTAATCCAACATGTACAATACTGCTGTTATGGGACAAGTGGCCGCTTCCGCCGTCTACTTCCCTGATCCAGGTCCGGCCGCCCGCCTTTACTTCCACGAAAGCTCCGAATCCATCCCTGTTGTTCCGCTGTCCGACGGTTTTGATCTTTATCCAATGGCCACCGCCGGTAAGATCATTTCGATACACCGTAACCGGCGCCCGGTTGGCTAGTGTATCCAGGCTCACATTGCTTACCACCAGGTCCAGGTCGCCGTCGTTGTCAATATCACCATAGGCAAAACCTCTCCCCAGGGCCGAATCGCTGACCCCGGCGCTGAACGATACATCCTGAAATTTTCCGTTGCCGTTGTTCTTATACAAGCGGTTCGGATTCTTTAACGCATTTTCATTGCCTGTCAGGGCCGGCACAAAACCGTTGATAACAAAAAGATCCAGGTAGGTATCATGATCATAATCTAGGAAGGCAGTACTCCACCCGGTGGCATACAGGGTGTCGACCTTTTCATCTGCTACGCCGGCATAACCGGCAGTGTCGGTAAAGGTTCCGTTGCCATTATTTTGTAAGAGGACATTCTTACCGATGTTGGTAACATAGTAATCGAAGTCCTGGTCTTCATCATAATCGCCAATGGCAATGCCCATGCCAAACATGCCGAAATCGGCGCCGGATGCCGCGCTAACATCGGTATAACCTGAGCCGGGATAATTATTTTGGTAAAGGATATTGGGAATGATCAGCATGCCGAAATCATTGGCAATATAAATATCCATGTCATGATCCCTATCGTAGTCCGTAAAGGCAACGGCTAATCCGCATCCGGAATCGGCAACACCGTAAGCTACCGCCATATCGGTGAACGTAAAATCGCCGTTATTGATATACAGGTTGTTGGGTATACACTCGACTTTCCCAAGCGGATCGGGCGGGAAATCAAAATAATTGACTACATAAAGATCCAGAAAACCGTCGAGGTTATAGTCGCCGAACGTTGCCGATACGGCTACCAGGGTATCTGTCCCAAGCGCCGTTGAGCCGATGTCGGTGAAGGTCCCATTGCCATTGTTCCTGAATAAGGCATTCGGGTATCCGGCATCGGTAGCCAGGAAAATGTCCCGGAAACCATCGTTGTCAATATCACCGGTTACCACACCCAGGGTAACGAAATTTTCCGTCGACTGAAATCCTGCGCCCAGGGTAACATCCGTAAAACTGCCGGTCCCATCATTGCGATACAGCCGGTCCATGCCATAGCCTCCGGTGAAATAAAGATCCGGGAAGCCATCATTGTCATAATCCAAACAGGCTACCCCACCGCCCATATAATCGGGGTGGAGGTGGATATGATCGATCCCTGCCGATTGACTTATTTCCGTAAAAACCTGGGCAATGCTGAAGAATGGGAGGCACAAGAAAATGCCTAGCCGGGAAAGCTTTGTTTTCATAATGGGGATTTTGGGTTAGTAATGACTGAAAACAAACAAACCAATCATCGACAGCGATATGGATCACTGCCCCGGGCAATCTGCAATTCCTAGCAAAAGTTCAAAATATAGCGACCTAATTTCCAGACACTTGGAATAAAACCAACGCATCAGAAATTTAGAAAAAGCTCAGCAATTATCCAAATATTATTTCGATATTTTCATCTCGATAAAATATTATCTTAATCATTCTGCACATACCGCTAATTGCAGCATTTCATTTTGCCAAACAGGCGTATACCACAATATAATTACATATATATTCATTAAGTTAAAATAATACAAGCCTGGTATATAAATTACCTTGTATTTCAGTTAAGAAATAAAGGGAAAAGATCCGGCTGAAGGGTCAGGTAATGTTCTTCATAGTAAACCTGGCCAGGTAGTGTCCGGAAGGCTCCCGGTACAATAATCCCCCGCTAAAACCATACAGGTCGGCAGGATATGTCGGGGAAAATAAAGATGCGGTAGGATTGGTGAAGTTCCTGCTATCGGAGGCAGCCCGCTATATCAATGCCGGCAATATCCATCTGAGCGGAGGTTGGGGACTGTAAACCGGTCTTTCAAGGGAGCAACGGCAATTCGGGCACCTGCTCCCGGATAGCGGCGTCGAAGCGAAAATTCAGCTTACCTGCCTTGAAAAGATCATCCAAATAGGTAAACGTAAAATGTGAAATGTCTTTGGGTGGCGCGGGAAAGGCAAATAAGAAGCGCTGCCGCTTGCCCAGCTCATAGCCTCTTTCGAAATGGTGGAGGGAGGGCAGCACGGTATCCGAATCGTAGGCCAGGTTGATATAGGGTTGGATATTGAACGACAACTCTTTCACCTTTTGGGCATAGGATTCATAATCGGCATAATGGTGCCGCAGCATATCCCCGGAAACCGATTCATCGGCATATGCCATCTCAAGCATGAAGTAGAGACTGTTTCCATAGGTAGCCTTAATGGAATCCAAGGCTGTCTTGGTATAGGAACGATTCCGGTCAAGGTCGTTAAGCATCATCAATTCAACCGGGCGGTAGTAGACCCTGTACCGGATATATCCGATCTGCTTTTCCTTGACAAAACCGTTGTCGGGGTTATTGAACCAGGCCTGGTAGGAGCCGAGGTCGCGGGGCCGGTCATTACATTGATCAAAAACAACGATGGCCAGCAACCACAAGCAAGGGAAAATCGATGATTTCTTGAGGATCATTCCTGGTAATCATCCGGTGATCAACTTACTCTCCCGAGTAGTTCTTATTCAATTCATTCAGCACCAGATCGGTGATATTGTCTCCCTCTTCGGCGTACAATAAATTGCCATCGTCGGTGACGCCAAAGATATAGGTATATCCTTCTTTTTTCCCAAATTCCAGCACATAGCTGTTGATCTGGTTCAGGATCGAAGATGTCATTTGCATATCTTCCTGCTGGGCTTTCTCCTCGATCGCCTTTTTATAATTCATGAAATCCTGCTGCTTTTTCTGCAGCAATTGTTCGGACAGTTCCTTTTCTTTACGGGTCATTTTTTTAAAATCACGTTCATAGGCAGCAATGGCATTGTTAAGCTCTTTTTCAAGCGTGTCGACATTGGCCTGCCAAACCTGAAGCTTCTTTTGATAGAGGACCTTCCCTTCTTTCATGCCCTGGTATTCATTGAGGATCCTGGTATTATAGACATAGGCGATCTTCGGGGAATTTATATAGCTGAACGCTGCAAAACCCAGCGAGGCCGCCGATAATAACAGCGCCGTAATGATTAATAAAGTCGATTTTGACATGATCGGTTGTAATAATTTAGTGGAGAAATCGATAATAAATTGAACATGCTTGCCATGCGCTTGATATCAGGAACGGACATTGAAGGGCTAAAATTAACATTAATACTTAAAAAAAGGAATCGGGGGCGCCGGTCAGTTGACCGATCAGTTTTCGAAAACAGTTTCCAACAGGCCGGACTGAAATATAGCTTCGGGAGAGATCATGGGTTCGTCGTAGGGGATGTTATCCCCATAGCGTTTCATTAATTGTTGCCTGACGATATCGTGATCCAGTTCATAGTACCGTAGTTTTTTAAGCGCCCCGACTTTCAGGCCGGTGGTACGCTCATATAATTTCCATACCAGTTCCGAACAATACAGCTCCGTATCGGACCAGTTGAAATAGATGTCATAGTTTTTCCCGATCCAATTGAACCCAATAGTCTTCATTTGTTCGATATGCTCGCGGGTCAGCAGTTCCGGATCTTTCAGCCTTTTAATGACATAATGTCCGTTTTTACCCCGTTTTTGCCAGTCTTCCAAAGGGATCATGATAACCGGCTGAATGGCTTCCAGCACAAAAAATCTTCCATCCTTCCTGAAGATGATCCCGACATGACTGTATTTGGAGCGGGTGGCCAGTTGGATGGCCTTGCTTTGAGCCGATTCCAGCACCTGGAAGATGATATCGCCTTCCCGGTAACTTACTTTACCAGCAGTCTTGTCCCCTGCCGAAAGGCTGAATATGGCAACAATCGATGCTATGATAATCAATAGGAGTATACCATATTTGCGAAATATATTTGGTATGCTATTCATTCAGATGATATAAAACGCTCTTGTCAAAGGGAGCCCAAACCGCTGTTTTAACCGATATATCCTTCAACGCACGGTTTGTCCAGTTATTGCATGTTTTAAACAGGGTATAATAGCCGTTGGCTTCATAAAACCTGTCATTCAGGTTATAATAGCCGGGATGGGATATGAGCCGGAAATTCCCTTGTTTATCTTGTTGAAACGAGGCCAGCAAATAGTGGACCAGCCGGCGGTATTGCCCATCGGAGATCACCAGTTTTTTGACCAGGTCGCCGGTTGCCGGCTTTTTGCGGTAATAAGAAATATGCATAGCGGTCGGACTTAGCAGCAACATGGCTTTGATAGCCGTAGAGATCTTCAATTGGGCCCAGGTAGGCGTATCCAGGTAGAAACCCTTATCCCCCCATCCGAAAGCAATATATTCGGAACGATCGGAGCCGCTGGCAAAATCGCCGGGGTCGATCACGGTTCGCCAATCGATTTCGGGGTGTACCACGGGTACCAGGATATCGGTATGGACCGTATTGGACAGCACAAATATGGTAACGCCATCCTGCGGAACCGGGGCCTCCGAATTGACCGGGACCAGGGTCAGGATAAGCGCTGCCGCCAAATACAAAACGACCATGGACAGGGCGATCAAAACGCCCAAGCCTGCATATTTCAGCAGCGACCGGGATAATATCGTGAGATCATTCATGAAGGACTCATTTCGTTGACCATCCGGAGGGTTAAAAAACCAAGCAATAGCATAACGACCAGGATCGCCGCCCAGATCAATGATTTGTTGGTCGATAAAATAGCCGTTACCTGGTGCATGATCCGGTGAATCTTCTGCTTTTCCTGAATTCGAACCATCGGAACCCTTTCGGGGATCTTATTTTTAAAATATGCCAGATCATAAACCGGGTGTACGATGTTGGGATTACCAAATCTAACGCTATATACCTGATCTTTTTCCAAATATGCGGTTAAATATTGATTCAGTTGAAAACCGGTAACCTTTTGCACGGTTAATGGCGGATTATCATGATTATCGATCTGCAACAATAACTTCTTACCGGCCAATTTATGAAGGTCCATTATGGCAACCTCATTGCTTTGTAAGGTCATGGTTTTGATCCGGACCTTCCTGATCCTGGCTTTGCGCCGCTTGATCTTGACTTTTTTCAGTTCATACAAGGTTGCCTGCCGCAAATAGTACCGGGGGCCTTTGAGATCGAATACCAGCCGGTCGATATATTGCTGCCGTTCAAAATTAATGTATACATAGGTTCGCTTGTCCGGAACGCTATCGATCTGCGTAACGGAAGGCTCTTCCACCGGGCTGAACTTACCGTTTTGGGTATGCCGGTCGTAATAGCCTGCTGCCTGGATATCGATCGGAGGGCTTTCCCTGTCGCTGATCTCGATCTTATAATAGCGGTAATCGCTTAAAGGAAAGTTGATGATCTTTAATTCATAGGTTTCCTTATGGCTGAATATCGACTGCAGGTAAAAAGTGTCTTTGATCAAATACCAGTCCTTTTGATCCTCGCTACCGCTGACCAGCACTTTTTTTCGGACATCGGCATTCCTGATCCGGAGGTTGATATTGTTGATCCTGGTTTTTTCAGGATTTTCCAGGACCAATACGGTTTTACCGGTCAGATGTTCTTTAGAAACGATCCCATATTCGATAAAGGTTTTACGGTGTGATTCGAACACTTCGGCTTTTTGCAAATAGGGTACCTCCGTTCCTTGCGCATCATACAAACGGATATCGGAAAACCGTTCATTCAGGCAAGCGGTCAGATCCGGTGGCAGGTAGATGTCATAGAATCCGCTTTTTTCGACCGAATCCAGGTCAGCTTTCCATTCGAAAGGAAGCGCCTGACTTGTGATCGCAACATTAAATGTCACAATTAGAAACAGCAACAAAGTTTTCATCATGAGAGCTTTAAGATTGAGTTAATGATCAAGGCATCTGGCTCCATTCGGACCGGTGGGCGGTACAACAGCTATCTTCCAGCGAATCATTCGTCTTGAGTTGCACAGCCCCCGGTACAAATGGACATTTTCTAGTGCTCTGTCAATTCCCGATTGTCGGGTGATCTTTGGCATCTTTTGTGCCGGATCTGCGTTGAGGAACCCCTCCTTTAGCTTGGGCTAAAGTCGGGAACCCTCGCCTTGAACCGACTCAAAATCTGCATAACCTAATCCGACATCTGAAAGTTGACAGCGCACAATTAGGCTACCTGTTCATCCGGCACCTCGGGAGATTCCCAGATCAGCCGTTTGAGTTTATGGTACATGAATGAAACGATCAACAATAAAACGCCCAGGGAAATGAAAGCAGCGATCCTTCCGCCTTCGGTGATATTGACCAGGTCGAACAGGAATAATTTTACCAGGATGATCAAAAACAAGGTCAATGAGATCAGCCGCAGCGATCTTAGCTTTTTACGCATGCCTATGGCCATCAAAAACAACGAGCATACCCCCCAAAGGATCGGGTAACCGATCTTTTGGTTTTGCACCAATGCCTCCCTGATCGAATAACCCAAATTGTTGGCGACCCAAAGAACAACATGATCCAATTCGGCGCTCAACAGAAATATACCGACAAAACTCAGCACCCAAAGGGCAATGCCTGTTTCACCGGCTTTCAGGCCAAACCTGGTTTTTACATAACGGAAACATTGCCAGGCGATGCCCGCCACAGCGGAAACCATAAGGCCATGGAACATAAAATCTCCGATGCCGGCCCCCTGGCCCATCAGGTAAGCTTCCCGGACCTGCAGTACCTGGATGTGGTAAAAGAAAAAATAGCTGAGTACACCGATGAATCCTATAATACTGGCCGGGTATGCCCACTCCCGGTATTTTTCACGGTTGGCCAATATCAACAGTTCCAACAGGAAGAGGTAATTGAAGCAACCGATAATGATCTGGCGGCTGGCTTCGAGGCCGATGTATTGCCTGACCTGGTAACGCAATTCGAGGTAGAGGGTCCCATAAGCCAGTAACAGCACAGCTACCTTTAAAATTCCACGGTAAAACCCTGGCGTTAACCCGGGAATGATAGCTGCTTTTTCCTTTTGTAACAATTTAATGTTCCCGATCAACGCACCCAGGGCCACCAGGTTGGTGATAAAGCCTTTGTTGAATACGATCGACAAGTCGGTAATGGCCGGATCGTAATAGATCTGGTACCAATCCATCACCAGGCTGATCACCATCAGCAGCAAGACGATCACCGAACTTAGTCGGATCAGCTTGATCCCTGACTTTTGATAGAGCCACAGCAGCAGCACTGTTTCCGCCGACCAGAACAAGGTGATATGATTCCCGGATAATTGTACGGGCGCGGTCAGGCTTAAAAATGTCAGCACCAAGCCGATAAGCAGGAAGATCAGGTTCCTGTCGGCATTTTTGTTGCGGAACAGGGAAAAGGCGAAAATGAAATTGAATACTGCCAGTAAAGCCGTGAACAAGCCTTTGTAATCGACCGGTTCCATGGCATGGATCACATACATACCGGCGGAATAATACAGGAAGGTATTACTGATCAGCAACATGATCTCGAAGGCTTCGAACTTCCGGTTCTCTTTTACATTATTGATGATATGCATCACAAAGAACACCAGGTAGAAGGCCGTACCGAAGCATAGCGCTCCCAGGTTCGGGGCGTCCGTTACGCCGATAACCCTATCCAGCAGCCAGGCCCCGTATAGCCCGATGGTGAACAGGAAGGTAAGGATGTTCAGGATATTCCACTTTTTAAAATAAGCCAGTACCATCATCCCCACATTCAGGGTCAGGATATAGGAAAACAATACCACATAATTGCCCGAACCCGTACTGACCATAAAAGGTGTGGCAAATCCGCCGAGAATACTCAAAATAGCCAGTTCCTTTCGATCATAGGTAATGGAAAGCAGCACGGCAAAAGCAGTGATGGTGATCATGATCAAAAATGCCGGTAGCTGGCCGATCAGGTGATAGTCGTGAAAAGCAATGGCGATGGTGAAATAAAAAACCGACATACCGCCACCAACCAGAACGGAGCTAAAGCCCTGATAGGCCTTCCGGATCCTGTGCGCAATACCGATCAACAGACCACCGCTGATCATGCCGAGGATAACTCTTCCAATATCACTGATCCAGCCTTCATCCATGGCATATTTCATATAAAATCCGATGCCGAGCACCAAAATGCCGATCCCGATCTTGTTGATGATATTGCTGCCGATATAAGCCTCCCAGTTGCGTTCCTTTAAAAAGGTTTTTGACGCTGCCGGCGGTTTATTAACCACTTGTCCGGGATCTTTGCTCGCCGCAACGGTTTGGGCTCCGGCAATTGCCGCCCAGTCGTTTTCTAGTCTGATACTCATGTGTTGGCGTTGTCCTGCAT
>JANQFB010000396.1 GCA_028278085.1 Chitinophagales bacterium
CATCCGGTTTGCCGATGAATTTGACCAACTACCGGTTCCTCCTTCCCATAACGAGCTTTTCCGCTTCAACAAAGGTTTTGTCGTCCGTTCTCCCGGTCCGGTGGCAGATTGGGCAGGGAAGTGGTATTTCCGGTCTATCATTATCAAGAGAGCCCTGGAAGCCATAAATGTGGCCGTCGTTAGAGGGCAGAGGTGGTTTGGAGATCGTAAAGTTGCGGTTGACAAGGAATCCCGGTACAAACAATGGCTCCAATATGTACATCGATATTTTACGGAAAAAGACATTCCCGTATTGTTCTTTTGCATACCGAGGATCGATGCGCCGGAAGATTTATATGAATGGATGTATGAAGATAGCAAAGATGAGTTCCTTTGGCTGGATACGCACCGGCCCTTGATCAAAACGGTGAGTCAGCACACCCTGGCCAATAATCATCTGGATGAAAAGGGTACTTCGCTGGTAGCAAGGCGGCTTACCCAAAAGCTGGATGAAATGTTGGAGAGCCGGAATTAGTATAAAGCAGCAACAGGTGCTGAGGCCGGCCTTTTTGCAGCGTTTTTCCGGGTGATCCTATAGCTGGCGCCGGCTTGAAAGGGACCGGGCAAGATACTTCGATCTCCGGTAGACCAGGTGATCTCGAGGCGATCGATTTGTGTATATTCACCCAGCCCGAAGTGGGCAATTGGTGCATCGAAAGAGTGAAACCCGCCACCAACCTGTAGTTCCCGCATTTGATGCCGGTCATTTCCATAATGGATATATAGCTTGCTACCGATGCCATAATAGTTGCCTATCTCGTCATTCAGTTCGAACATGATAGAATGGCCGGCCGTTTGGTTTTGATACAGGAAAATAGGGCCAAAATCCGGAACCGCTATGATATCGAGGTCGCCGTCCAGGTCGAGATCAACATATGAATAGGAAAGCGTAGGCAGATATTCATCCATTTCCATCGCCAGGGTCCGGTTGACAAATCGCTTACCATGATCATTGATAAACAATTGGTTCGCGCATTGTTTCCTGATCCACATCACACCATTGATCACGTAGAGATCCTGCCACTCGTCATGATTGAGATCGGCGAATTTTCCGGTCCAGCTCCACCCGCTGGAGGTAATGCCATAGGCCTCTTGTTGTTCCTGGAATCGACCCTGTTCATCCATCATATACAAGAGATTATGCGCCCGTTTTGTCGGAATACCATTGTCGAATTCTTCCTCAGAATATGGATATAATTGGCTGGGGATCTCGCAAAGATTCACCGTTTCCTGCCATTTTGCAGGAAATTGCTGACAAAAATCGATGGCCATTTGGGTATTTTCGATGTCGCGTTTCCTTTTCGACAGCAATTCCTGGTAACTCTGATAAGCTACCTGTTGCATGATCAACTCGGGATCCGACCAAAGATTGATCGATAATCCGTTTAAACTGGAAGAAACAATGTCATGATTCCTGGCAAAAACGCTTTTCGTATAGGCTTTGTGTGCCGGATCCGTGACATATTGGCTTAACTGTTCGGGATCATTCGTCAGGAAACGGGTATCCAGGTCTTTGAAACTGGTTTGGGCCAGGAAAATTTCCGGCACCAGGTCGTTATTGATATCAGCGCTGGTGATGCTCATAGAAGTCGCCCCGGTAACAGGTATTAAACCGTCTTTTTTCAATACCCTGGTCAATTGGCCTGTTCCGTCACCCAGGTAATAGTTGTCCGGGAAAAAGTGGTCGATGCCCATGATCAGATCCGGGTAATGGTCGTTATTGATATCGGTGAATAAGCCCGTGAGCGTTTCGCCGGGTATCCCGGATAGAGCCGACATTTGGAATAGGCTGTCGTTGTTCATCAGCAAAACATCCCCGGAAGAACGCAGAGAATGCAGTGGCCCGTCTTGCTGGTGTTGCATGATGGACCCAAAGGTCCAGTTGCCGAAGGCCAGGTCCAGTTGACCATCCAGATCGACATCCGAAGCCGTTACCGCAACACTCAGCACTGATCCGGGTTGACCGGGTAAACGGTGTGTATTTTTCCCGTCAAAAGATCCGTTTTGATTGTAGGCGATATAATTCCCGTGCAGGTAAGTCGTAACCACCAGGTCGAGCCATCCGTCGCTATCCATATCTGCCAGGGCCGCATTGAAGACGTACTGATCGTTGAACCTATCGATCGATAACCGGTGCCGGTTAAAAAAACCGCCATTCTGATTGGTGTAAATATCGATCCCGTCATAGGTGGCGATCACCACATCCACCCAACCGTCCCGGTCAACATCGCCCGTTGAAATTCCCCTGCCATAATAGGGTTCCGTTAATACCTTCAAGGTATAATCATACATTTCCGTCATACCCACATCCTGCCCCTCGATCTTGGTAAATAGTTGGGAGGTATCGGCACGGGTGGGTAAGAAAGGCCGTTGATCGATCCGGATCCCTTCAGGTAGTTCCCCGTTATTCGACCAGCTCGACCATTCCGGGGCAGGTTCTTTTTCAGGCTTGTTACCGGTACCGGATTCGTCAACCGGCGCTTTCACCATGATCGGCGAATAATTGGTGGTTTGAAAGAATTGCTGGTGGTAGACCAATGCTTGCCGGCGATAGTGTCGGTCGGCATAAAATCCGGCTGCACCGGCCACCACGGAAAGCCCTAATAAGGCTATACTCAACATACCGGCGATCCGGAAGGAAATCGTTTGATGGGTAATAAAAAAGGAATAAATGCTGAAAATACCCAAGGAAAAAAGCAGGATGGCCACATATTGAGGAGGAAGCCCGCCTGCTAACAGCACGGCTGCAATGATCACATCAAAAGTGATCGGAACCGGTAATACCAGACCAACCAAGGCAAATAAACCCATGTAGGGCAAGGTAACCATGACATTGCCTTTTGGCGCGATACCGATCAGGTCATGCAAGGGCACAAAAGTAATGAGGATATTGCCCAACAGCCCGGCAAGGATCATCAACGGCACCGTTGTTTTGAAAATATACCACAGGCTTTTCCCGAAACTGATGGCAGTCCACCGGATGGCCTGACCCCAGCTTTGAGCACTGTTTTGCCAGTCGATATCCAGCAAGGCCGGCTGAAATTTACTGGCCTTCTCCATGATCTTCTGATCGTCGATAACTCGTGCCTTACGATGAAACAGCGCCGTAATGATCGGTATGCCGATCGCAATAAAAATCAGGGTAAGCCCCAATTTGATAACGATCAGGTAAAACGGGAACATCGCAAAGACCATGGTGAGAATAATGATATTCAGGGTGGGCGAACTGATCATGGCAGCCAGGGAAGTTTCAGCCCGGCCGCCTCCGTCATAAACACCCTTGGCAATAGGTGCGGCGCAGTTCACACATACCCCTAGCGGGGCGCCCAATACCATACCGGAGAGCGTAGCCATAAACCGGTTCCTGATCGGGAAATTGCTGACAATAGCAAATAAAAGGATCAACCCGGCCGCAAAAAGGATACCGAAAGTCATACCCTGTTTGTTGGTAAATAGCCAGTTAGCCGTGTTGATGAGCACCGATTTCCAGGCGGGATCGGATTCGTCAGGCTGCAGGATTTCGTCGAAGGCAATGCCGCTAATGGGCATGTCGCCTCCCATGAGCGCCTTTTCATCCAAGGCCGGATACCGGGAGTCCAGCCAGAAATAAGCGGCCATGATCAACAGGAGTCCTGCAACAGGATATATCCTTTTGTCTTTCAGCAGCATTGCCTTTATTTTTAAAAGACCTTGTAAAATTAACACTAAAAATCTGAGCGTTATGTATCGAAAGCTATCGACCGTTCGTTTCATAATTTAATCCTCCCCCAACAGGTCTTTAGGCTTGTCAAAGATTCCTTATTTTTACGGCAACCATTTAATTTCATCCCTTTGATACTCCAAAACATTTTTGAACAGGTCAGAAAACAACCGGATGCCGCAGCCTTGTTTATTGCCGGCAAATTATATGCCTACCGCGACTTGTGGCAAAAAGTAACGGGCATCAGAAGCCAGATCAAACCCATTTTGCCCACGGTTCCGTTTATCGGGGTTTACACGGATGATAATTTTGATACCTATGCAAGTATCCTGGCTGTCTTAGCGGCTGGTAAGGGATATGTGCCCATCAACAAAAAATTTCCGGTCGATCGAAATGTGGAGATCATCAGGGATGCCGGGATCGATATACTGTTAACCACCGGACTTAATGATCAGATCCGGTCATTTCGGCAACAATGCCCGGACCTGCAGGTCATTTCAACCGGCCAACTAACAGCATCCGAAATAACCGGGAGCCTTCCGGATATCCGGGAGGATGATTATGCCTATTTGCTGTTCACCTCCGGTAGTACGGGAAAACCTAAGGGTATTGCGATAAAGCACCGCAACCTGGATGGCCTTGTAGAAGCTATGCTGGCTCAACCGGAATTTCAGTTCTCCCCAGACGATAATTTCCTCCAGATGTTCGAGTTGACTTTCGATGTGTCCGCATGTTTTATGTTCCTGCCCTGGTCGATAGGCGCTACGGTTTATGTGCCTGACCGGGAAGGCGTGGCCTATATGAACATTTACAAATTATTGGAGGAACAGCCGGTAACCGTCGCCTGTATGGTGCCGTCAGTAGTGCGCTATTGGCAGCCCTACTTGGAAGAGATCCGTTTGCCCCAGCTTCGGTTGTGTATGCTGACCGGTGAAGCGATGAACCACTCCCTGGCCAAAAGCTGGAAGCCTTGTATACCTAATGCAAAGCTGTTCAATTTATACGGGCCTACCGAGGCCACTGTCTTTTCATTAGTCTACCACTGGCAGGAAGAAAATGAAGAAGCCATCAATGACCTGGTTCCGATCGGCCGGCCGTTGGAAAACATGAAAGCAGTTTTGATCAATAACAAAAATGAAGCCGTTGCTCCCGGCAAGGAAGGGGAGCTGAAATTATCCGGTCCACAGGTGGTGGAAGGCTATTGGAAAGATCTTTCCAGGTCAGAGGCGGTATTTGAACAAGATCGGGGTATGAACACCTACCTGACCGGTGATATTTGTGTGGTCAATGAAAACGGTAATTTTGTCTATAAAGCCCGGAAAGATAACCAGGTCCAGATCGACGGCTTCCGGGTGGAATTGGGAGAGATCGAAGCGGTAGCCAAACAATTTACCGGGTCGGAAGGGATTGTCGCGACAAGTATTGATATCAACGGTAGCCAAACGATACATTTGGTTTGTGAAGGCCAGGCGCCCGGATTTGAAGAGCTAAAAGATCATCTGAAACAAAAATTGCCTGATTATATGCAACCCCATGAGCTTCACCGGATAGACCACATACCATTCGATTGGAACGGTAAGATCGATCACCAGGCGATCAAAAAAATAATTCTCAACCCTTCCTGATGGAATTGACATTTAGAACCGGCACACTGGATGATATCGATTTTGCTACGGAGACCCTGATCGAAGCGGAGAAAGGCGTGGGTATCCGGTCATCCTGGGAAAATATATTTAGTTTAAGCCGGCAGGAGATCAAGGAATTGTTTACCCGGGTGCTGGAAGAGAACATCCCCGGATCGGAATTTTGCGTGGAGAATTATTTATTGGCCTGCGATGGCCCCAAAGTTGTTGGCGGCATTTCAGCCTGGGTTGAACCGGGATCCGGTCCCGGAAGCCATTTCATCAAAACCGCTTTATTGTCCAAACATGCAGGTAAGGAATTATGGATGAAAGCCCTGCCGAAACTGGAAATAGTTGCCCATGGCCTCAACCGGACTCCCAATACCTTACAGTTTGAGGATGGATATGTCATAAGATCCTACAGGGGTAACCGGATCTTATCCGCCTTGCATAAATTTGGCTATCGACGGTACCTTGAAAAATATCCGGCTTTAACGGCCGCACAAGCATTTATGGTGAAGGGAAATATGAATTCAACCAATCCCATGGTCAAACAAGGGTGGAAGATTATTGCCGAAAAGCCAGGGCCACCTGGATTCGATGAGATCATGCCCGGAAAATCGATACTCCATTGGGAAATAGACCTGTCGCCATTTAAAAACCCATCATGACTACCGAGCAAATAACCGCAGAACTGACAACGATCTTTCGCAAAGTTTTTAAAGCGCCGGATCTCGAATTGGATCCCTCGTTGACTCCCAACGATGTCGATAACTGGAATTCCCTCAACAATACCATCATGATCTACGAGGTGGAAGAAGCCTTCGGTATCAAGATCCCTTTACGGGAAATGATAACCATCAAAACAGTAGGAGATCTGATAGCTATCATCGAGCGCCATACGGCTGCATAACCCGGATATAGGATCGGCCGTGCTGTTTAACTCCTTACATTTTGTCATATTTTTTCCGCTGGTAGCAGCCGCGTATTTTATCCTGCCGCATCGCTTCCGGTGGGCCTTACTGCTGGGTGCATCCTACTATTTCTACGGCGCTTTTAAGATCGAATACCTGCTGTTGCTGTTCACGTCCACAGCAGTGAGTTATGTTGCCGCCATCCGTATGAAACAAGCACAGCACCGGCAAAAAAAGCTATGGCTTTGGCTGGCCATTGGGGTAAACCTGGGCCTGCTCTTCTTTTTTAAATACCTGGATTTTTCCATCGATTCTTTGAACCAGGTGATGGGGTGGTTCCGGATGGGATTGGAATTCCCCCTTTCTCATTGGTTGCTGCCGATCGGCATTTCCTTTTATACCTTCCAGATCGTCGGCTACCTGCTGGATGTGTATTTTGACGTCAAGGAACCGGAAAGGCATCCGGGCATCTATGCCCTCTATGTATCCTTTTTTCCACAACTGATCGCCGGGCCCATCGAGCGATCCACGAATTTATTACCCCAGTTCGGCAAAAAGATCGATTACGATTATCACCGGGTAGTAGGTGGGTTGAGGTTGATGTTATGGGGTTTTTTCAAAAAACTGGTCATTGCCGACAACCTGGCGATCGTTATCGATCAGGTGTATGCGGATCCCGGGCAATTTCCGGGGTGGGTGCTGCTCATAGCAACGGTATTCCTGGTGTACCAGGTCTATTGCGATTTTTCCGGCTACTCCGATATTGCGATCGGCGGCGCCCGGGTGTTTGGCATCGAGCTGATGCAGAATTTTAACCGGCCCTTCGCTGCCCGGTCGATGCAGGAGTTCTGGAAACGCTGGCATATCTCCCTGGCATCATGGGTAAATGATTATGTTCATACTCCCTTAGCCTATCAAAAACGGCATTGGAAGATGTGGGGCGCGTTATTTTCGATCATGATCGCCTTCCTGGTGATCGGAATATGGCATGGGGCCTCCTGGAATTTTGTGATCTGGGGCTTACTTTTTGGGATAGTCCTTTGTTTGGAATATTTAACGGCAGACATGCGTCAGCAACTGTTCCGGGGTTGGCCCCGCGCTCTGGTATCCACATTGGCAATTCTATATACCTTTTCCATCGTGGTGATCGTCAGTATTTTTTTCAGGGCGGAAACCTTTGCGGATGCCATCTATGTTGTCCGTCATTGTTTTGATCTTTCAACTATTACCGCTTCTCAACTAACAGGCTCCGGCTTATGGGCGATGAACATCGATCCGTTTTGGATGGTGATGGGATTGGGTATGATCATAGGGCTCGAGATCATACAATTGTGGGAAAGAAAGGAACGCATCCATGAGGTGGTTGGCCGGCTGCCTAAGCTATGGAGATGGTTGATCTATGGAGTGGTAGTGGTGGCTATATTGAGCTTCGGTAATTTTGACATGAAACAGTTTTATTACTTCCAGTTTTAGAGCGGATGAAGCTTTTGATCAACATAATCGTATTCGGAGGATTGATCGCAGGGATCAATGGATTGTTGCGCATGAACCTGGGCCATATCTTTTCCGGAAACGAAATTCTCGATACGAAATGGGAATATTACCAGGCTAATAAAGGCCGCTTCAATGTGCTCCATTTTGGCGGCAGCACCATTGCCAACCAGGTGGATTGCCGGCAATTCGATGCTATCCTGCAGCCCCATTATCCGTCCCGTTCCTTCAATTTCGGCGTCGGCGCCCTGAATATCCCGGAATCCTTTTATATGCTGGAGCAGGTGCTGAAAGCCGATACCGGCGACCTGGAATATGTGGTCTTTGGTGTATCAGGCACCACCGTCTATCCAAAAGCTTTTTGGGAGTCTTCCCGTTTACAATATTGGTTGACCCCCGGGTGGAGTGCGGAAGCCCTCTATTTCCAATGGCGGCACCGGCAACCCTGGCACCAAAAGCTGAAAATTACAGCCATTGTTGCCTACAAATTTATCCTGAACTGTTTTGATTACCGCTACCTGAGAAAATTCATCCATCCGCCGGATATCAAAACAGAATCCTTTTATTTGGGCGAACACCGGGACGGGTATACCGGCACCGACCTCGAACGCTGGGAAAGCTATATAACCGATCCCCCGGAAAACAGTGATCCGAACCGGGTGATCTTTCTGAAAAATGCTTTACAAAAGATCTATCATAACCAGCGGGATTCTGCTTTTAATGATCAAATGCTTACGCATACAGCGCCCTATTTCGATGCGCAATATACACCCGGCCCCCCGGATCCCAGGTTTTTAGGGGCGCTGGAAAGGCTGGAAGCCCTGGCCGATGCAAAAGAGATCCGGATCATTTACCTGGTCGCACCCCGGTTGAACTGGCATTTCGACATTTTGCTCCCGGTTGTATATACCCTCGATGAGCGCGATGTTATCGACCTGTCGTCCATGAAAAAATATCCCTTCTTCTACCATGCCGACCATGCCCTGGATATGTTCCACTTAAATGAATTGGGATGCGAGAAATATACAAGACTGGCAGCAGAGGCATTTGCCGAAAAGATCGGTAGGTAAGGTAAATTATTTCGCTTTTTTCCTCATCCGCGCTATAAAATGCATCTTCCGCTCAAAAAGCAGGTTCAGGGGAAAGGGGTACAAACCCAGTTTTTCCTGCCAATGGTCCGGTTCCAGGTTCAGGCTTGTAAAAACAGATTGCCAGGTTTCCGGGGGCCAGTAATTGCAAGGGATGTCCACCGCATATCTTTTGTTGCCGACCTCGTCCATGAAGGTCAGCAAGGGTCCGGCCAGCCATCCTTGTTTCAGGTGGTCTTTGATCAGCAGTCCCTGCTTCACTACCCGTAAAGCGTCTGTTAGTAACACTTCCGGTTCATCCATGTGATGGATCACATCTGCCAAAATAGCCCAATCAAAGCTATGATCGGAAAAAGGTAGATGCTTCCCGTCAAATGCCTGTACGGGAATGCCGGTATTTGCCCTGACTTTGATGTCTACCCCTGTAACCCGGAGGTCGGACCGGGTCTCCAGCAGCGCCCCGGCCAGTTGTCCGTCGCCGCTGCCTATATCCAGGAGCCTTGCTTCTTGGGGGATCAACCGGCTGAAATGTCCGGCCAATACGTTTACCCGCCTGTGTTGGATATACCCGGAATGTATCCGGTCGAAAAGTGTGTAGGAACCGGGCATGGTTAATGATCCCGACAAAAATAAAGCAATTCGGGCAATGCCGCATGTATCCGGCAGGATAATAGAATTTATCTACCTTTGATACCAGCTTTGGAAAGCATGATTTCCGATACACACCTGTCTGTGGTTATCCTCTGTTACCGCTCGGAGGAGTCCGTCATTGAATTCGTCCGGCAAACCCGGGAGGTCATCGGATCCCTGGCTACTGCTTATGAATTGGTATTGGTAGGAAATTATGTCGAAGGCTCCGATGACCGGACAGCGGCCATTGTAGAAGGCCTTGCTGCCGGGGATGAAAAGATCAAGGCGGTCTGCAAACCCAAGGAGGGGATGATGGGTTGGGACATGCGGGAAGGATTGGCTGTAGCTACCGGAGATTATATTTGTGTGATCGACGGAGATGGCCAGTTCCCCATGGAAAGTCTGGTAACCGCTTATCAGATGATCCGCTCAGGTGATTATGACCTGGTGAAGTCTTACCGCATCTCGAGGGACGACGGGCAATGGCGAAAGTTTATTTCAGTCGTCTATAATGGATTATTTAACCTGCTCTTTCCCGGTCTGACGGTTAGGGATATCAACTCCAAGCCGAAAATAATGACCAAACGAGCTTTACAACAAATGGACCTGCATTCCGACGACTGGTTTATCGATGCCGAGATCATGTTAATGGTCAGGAAATTGGGGCTGCGGGTCGGCGAATTCCCGATCGAATTCAAAGAATTGCAGGGCCGGAAATCTTTTATCCAGCCGAGGGCAATTTGGGAATTCATGAATAATATGATCGCTTACCGGTTTAAGCGGAAATAAAAATTTCCATGCTTAGAAGATTATTTATCACCGGCGCCTCTTCAGCGATCATTCAGCATTTGATCGCTTTGCTGAATAAGGAGGAGTGGGAAATAATAGGCCTGACCCGTCAGGAAA
>JANQFB010000438.1 GCA_028278085.1 Chitinophagales bacterium
TGGCAAGGAGATGTTCGACTGGCTCATGGGGATGTTTGCCTTCTGTATCTATGATCAACAGGCCGGGAAGATCTTCTGCGCCCGCGATCCGCTCGGGATCAAGCCTTTTTATTATTATGCCGATGATAATAAATTCGTTTTCGGATCGGAGATCAAAACCCTGTTCGCTTTCCGGGATGTGCCGCGGACCATGGATCCGCAATGTTTCACCGAGTTTTTGCTGAATCGCTATTTGTATGAACCGGATACCGGGTTTAAAAATGTGTATAAACTCCCATCCGGCCATTACCTGGAAGCCCGGGTGGAAGGTGGGAGGGTGGTGACCCAAACCGAACCCTACTGGACCCTGGAAAGTCGCCGGGAGAATATCACCCAGGAAGAGATCGAAGCCATGATCCGCCGGTCCATCGACCTCCACATGGTCAGTGATGTGCCGGTGGGCTTGTTTTTCAGTGGTGGTATCGATTCCAGTTTGGTGTTGCAGCAGTTAAAGGAGGAGATCGCACCCTTTGTCGTGAAATCCGATGCACAACATTACAAGCAATCGGGATTTGCCAATGATTATGATTATGCCAGGCAAATAGCCGGTTTGTTTGGCGTAAAGCTCAATGAATTGGAAGTGGCCGAAGCCATGCCCGCGGATCAACGGTTTTTTGAAGCGGTCGACCAGCTCAGCCTGCACACCGAAGAAATGTTGTCCGATTATACCTTTCATTCTTCCCAGTTGATCGCTGCCAAAAGCCGGGCGGCCGGGTATAAGGTGATGCAAAGCGGGATGGGGGCCGATGAGATCTTTGCCGGCTATTCCCGTTATGAGATCGTGAAGCATGCCGCCTTTTACAAAGGGATCCGGTCGCTGGTCAACTTGTTTTTCAGCAAGTCGAAATTTTTCGAGAAAAGGGTGCACCGCTTCAATGCCTTTTTCAATTACGATGATTTCCGGCTGAAATATACCGCTCTGATCACCCATTTGTCGATCGATATGATCCGCGACTTGCTGGGTGATCATTTCGATATGGATGCTTACCTGGCAAAGCTGCAGGGCCATCTCGACAGGGTCGGGGGAAAGTTAACCCCCATGAAAAAGGCAATGGCCCTGGATATGAAAGGCTTCCTGATCAAGAATTTCATGTATGTCGATAAATCCAGCATGCTCGAAAGCCAGGAACTCCGGGTGCCGCTGGCCACCAAGGAACTGGCGCAACTGGCTTTTTCCATGGATGACAGCCGCTTGCTGACGCTGAAGGAGACCAAGATCCCGTTGCGCAAGATCTTGCTGAAAGACCTGCCTAAAAAAGTCGTGAACCGGAAAAAAGTGGGCTTTACCCCACCCATGGATAATATCGTTACCAACCTCGGCAAAGCGCCCATCCAGCAGTTTTTCACCGATAAAAAAGTTTACGATATCCTCCGGCCCGCGCCGCTCAACCAACTGCTCGACGACCATTTCAGCGGCAAACGCAACAATACCTACAAGATCCTGGAAATGCTCTATTTCGCCTCCTGGACCGATTTGAACCGATAACCCAAAACCCACCCACCTGGACGGTGTCCAGCCAAACAACCCACCCCGGACGGTGTCCCCACCGTCCGGAAACGTCACCCATCAAACTTCCCCAGCGCCGGTGATAACACCGGCTCGTGCTTATTGGTGAAAAACTCCAAACCCCTGGATGGTGTCCTCACCGTCCAGTTTAGGGAAGGTGGGGACACCGCCCAGGGGGTTGAGAGTATTTCCCGGACGGTGAAGACACCGTACAGGGGGTGAAAGGATGGATGAAGAGATTGTGTCAAAACTGCGTCAAATCCACGTCAAAATAACGTCAATTTTAACACAAATTTGATTTTCAGCACTATTCGCCCAACCTACCTCGTTAATCCCCCGCCCGATTAAAAATGCACGAAACCTACCGTTTCTTTTTAGATATTGAATAAGAAGCCCTAAATTTGTGGTCATTTTCAGCCCCGAATTACCGTTCATTCAAGCCAACCTCATGCTACAAAAGACTTTGGAGCAACTACCAAGGAATTAATTCATGCTGTCAATCGTTCAAAATAATCATACAAAGCTATGTGTGGTATTGTAGGTTTTGCGGATCATCGATTCGACCGGGAAAAAGCCAATACCATCCTGCGGGAGATGAACCGGGCCATTACCCACCGCGGCCCGGACGATACCGGCGAATTTTCTGCGGAGCGTTGCCATTTGGGGATGAGCCGTTTGTCGATCATCGACCTGGAAACCGGTAAGCAACCCATCTATAATGAAGACAAACGTTATGTGATCGTTCAGAATGGGGAGATCTATAATTTCCGGGAGTTAAAAAAAGAGCTGCAGGAAAAAGGCCACCGGTTTACCACCAATTCCGATACTGAAGTTATCGTTCATTTATACGAAGAATATGGCCGGGATACGCCCAAGTATCTCAAGGGCATGTTTTGCTTTTGTATTTACGATACCCAGGACCATAAGCTTTTTATCGCCCGCGACCGTTTTGGCGAAAAGCCGCTGTTCTATCATCACGATCGGGAAAACGGCCTCATTTTTTCCAGCGAGATCAAAAGCCTGCTGCAAAACCCGGCGGTATCGAGGAAACTCAGTATGGCCTCCCTGAATTATTTCTTCAAATTCATGTATGCCCCGGAACCGCTGACATTGGTGGATGGGGTATATAGTTTACCGGCAGGGCATTGTATGGAATACCAGGATGGCCGGCTCACCATCGAACCCTATTTCACGATCGATTACCGCCCGGATCCGGCTTTGAAAACAGAAGACGATGTGATCGAAGCGCTGAACCCGATCCTGGAAAGCGCCGTCAAACGGCAATCGATCAGCGATGTACCGCTCGGCGCCTTTTTATCCGGAGGCATCGATTCCGGAACGGTGGTGGCAAAGCTGGCCAAAGTATATGGCCAAACCTTAAAGACATTCACGGTAAAATTCGAAGAATCTTCCTACGACGAAAGCCATATCGCCAGGGAGGTAGCGGAGAAATTAGGCACCGACCACACCGAAATTACCATTCCCAATACCGATTTCACCGCAGAGATCTTCTGGACTATTATTGACCACGTCGGCTATCCGTTTTTCGATTCATCGGCCATTCCTTCCTATTTTATTTGCAAGGAATTCCGTAAACAGGTGAAGGTAGCGATCAGCGGAGATGGCGGGGATGAAATGTTCGGCGGATACACTGATTTTACCATCGGCCAGCAGATCGCCGGACTAAAGCGTTTTCCATCGGCTATGTTGGCGGCACGCGCCGGTATGATAGGGGCGGCCAATAAGATTGTCAACGTCAATAAGCTGCGGCAGATCAACAAAGCGCTGACAATTGCCCGCCAGGACGAGAGCACTTTTGTAGCAGAGATGCATACCATGTTCGAGCCGGAGCAGGTGGAGCAATTATGGATCAACCGGCAGGGCTTTCCTGCTAACGGGAATCCCTTTGCCTTGTTTACCGATTTCCCCAAGGAAGCCGATAACTGGTCGCTGCTGCGCAAACTGATGTATCACCGGGTGCGGCATAACCTCACCCAGGATATGCTGATCAAGGTCGACCGGATGAGTATGGCGAACTCCCTGGAAGTGAGAGCGCCGTTCCTAGACGTGGATGTTGCGGAATTCAGTTTTACCATACCGGATAAATTCCTGATCCGGAATAAGCTGGGTAAATATATCATCCGGCGGATGATGAGGGATGAATTGCCGGAAAGTGTTTTCAACCATCCTAAAAGCGGATTCAGCATCCCCCTCCACAAATATCAGAACGATCAATATATAAAGCTCGCCGGGCAGTTATTCGAGGAATCCAACCCGATCAAAGAATTGTTTTCAGCAGACTATTTACAGCAGATCAGGACCAATGGCCTGACCCGGAAAAAAAGCAAAGGCGACCTGAGTTTATTCAAGACCAATCACCAGCTTTGGGTCATGATGCAGTTGTTCGGGTGGGCCAAACGCTTTGAGATTACGATATAAGGATGGAAACCATAGCCCTGGATCATTCGCCTGCCCAACAGCCGGTATTTTCCGGGAAGGTACATTATTCTCCCCGTTACAAATATTTTTTGTACGATCCCCAAACCCATAAGATCTATGGCGCCAAAGGGTATACCATTTTTCAAATGGATCCGGATACGCATCGGAAAGAAAAGATCATCCAACTGGAAAATAAATTCGGCATTGTCTATAAACCTGCGGAGCGGTTACTGCGGAGGGGAGTGGCCAATATCCTGAAGGTGGGGGAGGGTCTGCTGGCCATCGTGGTCAACCGCCAGATCAAGATCCTGGACCTGGAAAGCCGCAAGATCGTTAACCAGGTGGACATTTTGCGGGGCAGTAAACCCTTATTGCAAGGTATCCTGCCCTATGAAGGCGACCTGATATTCGGCGATTATTGGGTGAACAAAGACCGCGTACCTGCCCGGGTTTACCGGTGGAATATCCAAAAACCCGAATTCGAAGTCATCCACGAGGTGGCGGGAACCCGGCATTTTCATTTGGTCACACCTTATCGGTATGAAGCCAATAAGCTGCTGCTAACCACCGGTGATTACGACCCGGAAAGCCGGATATTTACCCTCGACCTGCAAACCGGAAAAGAAGACGTGATCGGCGAAGGCAGCCAGGAATGGCGGACGGTAAGCGTTTTGCAATTGGAAGACAGCATGGTTTGGGGAATGGATTGCCCCTACCTGCACCGGGATATCCTCCGCTATCCCCTGGCAACTAAAAAACTGGAATATATTCGGAAAATTCCCGGTTCCGGGTTTTATACCACCACTAATAAAAGCGGGCTGATGTTCATGGGCACCACAGTCGAAAATCGTTACCAGCATGTTCCGGCGATCTATGTAACCCGGGATTGCTTGTCGTGGGAACAAGTTATTGCATTCAAAAAAGACTTGTGGAATACCGTGTATTTTGGTTTCGGGATCATTGAGTTCATTCATGGACAGGAGCACCTGGAAGACCTGTATATAAACTTACTGGCCATCAAATAGGTATGGAAACGATCAACCCATTGGAAAAACCGATCTTCATTGTAGGCGTAGGCCGTTCCGGCACTACCCTGCTCCAGTCGATGATCAATGCCCATCCGGAGATCACCATTACCCCGGAAACTCACTTCATTCGGCTGTTTATCGGAAAGCCGGGGATCGAAAAACATATCCGTTCCGGAAAGGTAGTTGCCATGATGCAAGCGGATCCAAGCCTGAACCGGGTCGAATATGCCCGGGATGTGCTGGCCGGGCATCCCATCAAATCCCGCCAGGACCTGATCACCTATTATAAAAAGATCCTGCAGATCCATGCCGAGCAAAAACAGCTCAACCGAATCGGTGAAAAGGATCCGAAAGTGATCGAATATCTCCGGACCCTCAAGGAGATCTTTCCCGATGCCAAAGTGATCCACGTGATGCGTGATCCGAGAGATGTTTCCCTGTCCCGGACAAAAGCCGACTGGAGCAGCAATCGTCCCTTCATCACCCAGCCCCTGACCCATCAACTGCAAATCACCCTGGGAAGGCGCATTGGCCCGGAACTTTTCGGGGATAATTATTACGAGATCCGTTATGAGCATTTGGTATCGGATACCCAGGCGGAATTGAAAAAGATCTGTTCATTTATCGAAGTGCCGTTTAACCCGGAAATGATGAATTACGCCCAAAAAGCCAACGAGGTGGTGAAAGGGAAAGAGTTGGCTTGGAAGGAAAACGTGTTCAAACCAGTGATGAGAGACAATGTCAACAAATGGAAAAAAGCCTTGTCGAAACGGCAGGTGATAGCGATCGAAACCATTTGTAAAGAAGCATTTAATGCCCTGGGTTATGAACGCAGCATCCCCTCACATGAACTGGGCCTCAGCGGCCGGGTGTACCGATGGTATTATAATTTGATGCTTTTTGCCGCATCCAGCCTGTATCAAACAAGATTCAATTGATATACGGAAAGTCATAATATTTACCTTAATTTTGCAGTCGCATTGACTACAACAAAAGCAAGCCAAAAATGAAACAACTGATCCAATCCTATAAAACCGGTGAAATGGGCTTATACGATGTTCCGGCGCCGATTTGTCAGGATAATGGAATCCTGGTCTCGACCAAGGTATCGTTGGTTTCGGCCGGTACCGAAAAGATGGTGGTCGATATTGCCAAAAAATCCCTGGTGGGCAAGGCCAAAGCACGGCCCGACCTGGTGAAGCAGGTGATCGATAAAATGAAGAAAGAAGGCGTGATGAATACCCTGGAAAAAGTATTCACCAAGCTCGATACCCCTTACCCGCTGGGCTATAGCCTGGTAGGGGAGGTGATAGAGGTCGGAAAAAATGTTACCGGCACCTCTATCGGCGACCGGGTTGCCTGCGGAGGCGCTTTTTATGCCAACCATAGTGAAATCAATTACATTCCCAAAAACCTGTTTGTCAAAGTACCGGAGAAGGTCAGCGACCTCGAAGGCTCCTTTGTAACAGTAGGCGCCATTGCCTTGCAGGGCGTCAGAAGAACCGAACCGGAGCTGGGAGAAAAGATCGTGGTGATCGGACTCGGTCTGATCGGCATGCTGACGGTGCAATTGCTGAAAGCCAATGGTTGCCTGGTATTGGGTGTAGATGTCGATCCGGATAAGCTGGCGCAGGCTAAAGAGCTGGGCGCCGATGCTGTTTGCCATGCCGACGATATGATCAATGCAGCCTTCCAGTTCAGCGGTGGTAATGGCGCCGACGCGGTGATCATTGCCGCCTCTACTTCCAGCCATCAGCCGGTGATCGACGCCGGGGAGATCTCCAAAACCAAAGGCCGGGTGGTGATTGTCGGCCAGGTGGGGATGAATGTTCCTCGGAATGTTTATTATGACAAAGAGCTGGACCTGAGGATATCAAAGGCTTATGGCCCCGGTCGGAAAGATCCGCAATACGAAGAACACGGGATCGATTATCCTTTTCCCTATGTCCGGTGGACGGAACAAAGGAATTTCGAAGCCTTCCTGGATATGATCGATCAGGGTAAAGTTACACCCGGCGCCTTGATCACCCATGAGTTCGATTTTAACGATACCCTGAAAGCCTATGAATTGCTGGAAGGGAAGGTGAAAGAAAAGTATTTGGGCATTGTGCTCAATTTTAACGGGCGGATGAATGCGGATGAGCACAAAGCCGTATTGCTGAACGAGAAAAGCATCAAATCGGATCAAATTACCGCAGGGGTGATCGGTGCGGGAAAC
>JANQFB010000445.1 GCA_028278085.1 Chitinophagales bacterium
AAGTACTTACATCCCGATATCCTGGATCTCCCGGACCTCAACCAGTCCGTTATGTTCAAAGATCGGGCATCCTTTTGAAAGCTCTGTGGCCTCTTCAAGATTTTCAGCATTGACGATCAGGTAACCGCCGACTATTTCCTTACTTTCGGCAAAGGGGCCATCTGTGATCACATTGCCTTTATTGGCTACCACTTTTCCACCCGGATCGAGCGGTTTGCCGCCAACCAATTTACCACTTTGCCCCAACTGGCCCATCCATTCCATCCATTTTTGCATATGTTCCTGCATCTTTTCCGGTGATTGCTGTACATCCCTGGCATCGCCACCTCTGAATAGGTATAAAAATTCTGACATGATTAAAGAAATTTTAGGTTAATTAAAAAGTATGTCGATCATTAGACGAACGGGACCTTCGGGAAAGGACAAATGGGGATGATCTTTCTCAGCCGGACCCACTCAACCGAGGCTCCGGCGCCTAACTCCCCGCAAACATCTCCTGCATAGGCCCCAGGTAATATTCTTTCCAGCCACTGTTTATGCTGTTATAGGATTGCTCGGGAACGTTGTTGTGTTCCAGGTGGACCATGGTATTTTTCCCCTGGGGTTCCAGGATAAAGGTTACGGTCGACGGATTTTCCCAGTTGCCGCTGTACCAGTCCTGTACCAGTTTTTCGCCGGGTATCACCTCTTTATTGGTACCATGGATATCTCCTCCCCATAATCTGAATAAAGAACCCTGGGTCGGCTCCATTTCTGCCGGGGCTCCCGACCATTTTTCAATTATTTCCGGTTTTACCAGGGCATCGAACACTTCCTGGGGAGAAGCCTGCATTTCATAAGTTTGATGGATCGTTTTCATGCATATATTTTTACAATCAAGTATTAAATCTACAAAAAAATGTCCTATACGTCCAATGACGGCCGGTAAGTCAGGGGAGCAGGCGTTGTTGTGTGGCGGCAGGGGGCCGGGATATTGCCAATTATTCGAGAGGGTACCGAAAACCCGTTGGCATTAATTTTTCCCTTTGATCCGGTTCAGCCCTGCTTTGGCCTTTTGATCCAGGCTGTTTTTATATTCATGCCCTTTCAGGGATAGGCAAATATGGTAGCATTCACGGGCTTTTTCGTAGTCGAGCTTTTCTTCATAGATCAATCCCAGTTGCAAAGCCGCGTTTGCGGTATAATAATAGGTGCTGTTGCGGCCATTTTCGATGGTCTTTAAATAATGGGTGATCGCATGGTCTGTTTTACCCCATCGATGAAAGACCCTACCCGAACGATAGGTGAATTCCAGCTTATCTTTTTGGGTTGGGAAATCCTGTTCCGAGAAGCGGTTGATGATATCGGCTGCCTGTGCATAATACCCGCCATCGAACAACATCCGGATCTTCAGGATCTCCGGGTGCGGAATGACCCCTGTCTTGGCCTCTTTCAGGGCTTGTTTATCGGAATCCACCAGGTCGTCGCCTTCCGACCTGACCTGGCTGATATGGGTGATGTATTTTTCCCGGTCACCATGGATCAGGTGATGCCAGGCCAATTTTTGGTAGGTGTCTTTGATATAGTTCCGTCCATGGAATTGGTTCAGGAACAGGTGAAATGACTGGTCGGCATCTTTATCCAGGCGGTGCAATTTGGCCAGCCCCAGCTTATAATCGAGGAAAGGGAAGTTGAAATACTCCGGGCCTTGGGGCCTGTTTTCCAGGATAGCGATCGCCGAATCATTGTGGCCGGTGCGCATGGCGATAGTGGACGCGACGAAATGGTTGAGCAAATTTCCTTCCATGGGTATTCTTTGCTGCTCGATCATGTCCCAGGCATCGGCAGCCTCGTTGGCGACATATAATGCCAGGAAGGTGTATAAGATCAGCGACTCCTGGTAAAATAAATTGTTGTCCTCATTGCCGGCCTCAATGCACCTGGCCAGTTCATCCATCCCCTGTGCTATGGTGCCGTCGAGGCCTAAAATGTTAACGCCCCATTTGTAACTGTCCGGGATGGTTCCGATCAGCGTATGCAGGACCCCCAGGCTTTTTTTGTTGGGCACAAATTCCGGGAACAGGCGTTGGTTTTCTTCGAGCATTTTATAGGCCTTCCTGACTTCGAAAAAGGCGGTAAAATACTCTTCGAATTTTATCCGGGCGAAGGCCCATTGCAAATGTAGTTCCGCCTGGGTATATAGAAAGTAGGGTGATTTTTTGTCCCCGGATTCCAGCTTGTCCATCCGGATATCTTTTGAATCTTCCAGGTTTTCGAAGGCTTCTTCATTTTCGTTGATGAAAATGGTAAAGAAATCGATGTAATTCTCGATGAAATAGGGGATCAGGTTGTCGGGAAGCTGTTCTTTCTCCTGTTTCAGCAGTTGACGACCTTCCTCAAATCGTAAGCTCAGGATCGCTTCATAGGCCTTCCGGCAATTCTCATTGAACAGGAATTCACCGGCGGCAACCGGTATCGATTGGGTCAATAACAGGGTGAAACAAATAATCCGGAACAAGGAACTGCAAAAAAACATCAGATGAGGAAACGCTTAGCCATTTACCAGGAATGCCTGGCCGGGATCCGGCAGCCTGCTTTTGACGCCGGTCCGAATTCCGGATCTACCGGATCAAACTTTCTATGCGAAGCTATACCAGCCGCTGACTAACACCCCCGAATATTCAGGCATATAGGTTAGCCGTCTATATCGGTGTCAACAAGAATCCTGCCACAATGCTCACAAACAATGATCTTTTTTCGTTGTTTGATCTCAGCTTGTCTTTGGGGAGGTACTTTATTAAAGCATCCGCCACAAGCATCGCGTTCTACTTTCACGACGGCAAGGCCGTTGATATAGGCATGTTTGATCTTGGTATAAGCAGTTATTAACCTTTCTTCAATGGAAGAGGAGGCTTTTTCAAATTTTTGCTGCAGGTCTTTTTCTTCTTTATCGGTTTCTTCGATGATCTTTTCCAGCTCTACCTTTTTGGTTTCAAGGTCTTTAACCTTTACATCGATAGCAGCTTTGGATTCTTCCAGGTAGGCTTCCTTGTTAACGATCTCTTCCTGGGTATCCTTGATCTTTTTATCCGAAAGCTGGATCTCCAGGTTTTGCAGTTCGATCTCTTTGGTCAGGGCATCGAACTCCCTGTTGTTCTTCACATTATCCTGCTGCTTATTATATTTGGCGATCAGGCTTTCAGAATCTTTCCGCGCATTTTTATATTCGGCGATACTGGCTTCCAGCGCCTTGATCTCTTCTTCAATATTGCTGATCCTGGTTTGGAGTCCGGTCAATTCATCTTCAAGGTCGGCCACTTCCATCGGCAATTCTCCTTTCAGTACTTTGATCTCATCGATCTTCGAATCGATCTTCTGTAATTCAAATAATGCTCTTAATTTTTGTTCAACGGTAAGTTCTTTAACGGCTGCCATCAGGTTAAATATTTGATTGGGTTTGTGTTAATAGATGTGAAATGGAGTGCAAATTTACCAAATTTTTCCCTCAAAATATCATAAAACAGCTCCATTGTATATTGTTCGCTTTCATAATGGCCGATGTCCGCAATGATCAACTTTCCTTCGGCATCGAAAAACTGGTGATATTTAAAATCTGCAGTGATGAAAATATCCGCCTGTTGACCGATAGCCTCCTGCAGTAAAAAGCTACCCGATCCGCCGCAAACAGCTACCTTTTTCACCTTTCTCCCGATCCCTTCGGTATAGCGGATACAGCCGGTATTCATGCGCTTTTTGATCTCGCGGAGATATGCCTCAGCTTCCACAGGTTCTTCCAGTTCGCCGATCATCCCGGCGCCTGTTTGGGCATGGGTATTTTCCAGGGCAACGATATCATAGGCTACTTCCTCGTAGGGGTGGGCTTCCAGTAAGGCTTTCACCACGGTATGTTCCAATACGGCGGGGTAGATCACCTCGATCCTGGTTTCCGCTTCCCGGTGTTGCTGACCGCGTTCGCCGACATAGGGATCGGTAGATTCATTACCCCGGAAGGTCCCATAGCCCTCGACGTTAAAGCTGCATTCATCATAATCGCCGATACTCCCGGCGCCGGCACGGAACATGGCCTCACGAACAGCTCCGGCCTGATCATGAGGACAAAAAGTAAATAATTTGCGGAGCGATCTTTTCATGGGCGACAGGATCTGACAGTTGACCAGTCCGAGCTTTTCGCAGATCCTGGCATTGACCCCGGTATGTATATTATCCAGGTTCGTATGGGCGGCATAGATGCTGATATCGTTTTTGATGGCTGCCATAACCACTCTTTCGATGTAGGTTTTACCGGTAATTTTTTTCAAACCGGAAAAGATGATCGGATGGTGAGCGATCACCAGGTTACAACCTTTGTCGATGGCCTCGGCAATAACGGCTTCCGTGGCATCGAGACATAATATAGCACCACTAAGCTCCCGGTCTTTGTTGCCGACGATCAACCCGGCGTTGTCGTAATTTTCCTGGTAGCCCAGGGGGGCGATCTTATCGAGGTAATCTGTTATACTTCCAATATTCATGCGGCAAGGCTCAAAATTACCAAATTGCAGCAAAAACCAAAATTATAATAGCTTTGTAGGCCCTGCTCATGGAGCTGCTGAAACTCATACTATCTCCCCTGGCTTTCCTCTATGGGATCATGGTTTATGCCAGGAATTTTCTATACGACCGCAAGATCCTTCATGCCGTAGAATTCGAAGTGCCGATCATCGTTGTGGGTAACCTGAACGTGGGCGGAACGGGAAAAACGCCTTTTATCGAATACCTGATCCGTTTGTTGAAACCACATTATCCGCTGGCTACCTTAAGCCGTGGATATGGGCGGAAAACAACCGGTTTCCGGCTGGCCGCATTAAATGATCCTGCGATCGATATCGGTGACGAACCCATGCAATTTAAGCACCGGTTTCCCGATGTTCCGGTGGCCGTAGGCGAAAATCGTCCGCTGGCGATCCCTAATATTTTGATGCATCACCCCCAAACCCGTGTCATCTTACTGGATGATGCCTTTCAGCATCGAAGCGTCAAACCGGGATTATCGGTGTTATTGACGGATTACCGGGATCTTTTTACACGGGATATGTTATTACCTGCCGGCAGGCTCCGCGAAGGGCGGCAGGCCTACAAGCGTGCCCATGTGATCGTGGTAACCAAATGCCCCCCTGATCTGGGGGAAAGGGAACAACATCAGATCCGGGAAGAGATCCAACCGCTCCCCAGGCAACAATTGTTTTTTGCCGGATTGGATTACGGATCGCCTTATGCTTTAGGAAATCCGCAAAAGCCATTACTTTTGGATGACAGGACCAATATCTTATTAATGACCGGAATTGCCAATGCCGGCAGCCTGGTCCGTTACCTGGAATCCCGGGTAGCGAAGGTAGAAACGCTTGAATTTGAAGATCATCATAATTACAAGGAACATGATATGGAGGAATTGAAGTGGGCATTTGGACGCTTGCCGGGTGATCAAAAGGTGATCATGACCACAGAGAAGGATGCCATGCGCTTATGGCCCTTTGGCCAATGGCTGGCCAGGCATCAATTACCGGTGTATTGCCAACCTGTCGCGATCCGCTTTTTGAATGATGACGGTGATCTGTTCAACCAGCGTATCTTTAATTATTTGCTAAAACATCCATATACCCGGAGTAAAAAAGCATGAACGATTCAATGGACCATATCCGTGAGGCGGTAGCCTATATCCAGTCTGAGGTAACATTACAACCTGAAATAGGGATCATACTCGGCACCGGCCTGGGCAACCTGGCCCATGAGATCGATGTTAGCGTGGCCTTATCCTATGAAGACATTCCCAATTTCCCGGTTTCGACCGTGGAAAGCCATGCCGGGAAACTGATCTTCGGATACCTGTCGGAAAAGCCGGTCGTTGCCATGCAAGGCCGTTTTCATTATTACGAGGGTTATAACATGCAGACGGTTACTTTTCCGGTAAGGGTGATGAAATTGCTGGGCATCGAATTACTGGTGCTTTCCAATGCCGCCGGAGGGGTTAATCCCGATATGGAAAACGGCGACCTGATGATCATCGAAGATCATATCAACCTTCAGCCGGGGAATCCCTTAACGGGCCCTAACCTGGATGAACTGGGGCCCCGTTTCCCCGATATGAGCGAAGCCTATGACGCGGAATTGATCCACCGGGCAAAAGCTATCGCCGAAAAACACCGGATCCGGCATATGACCGGCGTATATGCCGCATTACCCGGTCCCAATCTTGAAACCAAAGCCGAATACCGCTATATTCACCGGATCGGCGGGGATGCGGTCGGCATGTCAACGGTTCCGGAAGTGTTGGTAGCCAACCATATGGGTTTGAGATGTTTTGCTATTTCCATCATTACGGATATCGGCTATCCATCGGAAAAGGTGGTGAAGGTAACGGTGGAAGATGTGATCAAAGTTGCTAATGAAGCTGAACCTAAATTGACGACGATTGTCCGGGAATTGTTGCAAACCCTATGATCATGGACAATAGCATCTATGGGTTATATGGGAAAAGATCCGGCCGGAGATCAGATCATGATATTCGTAGATATAGAGGGACTGGTATGAAGTTTGTGCATAAGTCAGTAAAAGCGAGTTGATATTGGTTCGAGGGATAATTTTAATCGGGGCGCTTGCCTTGTTCAGCCAGGATTGCCTGGGCCACGATACGTCTTCCGTCAAACGCTATGCCGCAGATATCCGGCTGGCAAGTCCATCCTTTTCCGATACCCTGGTACCTGTCGATACTTCGATCAAACATTTTCACCGCTATAACCCGGCCTATCGTGGATATTTCGATCAATTATTCCTGGGTAACCTGGGAACTGCACATAAACCGTTGGTCTATCAGCCTGCCCGGCAAATCGGATTCGACCCCGGTTTCCATCAATTTGATCTCTACCGTTTCGACGCAGAAGGGGTGAAGTACTACGACGCCAAATCTCCTTTTACCTCCTTATTTTATGTATTGGGCTTGCAGCAGGAACAATTTTTCCAGGTCACGCACACTCAAAATATCACCCCCGACTTTAATGTCGGATTCGATTACCAGCGCTTGAGTGCCGGAGGTTTTTACAAAAACCAATCGACTGACAATGCCAATTTAAACGCTTTTTTATGGTATGCGGCCCCCAAAAAACCATACAATTTATGGGCGGGATATATTTACAATAAGATCCGGGTAGCGGAGAACGGGGGAG
>JANQFB010000465.1 GCA_028278085.1 Chitinophagales bacterium
ATTTCCCCGTAACATGGCTAACGCTTCCACACCATTCCGGGCGACCAAAAGCGGGTTGGAGATATTGTTCTTCTTAAATGCCCTTTTAACATTCATCACATCTACTTCGTCATCTTCGACTAACAGAATATTCACGGTCTTTTTTGTTTCCTTTTCCATGGATTTAATCTATTTTATATGGTGAATAGCATTGATCAGTATCCGGCCGTCGGCGCTGTGACAGGTACCACCGCACGGGATCGAATGGTTTTGGGCCAGGAAAATATGACATGTGTACCCTTACCTGCCCGGCTGCATAACCGGATGTTTCCACCCACAAATTCCACGATCTTCCGCGCGAAGGACAAACCCGATCCGATCGTCGACGGATCCTCATCGGATGCCTGGCTATAAAAAATATTGAAAACCTTATCCTGAATAGTTTTGGGAATGCCCGGTCCATCATCCCTTACCTGGAAGATATAATCTTCCTCCGTAGTCAATACATCCACGATAATATGGCCGTCATCACGATGGTGATGTTTGATGGCATTATCCAACAGGGCATGTAAAACCATAGAAAGTTTTTGGCGGTAGGTACGAAAGGCGGGTATTTGCTGGTGGCCGTTAATCGTTGTGGCGGCAGGAATGGTGAGGGTACTTGTTATTTGCCGGAGTTCCTTCTCCAGGTCAAAAGATTCCAGCACCAGGTCGTACCGGCTGACCCGTGAATAGGTTCTCAGGGCATTGATCATATGTTGGAGCCGCTCGACCCGCTTTTGCAGCAAACTGATATGCTGGATGGTTTCTTCAGGGATGGACAGGGCAGACAGATCCTCCATAATCCATTGGGAAAGATTAGCGATGGCACGAAGCGGCGCCTTTAAATCGTGCGATACGATATAAACATATTCTTCAAATTCCCTTTGAAGGGATTCAATGGACTGCAGGCATTCTTTCTGATTCATGATTGGCTAATTTTTTAGGCCAGCTAAATTTAAAAGTGCTCCCTTTTCCCGGGGCGGATTCCAACTGGATTTCCCCGCCTTGTTCCTGGATGATCTTTTTTACAATAGACAAACCGATACCTGTACTTTCCCGGGTATCCCGGGCTTCCAGCGTTTGAAAGATGCCGAAGATCTTGTGATGATACTGCGGTTCGATACCGGGCCCATCGTCTTTGACGGAGAACTTATAATACCGGCCGTTTGTTTTGCAGCGGATCTGCACCCGGCCATCTTCCCGATTATGATATTTAATAGCATTACTGAGCAGGTTGGTAAATACCTGTTGAAGCAATACTCTTTCCGTATGAAGAACAGGGAGTTTTTTGGGAATCCTAAAGCTGAAATTATCCGGGTAGGCCAGTGAGTCGAGGATCTCGGTGATCATCTCTTTCACATTCACTTCCTCCTGTTCGATCTTTTGCCTGCCCACTTTGGAATATTGCAATACACCATTGATCAGGTTTTCCATTCTTTTCACGCGGCCTCTTAATGTGGTAAGATATTGACGCACATCTCCCGTTACCTGTTGTGCTTCGACCAGTTCTTCTTCAATCCATTCGGACAGGTTATTAATAGCTCTTAAAGGCGCCTTCAGATCATGAGATACGATATAAGCAAAGTGATCGAGCTGTTGGTTGGTTTTCTCGAGCTGCTGCGCTGCCCTTTTCCGCTCGGTAATATCCTGCTGGGTTCCAAACATCCACAGCGGTTCACCGTCTTCGGTCCAGGAAGCTACCTTTCCCCTGTCGAGCACCCATACCCAATGGCCGTTTTTGTGCATCATGCGGGTTTCGAATTCGTAGAATTCCGATTCCCCCTTGAAATGTTTTTCCAGGGCCTTATGGCTTGCTTCCAGGTCATGGGGATGGGCATATTTCATCCATGTGTTGATCGAAACCGGGGAGATCTCCTCCAACGTATAGCCGATAATCTCAGCCCAGCGTTCATTGTAGATCGTTTCACCGGTTTGAATATTCCATTCCCAGGTGGCGAGGTTAGTACCCCTGATGGTATAATCCAACCGTTGACGCTCTTCTTTGAGCTGCAATTGGGCCTCTCTTTTTTCCGTAATATCCCTGCCAGTGGCATATAACACCCCCGATTCGGGATCCGGAGAGGCATTCCAGGAAAACCATCGATAGCCGCCATCTTTACTTTCCATCCGACATTCAAATCCCACGGTTTGCTGCCCCTGCGACAATTGCTGCACTTCATTGGCAACAGCCGGGCGGTCGTCGGGATGAACAATATCAAAGTAACTGGTCGTCATTAATTCCTGCTCCTGGTAGCCTAAAACTTTTTCAAAAGCTTTATTGATCTTCTTAAAATATCCGTCGGTACCTGCCAGACATACCAGGTCGAGGGTGACATCAAAAAATTTCTCAACACTTGTAGCCGATGCCCGCAGTTGGGATTCTTTGAGCTCAAGGTCTTCGCTCAAATGAAGGATCCCCGTGAGGATGGCTTTAACCTGGTGGTCCGGCTCTTCATCGATCATCTCGCCCGTAATACGGCACGCTCCTTTTTGCACATCGAGCAGGTGACTGATGATCAATTCTATAAGGTCGTTATGATACGCTTGCATTATTGATCGCTTTAATGGCTTGTTCCCTGGTTCTGTGAAGGCTAAAAGAATCCAATCCCGCGATATTCAAAACAAAGCGGGCGGTGATATTGATCAGGGTATTTTTTTCCGTAAAGATGGCCACGTGGATCAGGCTTTTTCGGATACTATTTGTCATTTCCACGATCTTTTTCCGGACTGTGCCCGAGGCCCGGCCGGTGGTGGTTAGATCCACCAATAAAAAATACTTTCTGTCCGGTAGTAGGAGCTCTTTTAACTTCTGGTGAAAGAGGTCTACCTGAAATTCACTGGGAACCGGCATTTCACGCATTAGAATAATATTATCCTGGTAGTAGGTGACCCTTTGCCGGATGGCTTCGATCTC
>JANQFB010000489.1 GCA_028278085.1 Chitinophagales bacterium
GGTGAAAGTTCTCATTTTATTGTCCTCCGTTGAATTTGGGTTAACGTTGTTTTTATTTTTGTTTGCAGCCATTATGCTCTTTTTAACGGCAGCCAATCACCATTTGGTCGGGATTAGTGATCAAATCCAATAAGTTTGTGACAAAAGCCGCAAAAGGAGGGATGAAATCTTTGAGGCCGGCGAAACCTGATTGATGAGACTTTTATTGTATTTGTATCAATGGTGAAATATCCCCATCCGAATATTCACCTCACCCGAAAGGAAGAGCATGTACTTGGATCAATCGTGTAAAAGGATCTTGGAATAGTGCGGGCCCTGCTCATCTGTAAATTCCAGGAGGTATACACCCGCGGGCAGGTGAGACAAGTCCACTACTTTAGGTGAGCCACCATCGAGCGTAAGCAATCTTTGTTCGATCACCTTGCCGGAAATATCGTAAATAGACATCCGGCCATTTACCTCGAGGGCATGTTCCAGGTACAGCTTTCCGCTACTGGGAACCGGATAAACTTTTATGCCGCCTGACGCAACAATCTCTTCGATGCCCACACAAGACTGCAAGGTGAGGTTGCTGTTATTATCCATACCTATTACATAGGGATCCGTTCCCACCACCCTGATACGGTACCCGGATCCCGGCGACAGGTAGCCGGGTAAATAAGCATCGATGGTTGCCGGATATCTTCCGGATATCGTACCGATCACTTGGGGGTTGCTGAAATCCCCGGCAGTATCCGACAAATGGACCAGGAAGGTATTGTCGGTATTGAAAGCTACACCTTCAACGGTAAAGGTTACCGGTACATTGGTTTCCAGGCAATAACTATCCTGTCCGGTCGCATCGGTCCTGATCATCGGCGTATCGACAAAGGCAGCGGCAAACCGGCCCTGGCTCAGGTTGAAATAGGTTCCGCTGCTCCCCGATTGTAAGAATACCGCCCGCACCATATAATAGTTAGGCCCGATAAACGGGAAGGAGTCGGTATAGCTGGTAGCCGTCAGGATATCTTCATGCATTCGTTGATAACCGGACAGCGAATCTTGGCTGCGATAAACATAATATCCCAGCACGGTGTCCGAGCTGCTACCCCAATCCAAGCTTACCTGTTGATCCGGATGGGTATAGGTCAGGTTAAGGGTTGGCGGAGGGGCCACTACATGAAGCCTTAACGAAGGATCTCCCATTAAGCCCATATGCACACCGCGAACGCTAAAACCATTCAGGTAGGTGCCGGTATTGTTCATCGATATTTTTGCCCCGTACCCGATGGGATCGCCCATGGCCATATGATGGAAATACCAATGCGGCCGGCCGGCCCAGGCATTGGTCAGGGCATGGGTTTGGGAAGCCAGGGGAGCCCTTAAAAAATTATCGTCACTATCCCAATCGCCGAAATAGCTACCAAAGAGCATGTTGAAAACGGCTTGTACCGTATCCGTCCCGAATTGTGTGGTGTTACCGATCCCGCCGGCGCTGGTATAGGATCCGCCGCCGCATCCGTAGGCCCATAAATAGCTGTCCTGGGCCAGGGTTCCGAAATAATCGAGAGCGCTTACCTGGTTATGGCCGAAAAAGGTGGCAAAATTTCGCCAACCGTTGCTGGCAAAGCCTTCCTGGAAAGATTGAAAATTGTCATCGATCAGTCCCCGGGGGGAAGCCTCCAGGATCTTGAACCGGTAATCATGGTCTTTTTGCAAGTAGCGGCTGATGAGCAGGGTATCGTTAGCATCGATCGCCGGCAAATTGATCAGATCGACCCGTCCGACGGCTAATTCAACCGCTGAAGGAATGGTACTTTGATCATACTTGCCATCGCCGGGAATATTATGGTTGGCTGTTCTGCTGGCGGAAGTATTCGATACACTGATATCGGTCCAGTCGTCATCCAGATCCGCATAAAAGGGATCGGCTGCCCAGGCGCCGATATGATTGCTATGGGCATCCGGGTTAAAGTTGCCGGAATATGGTACCGGAATATGCCCGAGCAGGAATACCGTATTGAGCGTAGAATTCGCCAGGTATTCATTTTGTATAAGGGTTTTGACCGTGGTTACCTCGGCAGTACGGGCTATGTTGAATTGGGAAACGGTCCAGCCATCCCCTACCAGGTCCCATGTCAATTGCCGGATCGGGGCGGCCAATGCCTCTACATAGGTACTGTCGACCAATAACAGGATCTTACCCCGGGATTCTTTGGCCGGCAGATCGATCCCGGCATAGATATAACCATTGCCTTGGTAGCCGTTCGCTATTTTGAAGATCCTGTATTCATAGGCCTCCCCGATCACAACGGCCGTGTCAACGAATTGGGAATCGTTGCCGGCCAGCGCCAGGTAGGGAGCGCCCCAGACGGTTTCGGATTTTTCTTTCTTATAAACCGTATAGGATGTGGCGTTGATATCCGGCAACCAGTTGAATTGTAAGCTGGGTGGATTCCGGCTTACGGTTGCACTCACTTCAACGGAAATATTCCTGGAGATCTGGGCATTCGCTGTGGGGATAAAAACTACCCCAAACCAGAAATATAAGCCCGTCAGAATAGCACGAATTGGGTATGTCACTGGACTGTAAATTCCTGGTAAAAAAAATGAAGAAGGGATTTGCCCAATTAGGTCACAAATTTTTGGAAATCTGGGAATATCGCCGTAACTTTACGGCGAATTTAAAAGTGCTCATAATTATAAGTACGCTTCCCCCAAAACTTGTTGAATTTTGAACCTTTTAATGGTTTAGGTTGTTTTGAATAGGGAATATAAAAAAGAATTCATTGTATAACATTCAACAAGGTTTTTTTAACTTTTTTTCCGATCCGCACACAATAAAATTAAACGGTTATCCGTTTGGTTTAGTTATGGTATTGCGTTCTTGAATTTAATCATTAATCAATCATAAATTGTTGTTATAAGCATGAGACAACTTAAAATTACAAAACAAATAACAAATAGGGATAGTAAGTCCCTTGAAAGGTATTTGCAGGAAGTTTCTAAAGAACCCATGGTAACGGCTGAAGAAGAGGTAGAATTGGCAAAAAGGATCAAGGAAGGCGATGAGGTCGCATTGAGGAGGTTGGTGAATGCTAATTTGAGGTTTGTGATCAGTACCGCCAAACAATACCAGCATCATGGGCTAAAGCTGGAAGATTTAATTAACGAAGGGAATTTAGGATTAATTGAGGCTGCTAAACGTTTTGATGAAACAAAAGGTTTTAAATTTATTTCATATGCCGTATGGTGGATCCGGCAATCGATCCTAAAGGCTATCGGTGAACAATCCCGGTTGGTCAGGATCCCGTCAAACCGGATCAATGATATCCGTAAGATCGCTGAAACGGCTTCCCAACTGGGGCAGGAATTTGAAAGAGAAGCTACCGAGGAAGAGATCAGCGAGATCCTGAGTATGAATTCGACGAACGTCAGGAATATCATTTCTTTTTCCAGTAAGCACGTGTCTATCGACGCTCCTATCGGTAATGACGATGAGAACGGTAGCATGGTCAATATGATGGAAGATGATGAAATGCCGGAACCCATGGATCACCTTTTGCAGGAATCCCTGACCAAAGAGATCGAAATGGCTTTATCGGCTATCAACGACCGGGATGCGGAGGTGATCAGGCTTTCTTACGGCCTGGATGGGAAAGTGCCCATGTCCATCGACGATATCAGTGATAAATTCGGTATTAGCAGGAACCGGGTCCGTCAGATCAAGGATAAGACGATCCAAAAACTGCGGAAGTCTTCCAACCTGGAACAATTACAATCCTACTTGTCATAGTTTAAAGGCAACGAAAAAACTCAAAGCCCTTTTCGGACATGATCCGGGGAGGGCTTTTTTTTTATGACAGGTTCCACCTGGTATAATGGAGCGGCCAGGCTAGGTAAATGCTCTGATGGGATTATTCACCGGCTTCTGTTAATATGTCATTCATAATTTTTTCAGTCAGTCTGAATCCATTTTGATGAAGTTGGTAGATAACCGGTTTTAGGGCCGGAATTATGCCCTTTTGTTTGGCCAATAATAATATCCTTAAAGTTCCGATTATTTCAATGTTTAAACTTTGTGCCACTTTTCTTCCCTTCTTTTCATCAATGATAAGTACACAATTCGCTGTTTCCAAGGCCAAGGCAATCGTACTTGCTTCACCGGCATCGACGATTAGTTCTAATTCTTTTTGCTTATCAATATTATTGACCGGTTGAACTTGTATCCAATCTGGCAGGACTGAACCGAATTCTAACGCTCCTTCCCTGGTTGTGATGATCTCAGAAAATGATCTTTGCAGAATGTCGAGCTTATTTATACCTTCCAATGCGATCAGACAACTACAGTCTGATATGACCGATTTGTTCACTAATCCAGGGATGATTTAAGATCGTCAGTGGTTTCTCCGAATACTGAAACACCATATTTTCCTACCGTGGTTAGGAATTCTTTTTTGGATATACCTACAAATTCGGCCGCTTGTCCGGAAGAAAGGATGCCTTTATCAAATAGTATTGCCGCCACACTCATTTTTACTTCAAGTTCATCTACTTCCTCTGGTATTTTGATGGTAAGTGTTTTCATTATTCAAGTTTTATTAAAGATACGAAATGTTATTTTTTTTGTTCATTCAACAGCGGTGTTCCAGGTGTTTAAGGCGGAATTTGGTGGGTGATTTGAAGACAACACGGAATGAGGAAAAATTTTGAGACAGCCTTGCCAGATCATTCCAACTTTTTCAGGCGATTGGGAAGAATGTAGAATAGGTGGTCGGCGATCTTGAAATGTCTTTTTTTCAGATCCCGGATCTCCAGGCGCTCCCACTTTCCGGGCTTGGGATAAATGGTCGTGTATAAACCGCCGGCTGCGGTTACTTTTACCGGCATGTTGAAACCGGGAATGACATCATCCCATCGATAGGAAAAATACAGTACCCCTTTCTTTCTTTCGAGGTGGTAGGTCAGGGTGGGTGCTTTTGAATCGGTCAGGTATTGCTCGAAAAACTTCCGGTGGTCCTGCCCGGTTTTTTCCCCGATGTAAGCAATGATCTGGGGCGTGGTTAGATTCGATCTTTTGAAATCACGGGTTAGCCCTTTCAACAGTTCGAACCACTGGGTATCATCGTCCACCACATGCCGCAGGGTATGAAGCATCCAGGTGCCTTTATAATACATATCCGCCGCCGGCCAAGCCTGAAAATTGACATCCAGGGCGCCTAAAATCGGGATCTCATTCACGATCTTGTCTCTTTGTGTCATCAAATACTCGACCGACCGGTCAAATCCATACAAACATTCAACATACAGGGCTTCGGCATAGGTGGTGAAGGATTCGTGTATCCACATTTCGGCATGATCCCGGCAACTCAAGCTATTCCCCCACCACTCGTGCCCGCTTTCGTGAATAATGATAAAATCAAAACCGAAGTCGTTGTTCCGGTAATTATTACCATAGGCAATGGCTCCCTGGTGCTCCATACCCCAATAACTGGTCTCCACCAGGGCAAAGCCATCCTGGTGAAAAGGGTAAGGACCGAAATAGTTCTCAAAACATTTCAACATCGGCTTGACCTGGCCGAAGTGTTCCATAGCCCTTTCTTTGTTATAAGACAACACATAATAATCCAGGTCCAGGGTATCTTGGCCACTAACATATCGATCGGAAAAATGTTCATAATCACCGATGTTTAAGGTGACGTTGTAGTTATTGATCGGATAACTCACTTTCCAGTGGTATTTAACAAAACCCGTATCGGGAATCTCCACTCCGATCAATTGACCGTTGGCAATACATTGCAAGCCGGGTGGAACCGCACAAGAGATCCGCATACTGTCCGGCTCATCCGACAAATGATCTTTATTCGGCCACCACAAGCTGGCACCCGTGCCCTCACAAGCCACACCAATCCAAGGCCTGCCATTGAGATCGCTCTTCCAGACAAAGCCGCCATCCCAGGGCGGTCTTTTTGCTATAATAGGTTGCCCGGCATACCGGATCGTGATGTCTTTGACTTGCCCGGCCTTCAATGTTTCGGGAAAGGTGATGAATACTGCATGGTGTTCCCTTGAATAAGCCAGTTTCCGGCCTTCGAAGTCGACCGATTCCATGGTCATATTATCAAAAAGGTCGACCTGGAGGGTCTTAAAATCATGGACCACCTCGAATCGGATCATATTAGATCCCCGGATGGTCCTGGTATCCGGATCAACCCGCAGATCCAAATGATAAAAGCGAACATCATAGCAAGAACGGTATTCGGACAATGTACCACGCAAACTATCGGCCCGGGAAAACTGAAACGCCTGGCCGGAAGCCGGCAACACATAGCTCCAAACGAGCCCGATCAAAATCCACCGCTGCAAGGTTATCAACAATCTCATCTGATTATAGGTACAATATTTCCACAATTTTAGGACTTTTATAGGATAAACTTACCCATCCGGTGTTTATACCTCAAAAGGTTGCCTATGAATCCGATGTCCGAAAGACTGATCCTCGTCGTTTTGATCATCCTGATCATCGATATCTATGGCTTTCAGGCGCTCAAAACAGCCCGCTGGCGTTTGCCCGAACCCCTTCAACGGATCATCTTCATCCTTTATTGGATGATAACCGGAGTTTCGCTCGGGATCGTCTTTATCCGGATGTTCCTGGATCAACTGATGACCAATAATCCTGTGATGATGTACATCATCGGAGTGATGTTCGCCCTGGCCGGCGCTAAAATTGCCATCATGGTCGTATTGCTGAGCGAAGACGTGATCCGGATAATCAAGTGGGTAGGGCGAAAGAAAAGCCCTGCACCTCAACAAAAGGGGCAAGCGATCAGCCGGTCGGCTTTTTTAAGCCGCTTTGCGATCCTTTTGGGGGGTATTCCCTTCGTTTCGCTGACGGCCGGCATGTTCTCCGGTGCTTATAATTTTAAAAAGTATTTCATCTCCCTCACCCTGGAAAACCTGCCGGACAGCTTTAAGGGCTTGAAGATCGTTCAGATCTCTGACATTCATGCCGGGAGTTTTACCCAAAAAACTCCTCTTTCTGATGTGGTGAAATTGATCAATGCCGAAGAACCGGACCTGATCTTCTTCACCGGCGACCTGGTGAACTTCCGCTCGTCTGAAATGGAAAGCTATATGGACATCTTCAAAGGCCTGAAGGCCAAAGAGGGTATTTATTCTATCCTTGGCAATCATGATTACGGCGATTACACCATCTGGCCGGATGAGCAGACTAAACGGGAAAATATGGAAGGGATGGTCAAAGCCCACCGGGAATTGGGCTGGCAACTGCTGCGCAACGAAAACCGGGTGATCAGCAAGGGAGCGGATAAACTCGGCATCATCGGGGTGGAGAATTGGAGCATCAAGCCGCGGTTCCACAATTACGGCAACCTGGAGGCTGCATGCAAAGGTTCGGAATCATGCCCGGTCAAATTATTGTTGTCACACGATCCCACCCATTGGGATGCGGAGGTAACGACCCGCTTCCCCGACATCAACGTAACTTTTGCCGGCCATACACATGGCATGCAACTGGGGGTGGAAACGGGTGATTTCAAATGGAGCCCTGTCAAATATTTTTACAAACACTGGGCCGGGTTATACGAAAAAAAGGGGCAGTTATTATATGTGAACAGAGGCCTGGGATTTATCGGATATCCGGGAAGGATCGGCATTATGCCGGAAATCACAATATTTGACTTGAACAAGGGATAAACCCTAATATTTCCTAATACTTAATTTTTGATTTTAAACAAACTTTTATTTAACTTCGCAAGGGTTAAATCATAAGCAAAAACCATCAAGTATGTTTATTCGGAAACACCATAATTCATTGCTTTCACTGTTTTTGAGTGCAACCTTATTGTTATGGGTAGCTTGTGACACGAACAATGTTGAAGGCAATAATTCCGATGCAGGAAACAACGAAAAAACGGAAAATGGTGGCACGGAAAATACTCCTGTATTTGATGACGATTATTCCGGAAAACAATATGGTTTACCCTCCCCTTTCCAGGTAGCTTCCCTGGTTAAGCAATCGGGATTCAATTATATGCCGGAATTATTAAATCCCAAGAATAAATACAAGGATTATCTGAATAATTTCAGCAAAAGTCTGAATCTCGGTATTTATGGTACGGACCTGGGCTATGCAGCTATCTTTGAGAAAACGCAGGATGCGATCGATTACCTGAATACCTGTAAGATCATGGCCGACGATCTCGGTATTATCGGAGCATTTGAAAACCGGACCATTAAAAGGATCGAGCGGAATATCAATAACCAGGATTCGTTGCTGTTCATTGTCGCCCGCACCTTCAGCAAATCGGATGAATACCTGAAGCAAAACGAGCGAAATATTACCTCGGCCCTGATCCTCGCGGGTGGTTGGATCGAAGCCCTGTACCTGGCTACGGAATGTGTCAATAAAAAAATGGAGGAGGAAGTCATTAACAGGATCGGTGAACAAAAGATATCCTTAAATATTCTGTTACTTTTGTTGAATCAATTTAAAGAGGACGATCCCGAAATTGAAAAGTTGATCGGTTCACTGGATGAATTAAGAGAGATCTATCGCAATGTCGAGATCAAATACATTTACCGGGAACCCAATCCGAATCCCGATCAGAAATTCACAGAAGTAATGACCACCAGCCAGGTGGAGATCAATGAGGAAGTGCTGGCGCAAATTACCAGCAAAATAGGAAGTATCAGAAATACAATAACCAATTAACAAGGATATGAAAAAGACATCTATCGCTTTTGTCATAATTTTCCTCATTCTTCTTGGAAGCATGGTCAGCCATAACGCCTCTGCCC
>JANQFB010000441.1 GCA_028278085.1 Chitinophagales bacterium
AAAATTTACTATTTTAAAAGCTGTATTCACAGTAGTCCTGGTTTTGCCCCTGGCAACCCTGCAGGCCGGAAATCCGGACAGGGTGGGTCAGGCCGGTGCGCCGGAATTATTGATCAATCCCTGGGCAAGAAGTTCGGGTTTCCATGGCATGAATAGCGCCAATATCCGCGGGATCGAGTCAATGCGTACGAATATTGCCGGCATGGCATTTTCCCGAAGTACGGAAGTCGTATTTGCCAACACCCAATGGATGAGAGGATCCGGTATTTCGCTGAATGCGATCGGTCTTTCACAAAAGGTGGGCGAATCCGGTGTTTTGGGCGTCAGCATCATGTCTATGAGTTTCGGTGATATCGAAATAACCACCACTGCCTTACCGGAAGGTGGTGTCGGTACGTATCGTCCACAGTTCATCAATATGGGTTTAGGTTATGCCAAAGCCTTTTCGAACAGTATTTTCGGCGGATTTACTATGAGAGCCATATCCGAATCCATTTCAGACGTGAGCGCACAGGGATTTGCAGTAGATGCGGGTATACAATATATAACGGGCGCTACGGATAATGTGAAGTTCGGCATTGCCCTGCGTAACATCGGATTGCCGATGCGCTATAGCGGCGATGGTATGGCATTCCGGAATAATGCCCCGGAAGGCGATTTTGAAATGACCATGGAGCAACGTACCGAAAAATTCGAATTGCCCTCATTGCTGAATATCGGTGGTGCCTATGATTTCAAATTGCAGGAATTGCACCGGATAACCCTGATGGCTAATTTTACCTCCAATTCCTTCACCAGCGATCAAATCGGCGGCGGCCTGGAATATGCCTTTAAGGAATATTTTATGGTAAGAGCCGGATATCGGTGGACGGATGGATTGATGAAGGACGAAACCCGGAATACCGCTTACACCGGTTTAGCTGCCGGATTTACGATCGAATTACCCTTGAAAAAAGTAGAGGAAGAGGAAGAAACAAGCCCGACGATCGGTTTGGATTACTCCTACCGTACCACTAATCCTTTTGCCGGTACCCATACTATCGGAGCGAGGATCAGCCTCTAAATCATAAAAATATATTATCTTTGTACAAGAAACGTTCCTACGGGAACGTTTCTTTGTATTTTAGGAATGCTACCAGGCATTTCGGGACAGTCACCATCGAAAAGGCATGAATTATGAAAACGGCTGGACGTTGTCATCACAGCTATAAGCACGGTATTTTGATCCCGCAGCCATCCACGGCCTGAGGAACTGATCCGGGCTTTATCATTCATCCGTATAAAAATTGAGTCAATGGCAGAGTATAATTACGCTACCAAAGAAGGTTTGGAAAAACTCAAAGAAGAATTGAGGGAGTTAACCACCAAAGGCCGGGCCGATATTGCCAAGCGGATCCAGGAAGCCCGCGATAAAGGGGATCTGTCGGAAAATGCCGAATATGATGCTGCAAAAGAAGCCCAGGGCTTGCTGGAGCTGAAGATCTCCAAATTACAGGATGTATTGTCGAAAACAAGGCTGATCGACGACAGCAACCTGGATAGCTCGAAAGTTTTTGTGTTGTCAACGGTGAAGATCAAAAATCTGACGAATCAAAAGGATTTTACCTACCAGTTGGTTTCCGAAAAGGAAGCTGATCTCAAAAACGGTAAAATTTCGGTTAGCTCACCGATCGGGAAATCCCTGTTGGGGAAACAAGTGGGTGAGATTGCCGAAGTTTCCGCCCCTTCCGGAGCCATCAAATTCGAAATACTGGAAATATCACGGAGCTAAGCGGCATGTCCAGTATATTTACCCGGATCATCAATAGCGAAATCCCGGCCTACAAAGTGGCCGAAGATGAGCATTATCTGGCCTTTTTGGATATCAATCCCATTGCCAAAGGCCATACCCTGGTCATTCCCAAAACAGAGGTCGACTATATATTCGACCTGGATCATGATACCCTCTCCGGATTAATGGTTTTCTGCAAAAAAGTAGCCCGGGCCATCGAACAGGTTGTTCCCTGCGACAGGATCGGCGTGACGGTTATCGGGCTGGAGGTACCGCATGCCCATGTTCACCTGATCCCGATCGATCATATCCATGATATGGATTTCAGCAAACCCAAGCTTGGATTCTCCCCCGATGAATTTGAAGCTATTGCCGCCAGTATTCGAGACCGGGTTAACCAGGCCTCATAGCCCCTAATCCACCTATTTTTTTACTTTTCCGGGATTATTTACAATAAAATCATTCCAGCTTTTGTAATTCCCTGTTTTGACCGGGTTGTTTCGCTGGAAATGATGGCAAAGCGCCGCTGCCAGGGCATCCGTAGCATCCAGGTAGGAGGTGTTTTTTTCGAAATTCAGGATCCCTTTCAGCATGGCGGCTACCTGCTCCTTGGAGGCATTTCCATTGCCGGTGATAGATTGTTTAATCTTTTTCGGCGCATATTCGTATACAGATAAATTCTTGATCGATGAAGCCACCATGGCTACCCCTTGGGCACGGCCCAGTTTTAACATGGACTGAACGTTTTTACCGTAAAACGGCGCTTCGATGGCCACCTCGTCAGGTTGGTAATGCTTGATCAAATGCGTGATCTTTTCAAAGATCTTCCGCAGCTTGATTTGTTGCTCTTTGTACTTGTCCAGATGTACTACCCCCAGACTTAGAAGGGAAATCTTCTCTTGCTGACATCGGATCAGCCCGTAGCCCAAAACATTGGTACCGGGATCAATACCTAAAATGATTTTTTCGGGTAGTGTTTGCAACCTTTAAGCGAATTTTTTCAACTGTATTAATGCAACTAGTTCCTAATGTTTAAACCAATATCCTTAATATTGCAGAATTATCTGTATGACCTGATGGCCGTCAAGCTGCTCCTGCCCGTAAAGACCATAAACCTTCTGATAAAATTAGTCATTTTTATCCTACTAGCTTTGGCCATCTACTACCAGGTATTCCAATACAAGGACCTGGATGATGTCCTGCAAACATTCGTTGCCAGCCTGCATTCCCAAAGTATTTTCTTACTTGGATGTGTGTTGATCCTGTTATTTTTCAATTGGGGTTTCGAAACGCTCAAATGGAAAAAACTGATCGATAAAATGGAGGTTATCCCTTTTTTTACGGCCTATAAAGCCATTTTATGCGGCGTTACCTTTGCTGTTTTCACGCCTAACAGGATCGGCGAATACGGCGGCAGGATATTTTATTTACAGAAGGCCGACAAGATCAAGGCCATATTGGTTACGCTTATCGGCAGCTTAAGCCAGATCACCGTTACGATCACCATGGGCGTATTAGGATTGATGTATTACCTGTGGGTCAACGAGCTGATCGATCCTAAGTTGCTTTTCATCATGGGATTGATCATGGCTTTGCTGATCTTCCTGGTGTTGGGGGTTTATTTTAATGTCCGCTTTGCCTACAGGATCATGCGAAGGATCATCTTTTTAAAAAAGGTCAGAAAGCTGTTCCGGATCTTTTTGCTTTATGATAATCGGGAGTTGGCCGTCATTTTCGGACTGTCATTATTGAGATTTGGCGTATTTACGGCACAGTATTTGTTGTTGTTAAAAGTGTTTGGCATTGATGTCCCCGTGGTTACCGGCTTGAACATGATCATGCTGATATTTTTGGTGCAGTCCATATTGCCCAGTATTACGCTGATAGAGTTAGGGATAAGAGGTCCGGTAGCGATTTATTTCCTGGGTCAGTATGCGGCCACCGAATTAAGTATTTTAACGGCATCATACAGTTTGTGGCTGATCAATTTGATCATCCCGGCCCTGATCGGAGGATTATTAATTGCCCGGATTAACTTTTTCAAAAATACGGCATATGCTTAGATCCACAATTCTCGGGACCTTTTTGACGGCTGTTGTTTTTACCGCCATCGCCGGAGGCGACCGCTACGATCAGCCGGTGAACGGAGATCATGCTTTTACATTTGGCGAAAAGCTGAAATACCGCGTACATTATGGTTGGATCAATGCCGGGGAAACTACCTTTGAGATCGATCAACAACGGTCAAAGGTCAATGGCAGCGAATGTTACCATGTGGTCGGAAAGGGATATTCCACGGGTGCATTCGATTGGTTCTTCAAGGTAAGGGATACGTATGAATCCTATATCGATGAAAACGATCTGTTATCCCGGAAGTTTCTCAGGGATGTTAATGAAGGAGGCTTTACCTTTAACAACCGGGTTACATTCGACCGGGAGAACCATACCTCCACCACCCTGAAGGGATCCTATGATATTCCCGTGGGTATTCACGATGTTTTATCAGCGGTTTACTATTTCCGCTCGTTCGATTTCAACCAGCTTTCGGTCAACGATACCTTACCGGTGGAAATATTTTTGGATGATCAGGTTTACAAGATCATGATAAAATATTTGGGCAAGGAAACAATAACGACCCAACTCGGGAAGTTTAAGACTTTTAAGGTCAGGCCTATGCTGATCTCGGGAAATGTTTTTGATGAAGATGCCGTCATGCACATTTGGGTATCGGACGATGCCAATAAGATCCCTATTCGCATCGAATCGGAGATATTGGTCGGTTCCATCAAAGCTGATCTTAAAGCGTATTCCGGCTTAAAGCATCAGTTCTCTTCCCGGATCAAATAAGCCACGAACCAACGATCCGAATAGCCGGATGATCGAAACAAAAAGGCCTGTTGTCCTAAAGGCGGCAACGGGAAAATGCTTATAAATCCCTATATTTAGCTATAAATTCAGGGATTGGCTGATGCTAAATGACGGCTGATTCTTTGCTCAACAATGAAGTATTCCTATACAAGGATTGATGGTAATACACCATTCGCATGTCTGCTGCTGATCTTCCTGCTTCTTTCCATTACTTCCCTTGCTCAGGACACTTCGTGTGCCTTGCGGAATAATGCCTTTGCCATCGGGGAAAAGATCACCTATAAGGTTTATTACAACTGGTACGCCATATGGTTGAATGCCGGTGAAGTGGTATTTGAAGTTCAACCCGCTGTGATGGACAATAAAGTATGTTACCATATCACCGGTACCGGGGCCACCCACAAATCCTATGACTGGTTTTATAAGGTCAGGGATAAATATGAAACTTTTGTGGAAGTGAATTCCCTCCAACCGCTTCGCTTTATCCGGGATGTCAACGAGGGCGGTTACAGTTTTCACAACGACGTAACTTTCAAACACGATGAAGGTATAGCCATTACCTCGAAGAAGACGCTCGAGATCCCTAACTGCCTGCAGGATGTGCTTTCGGCCATCTATTATTCCCGTTGCGTGGATTATTCCGTCCTGGAAAAAAATGATACCATCCCCATCCAATTGTACCTCGACAATGACATGTTCGACATTTATCTGCGGTATTTGGGCAAAGAGACTATCGAAACCCGGCTGGGTAAATTCCGCTGTATAAAATTTAAACCCCTGTTAATTGACGGTACCATCTTCAAAGGGGGGGAGCGAATGGTGGTTTGGGTAACCGATGATGAAAATAAGATCCCCATCCGGGTGGAATCGCCCATTATCGTCGGATCCATTAAAGCCGACTTGTCATCTTATGAAGGATTGTTGCATGACATGGCGCCAACGGTCGAATAAACTTCATTAGCTGCCCCGTGTTTTGACGGAACTAACGTTTTTGTGGATTTTTTGTGGTTAATTAATCGTTAAGCGGGTATTATTTGTCCTTAAATAGATTTAAATTTACCATACTTTAGGGGTGCCCGTGAGGGGCTGAGAATATACCCTTTGAACCTGGTCCGGGTAATGCCGGTGTAGGAAAAAGTTCCGGTAGATTCTACGAATACCCTCCCCAGGCTAGCCCCGATTCAGTAAAGTTGGATCTTAATGAAGATCATCATTAATGATAAACTGTCCGAGTTTAAGCAGGCGCATACCCTGGAGGAGGTGCTAAAGCAATTGGCGCTCCCCAGTTTAAAAGGTATCGCTGTGGCCTTGAATGACCGGGTGGTTTCCCGGCAGCGTTGGCCCGAAACCCGGTTAAAAGACCAGGACAAGCTGTTGATTATCCGGGCTACCCAAGGCGGTTGATTTTGTGAATCCTAAAACCTGATCGATGGAAAAAGAAATACCTGAAAATGTGATCACCCGGACGCCCTTCCCAGCCTCCGAAAAGGTGTATGTCGATGGTACCTTACATGATATAAAAGTAGCGATGCGCGGGATAAAAGTAGGCGATACCATGGCCAGGCAAAACGGATCGGATGATGAAGGACGCACGGTAACGGTTTATGATACCAGCGGCCCCTATACCGATCCCGCGGTCGAGATCGATATCCGCCAGGGTATTCCCAAGATCAGGGGATCATGGATCAACGACAGGCAAGACGTCGAGCGGCTTTCTGATTTCAGCTCCCAGTATTCCAACGACCGGATCAGGGATGAAAAGACTGCCCATTTGCGGTTCCCGAATGTCGATAAGCCTTTAAAAGCCAAAAAAGGAGCAAACGTTACCCAGATGCATTATGCCAGGAAAGGTATCATAACACCCGAAATGGAATATGTGGCGATCCGGGAAAATCAGAAGATCCGGGAACAACAGGAAATTGCTGCCCCTCATCCCGGCGTAAGCTTCGGCGCCAATACCCCCAAAGGAGCCATAACACCGGCATTTGTCAGGGATGAAATTGCTGCCGGAAGAGCCATCATACCTGCCAATATTAACCACCCGGAATCCGAGCCGATGATCATCGGACGGAATTTCTTGGTTAAAATAAATGCCAATATCGGCAATTCCGCCGTTTCTTCATCTATCGACGAAGAGGTTGAAAAGGCCGTGTGGGGCTGCAGGTGGGGCGCCGATACCATTATGGACCTTTCGACAGGTGATCATATTCATGAAACCCGTGAATGGGTTATCAGGAATGCACCGGTTCCGGTCGGGACGGTTCCGATCTACCAGGCGCTGGAAAAAGTCGGTGGTAAAGCCGAAGACCTCACCTGGGAAATTTTCAGGGATACGCTGATCGAGCAAGCCGAGCAGGGCGTCGATTATTTCACCATCCATGCGGGCGTTCTTTTACGATATATCCCTTTGACGGCTAACCGTGTAACCGGGATCGTATCCAGGGGCGGATCTATTTTGGCGAAGTGGTGCCTGGCCCATCACCGGGAAAACTTTTTATACACGCATTTTGAAGAGATCTGCGAGATCATGAAAAGCTATGATGTCTCCTTTTCCCTTGGAGACGGTTTGAGGCCCGGAAGCATTGCGGATGCCAACGATGCGGCTCAATTCGCGGAACTGGAAACCCTGGGAGAGT
>JANQFB010000508.1 GCA_028278085.1 Chitinophagales bacterium
AAAGCAAGGCATCCCTGGCCCCGGTTCTCAATCCTTTGCCCAGCCGGTCCAGGGATCGTGTCAGTAAGACCCATACCGGGTATTGAAAGATCACCATCAGCGGTTTGGCGATCACGCTCAGGAAATACCCCCACCGGACAAAAGGCAAGCGTCGGTTATAATGGTCGGATAAGTGGCCGAAATATATCTTGCTGATACCGGCGGCAGCCTCCGCTACCCCTTCCAGCAAGCCGATAAAGAAGATGGAAAAGCCGATGCTCTCCAGGTATAAAGGCATGACCGGGTATAGCATTTCACTGGCAAAATCATTGAACAGGCTGATGAAAGAAAGTACCCAAACGGTTCGTGTAATATGCCTGATCTTCATGGTCTATTCTGCCAGGATTTGTGTTAAAATTTCCGTTGACTTGAGCGAACTGAAATGTTCCAGGTGCAATTGATAAAAGCGTACCAAATGTTCCACCAGGCTTTTACGTTCTTCGCGGCTTAAGTTAATGCGATGGACCGCTTCGACCGGCGTATGGATCAGTTCGGCAATAGAAGGCGACAGGTCAGGGGAAATGAAATGAACGTGGTCCGGCGCTTGTTTGAGGAAAATACCTTCCTGCAAATCGAAAAAAGGCCTGTCGCTTTGATAATTATCGGTAGGATAGAAGCCCAGGAACCTTGAAAAATTCAGCAGGAACCATAAATGGTAATTACCGACCGGGTCGGACGTTTCGTCCAGGAAGCGGATGGCCCGATAGAGAAAATCGAATTGCGGCGGATTGGATTCTTCTTCGATGATGGCCTTGTTCAGGATCTCGGCTATAAAGATCCCGACAGCCTGCTTAACCGCATGAAAAGGGATCGAACGGAATAAAAAAGAGCTCCTGATCTCGGAAACTCTTTGAAGGTCTTTGTGTTCCCGGTAATAGACCACCAGGTCGAGCAGGCTCAGGGGTTGCAGATAGCTGGCCTTATGGCGTGCTTTGGGCGACCGGACACTGTTGATGATATAAGATTGCAGACCGAATTTTTCCGTATAGATCTTAGTGATAACACTCGTTTCTTTAAATTTTATGGTCTTTAAAACAATCCCTTTGGTCTTGTGCAGCACCTCATTGGTATTTAAAAAGCAAAATGTTTCACCGGGAGTTCCGTATACAAATATCATCTTAAAATGGCAATTTCCATATCATCCGTATAAACGATCTTTTCTCCGGGCGACCAGGTATACACTTTCAGGATATCCTGTTCTTTTATGCCGGCAGGGACTTCTATGATCATGTCAACCGTTTTCCAGGTGCCGCTTTTTCTCAGGAATTTGGAGAGATATACATTGCGGTAAGCATAGATCCTTCCACCGGGCTCCTGGAGGCTGATAACCATCCGGGCATAAATATCAATGTCCCGGTCCAGCATAACCCGCGCCCTGGCACGGATATATTGACCCGGCAACAAATGTAAGGAACCGATCTCGCTGATGTAGGTAGCTCCGTATTTCATCCCCGGACCGGTATGGCTGGCGTGGTTATCGCTCTGGGGCATTTGGGTAATGGTGCCCAGGTTATACCAGTTTTCGATGCCGGTTTGGGGTTCGAAGTCATTGATGATCCGGATGATCGTGTCGATGGGTTCCATGAGATCCCAGGTTCGGATCTTCCGGTACACATGGTAAGCGCCGAAGCTGACCTTTTCTTTATAGGGGATCTTTTGCTGGTCGAGCGCATGGTAATAAGCCCTTTTTTGGAGGTATAGCTTCGGGCCGTTGATGAACAGGTCGGCGCGACGGCTGTTGCTGTATTTTTTGGCGATCTCCCGGTTCATGATGATCACATCCGGATCGAGGTCTTTGATATCCTGGAGGGTTCCTCCCCAGGTAGGATAAGCAAACCGGAATTCCGGCGGTATGTAGCTGTAATGATCATGGAGGATACTGGTGTATTCATCGAAGTTGCTTTTTAACCAGGCGCCGGTTTTAATAATATCACCTTCCTTGTTGGCTTTGATCTTTGTGGTCCGGTAAGTGAGCATCGCATTAAAATGTACAGGGATCTCGATAACGATCAGGGCCAGGATGATCACAAATGCCGTTTCCGGTGCGAATTGAGGGAAAAGCTTTTTTCGGATCAGTACAATGAGCTGTTCGACGGTAAAAGAAGCCAGGATCAAGACAGGGGGCAGGATCAGCAGCAGATAATGGGGAAACCCCGCCTGTATTCTCCACCAAAGATAGCCCAGGTATAAACCGCAAAAACAGTAGAGCAGGATAATAACGCCATTTCTGGCAGCAAATGCTTTATCCGGTTTATTGACCTTCAGCCAGATAACCGCCAGGGCGGCCAGTGTGATCAATAAATAGCTCAACAGCTCCTTGCCTGCCAATAAGCCGGTCCAGGAAAAATGATCGGCTTCATCCCGGAACCAATGTCCGAAAGTCAGGTGTTCCGATCCGGCAATAAGCCCGTTAACAAAAGCAAGATCTTTAAAAGATAAAGGGGAGCCGGCGTAAAAGGCAGCCAGAAAAATATAGGCCGGTATGTACATAGCCGAGAGGACCTTTACTGTCAAGGCTCGGAATGAGCGTACCGGGCTTTTTTGCGGCAGGATCAGCAGAACGACCATCCACAGCGCAACCGGGATCGATATATATCTAAGGATATTCAGGCTGGTAAAAAGTGCCGGCGTTTCGGTGTTGCGAACAATAAATTTTCCGCTCAAATAGGGCCGGATCAGTTCCGGGTTCGCAAATATGGCGGTTACAACACTTAACATGAGGATCACCGATACCCGTCCTTTTATGGATCCCGGCGAAGGGCTTTCATCGGTATGCTCCCGGATAGCCAGGGCAATACCGGTTCCGGCAATCACCGGCAGTAAAAACACACCCCCGTATTTACAGGCAAATGCAAACCCGGCAGCCAGGGATGCAGCAATCATCCATCCTTGTTTTTTATCCCTCATATACCGGCAGCAGGCATACAATCCCATCACCAGGAAGAGCAATTGCGGAATATCCGGGTAGGCCATCACCGAATAGGTGAGAAAAAGCAGGGGCACGAATGCCAGTAAGAGAGCAGCCAGGTTTGCCGTGATCTGCCCCAGAAAGTCGCGGGCAAGCTTATAGGTCATGAAAACGGTTCCCAGGCCGAAAAATGCCGTGACAAGACGCATGACGATGATCACCAATTGGTCGGTCAGGGGAGCAAATAGCTGCATCCCCTTCAGGATGATCAGGCAAATATTGAAATACAGGTAACCGTAATATTCATAGCCAATCTCGAAAGAATGGCTGTCGAGTGCGCCAAGGATCAACTCAAGGATCTCGCCTTCATCCGGATCAAAAGCCTGAACCAACCTCAGGTTCGCCGATCCTGACCAGGCTATGGGCCACGCCCACCAGGCAAAATAAATGAACAACAGTAAAAGCAGGGTTAATTGATCCGGGTATTTACGAAGCTTGCTCATCACGTGGATATACCAATGAAAGATATATTGCGCTGTCTTTTAGAGAAGATCAACGCCAACAATCCACTCAACCCAGGCAATCGTAAATATAGAAAAATCGGATGATATTTTATCTGCCTTCTTTCTTCACTATGTTGCATTCCATTTTGGATACTAAACTTTTATAAACAGTTTGGGGGCAATAAAAGAAAAAAACGAAATTTATAGAATGAAAATAGATCGATTGAATAAGGCTGAGCTTATGGATTACTGTAAATCAATTGGAATTGATACAGAAAAGAAAGGCAAGAAGATTCTTATGAAAGAAGCAAACGAATATAGAACAAATAAATTAAAAGAAGCTAAGGATAAGGACAACAGCGAAATTTTGTTGATTGAAGAAATAGAATCACTAGCAAAGACTTATTCGGAAAATCTTAAAGCAAAAATTGATGAACGCAAAGAGGAAATGAAGCAAGATGACACAAGCCACTATCTAATTTATCGAGTGTTAGGTATTTCTTCCAAAGACGGACAGCTTATTGATGAATATCAAAATACAGGACGGTTTTTGTATAAATATGCTGGATCATTCCTTGAAGAAGCTGCTTCACTTTGCTTAGAGTACAACAACCCTGAAGGACAAAAAACTACTGTTGAGAACAATCAGGGACAAAAACCGAGAACTTTTGAAATTGATTTTCTTGACGGCAACCATGCCATTGAAATCAAGTGGAGAGACGCTACAACTGACGGAGACCATATTACCAAAGAGCATACCAGAGTTAAATGTATTCAAAGTCACGGCTATAAACCAATTAGGATAATGTTCTATTATCCGCAAAGGACTCAAGCCCAAAAGATTCAAGAAACTTTAAAGACTATTTATGCAGGAGTTCAAGGCGAGTACTATTCGGGAGATGACGCTTGGGAATTCATAAAAAGTTATTCGGGTTATGATTTAAAAGCTATATTAACCACTATCGCAGATAAAAGAACACCAGAGAATGAAAGTTAATGAAATCCACGTAGGAAACTGCATTGATAAACTGAAAGGAATCACAACAGCATCTGTTGATATGGTTTATATGGATCCTCCTTTCTATACGCAACGAAAACATTCTTTATCAACTCGTGATGAAACCAAGAAATACGAATTTGATGATAGTTGGGATTCAATTGAAGACTATTTATCTATGATTGAAAACTGTTTGACGGAATGTAAAAGAATATTAAAGTCAACAGGAAGTATTTTTCTTCATTGCGACAAGGCAGCTTCCCACCATTTACGAGTTTCATTGGACAAAGTATTTGGAAGCAAAAGTTTTCAAAGTGAAATCATTTGGTCATATAAAAGATGGTCAAATTCCAAAAAAGGATTACTTAATGCACATCAGACCATTTATTTTTATTCAAAGACTAAGGACTTTAAGTTCAATCCCATATTTAAATGTTATGCTCCTACAACTAACATAGACCAAATTCTTCAAGACAGACAAAGAACGAAAAATGGCAAATCTGTTTACAAGAAAGATAAAAGTGGCAATGTAGTTTTAGGTAAAGAGAAAAAGGGAGTTCCCCTTTCAGATGTTTGGGAAATACCATATTTAAACCCTAAAGCAAGGGAAAGGGTTGGTTACCCAACTCAAAAACCAGTTCTATTACTACAACAAATTCTTGAAATGACTACTGATGAAGGAGATTTAATTGTTGATCCTTTTAATGGTAGTGGAACAACTTGTGTTGCTGCAAAATCAATGAACAGAAATTTCATAGGAATTGACAAGGCAGAAGATGCTGTTGAATTAGCAAAACAACGACTACAAAATATGATAATTACAGAGTCTGCCTTGTTAGAAAAGGGAGCAGATGAATATAATCTCAAAACTGAGGGTGAAGTTGCATTGTTGAAAAGCATTGACGCAATTCCGGTTCAACGAAATAGTGGGATTGATGGATTTTTAAAGGAGCATTACAAAGGAAAACCAGTGCCGGTTAAAATTCAATCTGTAAACGAATCCTTAAATGACGCAAAGGAAAAACTTGAACGCTCGTGTGTTAATAAAGGCTATGAACTAAAAATTTTAATCCAAACTAAAGACGAATCAGGAATTGATAGGCTATTTGAATTTATTAGTGATATTCAAATCGTAAAATCACCAAAACTACAAGCTGACGAATTGAAAAATAAAATTACTGCCTTCAACAAGGGCTATAAGTAATATCTTCCAGTCGTCAGCTAATACTCATACACGAACCGGCATGCTTTAGGATCGATCCATCTGTTGTAAATTTGTTATCGTGAAAACCGTAATACTTTGCTTGTTGGTTTGTTTGATGGGATTGGCTGCTTCCGGGCAGGAGCTGACCCAAACCATCCGTGGGCAGGTGATCGATAAAGATTCGCGGATACCCCTGGTGGGGGCCAACGTGGTATTGCTGAACTCGGATCCTTTTAAAGGGGCCTCGACGGATATCAATGGTGAATTCAGGCTGGAAGAGGTTCCCCTGGGCAGGCACGAGATCAAGGTCACTTACCTGGGCTATAATGATCTGATCCTGCCCAATATTGTCGTGAATTCAGGCAAGGAAGTGGTACTGACAGTAAGTATAGAGGAAACCTATATCCAGGCCAAAGAGATTGTTGTTATCGGTCGAAAAAAGAAAAACGATCCGCAAAATGAAATGTCGCTGATCGGCGCCCGCACCTTTTCGATCGAAGAAACCAACAAATATGCCGGGAGCTGGGGCGATCCGGCGCGAATGGCTACCTATTTTGCCGGTGTGATCGGCGGAAATGATCAACGGAACGATATTGTGGTCAGGGGTAATTCACCCGTAGGGATATTGTGGCGCATGGACGGGGTGGAAATACCCAATCCCAATCATTTTTCCACCTCCGGGGCAACGGGAGGAGGGATCAGTATGCTGAACAATAATTTGCTGGATAATTCCGACTTCATCACCAGTGCATTCAATGCAGAATATGGCAATGCGATTTCCGGGGTATTCGACCTCCGCATGCGCAAGGGCAATAATGAGAAGCGGGAGTATATTTTTCAGATCGGCGCCAATGGTTTTGAGGTCGGCGCCGAAGGTCCTTTTCGCCAAAACAAAAATGCTTCCTACCTGGTCAATTACCGCTATTCGACCCTGGGGGTGCTGGATGCATTCGGGGCCCTCGATTTTATCGGTTCGGTTCCGCAATACCAGGATATTTCCTTTAAGTTTCATATACCCCATCCCAAGGGCTATTTTGCCGTCTTCGGTGTAGGAGGTGTAAGCAAAATAGAATTCGATGCGGTGAAAGACTCGCTTACCTGGTCTGAAAAGCCGGACGACCAATATTACGAGATAGCCGGCTCCAAAATGGGAACCCTGGGATTGACCTATATGCATTTCCTGAATGATAAAACCTACCTCAAAACGATATTGGCCTCTTCATTTGTCAATAGCTATTACCGCCAGGACGCCCTGGATGGAAACTATGATTTCCTGACCGAGTTCAACACCTCTTTCAGTGAAGCCAAGCAAACATTTTCCCTGTTGTTCAATAAAAAATTCAGCGCCCGAAGCACTTTCCGGACAGGTATCATCGCCAACAACCTGTATTTTGATATTGAAACAAAGGATTACTACTACGATTCCTATTGGCAACCGCCCTTTATTCAGACCGTGGTGGACTTCGATGGTAATGGCAATTTGCTGCAGGCTTACGGACAATGGAAATACAAGCTGGCGGAGAACCTGGTGATGAATACGGGTTTACATGGCTTGCATTATTTTCTGAACGACCGTCAATCCCTGGAGCCACGGCTGGCGCTGAAATGGACCTTCTTTCCCCGCCAATCCCTTAGCCTGGGCTATGGCTCTCATAGTAGACTCTTGCCCGCCGGGGTATACTTCGGGGAAGTTGAGCATCCGGGGGGTTACTTTTACCAGCCCAACAAATCCCTGGATTTTACCAAGGCCAACCATTTTGTGCTGGGATATGATTACAGCATTACCGAAGATCTCCGCTTAAAGCTGGAAACTTATTACCAGTACCTGTACAAAGTGCCGGTGATGGCCGATACCCTGAATTCCTTTTCAGGGCTGAATATCGGAGCCGATTATGTCAATATTGTTAGCCGTGATCTTTTGGTCAACAAAGGTGAAGGAGAGAATTACGGCGTGGAGCTGACCTTCGAAAAGTTTTTCAGCCGGCAATTTTATTTCCTGGTCACAGGCTCTTTATTCGAATCCAAATACAGCGGCAGCGACGGTATTCGGAGAAATACGGTTTTTAACGGTAATTATGCCTATAATTTCTTAGGGGGCAAAGAATTCCGGGTCGGTAAACATAAAAGCAACCTGATCGGCGCCTATCTGACGGTCGTTAACATCGGCGGTAAAAGAACGACCCCTATCGACTTGCAGGCTTCCCGTGATGAAGGTCAAACAGTATATGTGGAATCCCTCGCCTATACCGAAAAACAACCCGACTATTTCAGGATGGATATCCGGCTCAGCTACCGGCAGAATAAAGCCAAATTTTCCCACGAACTGGCCTTTGAAGCCAAAAACCTCTTCAATACCAAGAATATTTTCCTGGAATATTATGATACGACTTCCGATGAAGTGGTTAAGCTCTACCAAATGGGCCTTTTCCCCATCGCCTTTTACAGGATCGAGTTCTGATACGGGCTTCACGGTTAATCTGGGTCTGCCGTTAGGCCACCCTTCCAATTTTGAGCGCATATTAATTATTACTAAAGTTTGAAATTTTATACATTTGATTTAAAAAGTGTAAACTTATGCCAACCGATCAAACTCAAGACCCCAATCCTCAACCATCTACTGATGTCTCCACTTCCAATACGGGAACTACCGCTTCTACCGTCGCTCCGCCTAAGATCGTCCAAAAAATACGGGCGGTCAGAAAGCATGAATGGGGAAAGGCAGCTATCATATCATCCCTGATCGTTTTCCTGGATGTGCTGATCTTCTATATCGGCACGGTCAATAGCCTCAATGTGGCTTGGTGTGTGGGCAGTATCGGGTTTATCACCTTTTTCGGGATCCTGCTGATGGTCAACTATATGTCCGAATCCAGGAATTTCGACCAGGGAGAATTCCGGAAAGCCATAGCGGGCTCCTTTATGGTGATGTATTTTGCCCTGATCGCCTTGTTGTCTTTTTCTGACGATCATAAAACCGAAGGCGCCGATTTGAACGAAACGATCATCCAGCATTTTACCTACCTGGTAGGGATCATCATTGTATTTTATTTCGGTTCCAGTTCGGTAAACGATTACATGAATAAAAAGAGCCAGGGGAATCAGCAACAAACCAACCAGGAACCCTACCAGGGAGCCGGCGGTCAGCAAGGGCAGCAACAAGTCTAGCGCTACGTCGGGAAATTCCGTTAGCTTCTCAAACTTCGCTTCCGCTAAGATTTCAAGGCATTCCAGCCGAGGGAGGTAATGGTATGCCGGTTTCCGCCTTTGGTCAATAAGGTGATGCCCTTGTCCTCGGCTTCGATCGCTCCGATCAGGGTGATATCCGGATGATCGGCGACCTTTTCCCGCTCCGAAGGATGGATAGTGAACAGCAGCTCATAATCTTCGCCGCCGCTCAAGGCGCAGGTAATCGGGTCGATGTTGAATTTTAGCGCCATATCGTAAGTTTCTTTGGCAATAGGAACCTGCTGCTCCAGCAAGGTACAGCCCACAGACGATTGATGGCAGATGTGGTTGATCTCCGAAGATAATCCGTCGGAAATATCGATCATGGCGGTAGGTTTGATGCCTAGCTCGCGGAATATGGCAATAATATCCTGCCTGGCCTCCGGTTTCAATTGCCGGCCCACAATATAGCTTTGGCCTTCCAGGTCCGGCTGAACCTCCGGATGTTCCAGGTAAACGCTTTTTTCCCGTTCCAAAAGCTGCAATCCCATGTAGGCGGCGCCCAGGTCACCGCTCACGCACACCAGGTCTCCTACAGCAGCGGTATTCCGGTATACCACATCGCTGACCTCGGCAGATCCGATGGCCGTAACACTGATAATAAAACCTTTTTGAGAAGAAGAGGTATCCCCGCCCACAAGATCTACCTGGTAGGCCTTACAAGCAGCCTTGATCCCGGCATAGAACTCTTCGAGGGCTTCGACGGAAAAACGGCTGGATATGGCGATGGAAACGGTGATCTGCTCCGGAATGGCATTCATGGCATAGATATCGGATAAGTTCACCACCACCGCTTTATAACCCAAATGTTTAAGGGGGTTATAGGTGAGGTCGAAATGGATCCCTTCCACCAGCATATCGGTCGAAACCACAACCGCCTTATTGTCATACTTGATCACTGCCCCATCATCGCCAATACCTTTGACGGATGAAGCCTGTTTAAGCTGAATATCTTCCGTTAACCGGTCGATCAGGCCGAATTCGCCTAACTCGTTGATCTCCGTCCGGGCAGGCTGGCCGGTCTTTTCCCCTGTTTGATCCATGGGCCAAAGTTAAGGCCAATTCTTCAACCACCCTAGCAAAATCGATATCTAATCGGTATCATATGGCTGGAATTTCGAATGAGGAAGGCTGAAGGAGGAATGAAGAAGAAGAAATACTTCATCATTCTTCCTTCCCAGTTCTACATTCGACATTCCGGTCTATGACTGTCTCCGCAATATGGTCAATAAGGGGTTGAGCCGGGAACGGTTCTATTTCAGTAATTTTGGCAGATACCGGCTCCTATGTGCCGGTCCAAAATCGCCCGTTTGTCCAAAAAATATATATACGGTCTCGGTATTATTACCCTGTTCGGCTTTGGTCTGATCGGCACGCTGATCATCGTTTATTTTCACAAAGGATCCCTGGCCGGCTCTTTTAGCCATGGCTTGCACTGGTTGATCCAATTACTGGTGGGCCTGGCATATGGAAGTGTGGCCGCCTACCTGGCCTGGCATGTGATACATATGGCATTTATGGATCCGGTCCGGAATTTCTTTGCCACATTTTTTAAGGGGCTGTCGCTGAATATTCCGGAGGTTCTTTTTTTGTCGTTTTGTGCCGGGGTGGGAGAAGAGATCCTTTTCCGGGCGGCCATACAGCCCTACCTGGGTATTTGGGTCACCTCGATCATTTTTATCGCGATGCATGGATACCTGAATCCGATGAATTGGAGGATCTCTGTATACGGAGGATTTATGGTACTCCTGTCATCGGGCCTCGGATATTTGTTTGACCACGTCGGTTTGGTATCGGCCATGTCGGCCCATTTTATTTTTGATGTTATCCTGCTGGCCGGACTGTTGAAGGATAAAAATGAAACCGATCCCGGAACAGATGACGGCTCTGCCGCCCCCATGTGGCCGGATAATAATTCCGCCGGTTAAGACAGCTCCTGGCAGTGTGCACCCCGCTATGATCGGTCAGGGGTTTCCTGGCAAGTGAAGTAAATCATAAAAAATAACCCCGGCAGGTCATTGTTTTTGTTAAAATTCGGGATTATTTTTGGCTGACCGGCCGGATGGTCAAAAAATGAGTCCCCGATCACCTATAGCATTCGAAAAGATCCGTGAGAAAAGCCGTCAAAAGATCCTGACCTCAGGCCTGGAGCTGTTTGCCGTTTATGGTTATGCGGATACCGCTATGAGCCAGATCGCTAATAAAGCCGGGATTTCAAAAGGGCTGATCTATAATTATTATGCCAGCAAAGAAATTTTATTGGAAGCAATCGTAAATTTGGCCTGTGATATGGCGGAATCATGGGTGGTGGAAGGTCGGCAAACAGGAAATCCGCGGGAAAAAATGAGTTTGTTTATCGAATCGGCGTTTTCTTCGCTGCAATCGGACATTACCTTTTGGCGGTTTCTGACCTCTATATTTTTTCAGCCCGATATATCGGATAATATCCGGGATCGTTTGAGCGCCCGTATTACGGGGATCATTGAAAACATCGAAGAACTTCTTCGGGCGATCGGCTATAAGAACAGCAGGTCGGAAGCAAGGATCCTTGCCGCCACCCTCGATGGCATCGGGATGCATTACCTGATGCAGTTTGAAGCCTATCCGCTGGAAGAGCTGAAAGCCATGCTGATCAAAAAATATTCGACCAGATGATCTTACATCTATTATCAAAAGGAGGCATTTGGGCAACCCTGGGATTGTTTCTCGTGCTGACCGCATTTCAGGACCAAAGCCCCGATGCCCGGCAGATTATTGAGCGATCCGATGGCTTGCTCCGGGGAGAAACCTCACAGGCGGAAATAAAAATGGCCATTATCCGGCCGGATTGGACCCGGGAAATGACCTTAAAAACCTGGTCAAAAGGTAAGGACCTGGGTCTGGTCTTGATCACTTCACCGGCCAGGGACAAAGGTACGGCATTTCTGAAACGGGAGAAAGAAGTCTGGAATTGGCAACCCAGGATCGACCGGGTGATCAAGCTGCCGCCTTCGATGATGATGCAATCCTGGATGGGATCAGACTTCACCAATGATGACCTGGTGAAAGAATCCTCCATGGTGGAAGATTATACGCACCGGCTGATCGGCGACTCCATCATTGATGGCCGTAAATGCTGGAAAATTGAAATGATACCCTTGGAAGATGCGCCGGTGGTTTGGGGAAAGATCATTACCTGGATCGACCGGGAAACCTATATTCAGATCCGGTCGGAATTGTTCGATGAGGATGGCTTTTTGGTTTATACCATGATGGCATCGGATATCCGCGAAATGGGCGGAAAAACCATTGCCAATCATTTGGAAATGATACCGGAGGATAATCCGGGCCATAAAACAGTTTTGAAAAACCTCAGTTTTGTATTCGATGAACCGATCGAGGATAATTTCTTTTCCGTGCAAAACATGAAACGTGTTCGATGATCATGGAAATACTTTTCTTTTCATTTATCGCCCTAAACCTGATATGAGATGTTACTGAAATTGGCCTGGCGAAATTTGTGGCGGAATAAACGAAGAACGTTGATCACGATGGCTTCTGTTTTATTTGCTGCATTACTGGCCATCTTCATGATGGGTTTGAAGGAAGGCTCCTATAGCAATATGATCGAAAATATTGCCGGTGTTTATACCGGCTATATGCAGGTCCACAAGGAAGGATACTGGGCAGAGCAAACCCTGAACAACAGCTTGGAGTTTACCGATTCTCTCAAGGAGATCCTCCTTGAAGAACCGCGTTTAAAGGGTTATGCCCCGAGAGTGGAATCGTTTGTGCTGACCAGTTCCCGGGAATTTACAAAAGGAGCGATGATCGTTGGGACCGACCCTGAAATGGAAGACCAGCTTATCGGCCTAAAGAAAAAATTAATAGCCGGATCTTATTTCCATGAAGATGAAAGATCCGTACTGATGGGAGAAGGGTTGGCCGACTATTTAAAACTGACGACAGGTGATACATTGGTCATCATTGGACAAGGTTACCGGGGTATCAATGCCGTGGCTAAATATCCTATAAAAGGTTTGTTGAAATTCGGATCCCCGGAATTGACCAAAACATTGGTTTATTTGCCCCTGAAAGAAGCACAATGGCTATTCGGTCTGGAGTCCCGTCTGACATCGATCGTGCTGTTACCGGAAGACCCGGGCAATACGGAAAGGATCAGCCGGCGGCTCAAAAAGCGAATTAGCGGAGATTATGAAGTAATGACCTGGAAGGAATTATTACCGGAATTGGATCAAATGATCGAATCCGATCGTGCTGAAGGCTATATTTTTATGGGCATCCTTTATGTCATCATCTCTTTTGGGATCTTCGGTACTGTTTTGATGATGCTTGCCGAAAGAAAACATGAATTTGGCGTGTTAGTGGCGATCGGTATGAAAAGATTGAAATTGTCTTTCATGGTTTTTATGGAAGTGGTCATCATTTCGATATTAGGTGCAATGGCGGGAATGGTAGCCAGCTTTCCGCTTGTTTTGTGGTTTAAACTAAACCCGATAAGGTTTGGTGATGAACTGAATGAGATCTATGAAGAATTTGGATTTGAACCGATATTTACGACATCTACCGACCCGGCAATTTTTTTAACTCAATCGGTAATTGTTTTTATCCTTGCTAGTGTGATCTCTATTTATGTATTTATTAATTTATCCGGCATGAAGGCTATTGACGCCATGAGAAGCTAATCGTTACATCATGTTAATCAAGATATCCTGGCGGAATATATGGAGGCATAAGCTGCGAAGCGCTGTGGTAATCACTGCTATAGCCCTTGGTTTGTGGGCAGGGGTTTTTATTATGGGTTTTTATTTCGGCATAATCGAGCAAAAGATAAACGATGTGGTGAGAAGTGAAGTTTCCCACATCCAGATCCATCACCCTGATTACAAAAAAGAGGACTTCAATATCAACTATTTTATTCCGGATGGTTTGACGATCTCGGAAGATCTGTCTGTAGATACGTTGGTCCAATACACGTCAGGCAGAGTGATCAGCATGGGAATGATCGGATCGGCGAAAGCAAATTCGGGCGTCCGGATCATCGGGATCGACCCGGAGGTTGAAGCCCTGCTAACCGGTATTGATAACAAAGTTATTGAAGGCGCCTTTTTTAAAGGAGTTAAAAGAAATGCCATCCTTGTCGGTCAAAAGCTAGCGACTAAACTCAACATCAAGGTACGTTCAAAGGTTGTCCTGACATTTCAGCATATCAACGGAGAGATCACCGCTGCGGCTTTCCGGGTTGCCGGCATTTTTAAGACGCTCAACACAACTTATGATGAAAGCAATGTTTATGTAAATAACAAGGAATTCAGAAAGCTGGTCGGGGAAAATATTACCTACCATGAAATTGCCATCTTGCTTAAAGAGCATGAATACGTGGATACTGCGGCCGAAAAATATAAAGGGCTATATCCCGGTTTGCTGGTTGAAGACTGGCTGGAAATTGTGCCGCTGATGCGATATATGACAGACATGATGGACCAGGTGATGCTGATCTTTATGCTGATCATTATGTTAGCGCTGATGTTTGGTATTGTCAATACCATGTTAATGGCGGTACTTGAACGGACCCGAGAATTGGGTATGTTGATGGCTATCGGCATGAACAAGTTCAGGCTATTCAATATGATCTTGCTGGAAACGCTGATCCTTGCCATGGTCGGGGGGCTGATCGGTTTGATCCTGGGCTATATAACCATAGAATATTACGCCGTTAAGGGCATAGATGTAGGTATTTTCTCGGCAGCATATGAAAGCGTAGGGTTTTCTACCAAGGTCTTTCCGCAACTGGAAGCCAGGTATTATATTCAAACGGCCCTTCAAGTGGTGATCTTGTCGATTTTTGCCTCTCTTTATCCCGGTAGGAAAGCCTTGAAACTAAAACCTGTTGAAGCTATTCGAAAAATTTGATAAAAATGTATGTAATTGAAACCAAAGATCTGTCAAAAGTTTACGATAATGGCGCTGTCCCCGTACATGCTGTAAATGGGGTGGATCTGAACATTGAAGATGATGAATTTACCGCCATTGTCGGACCGTCGGGATCCGGAAAAACCACTCTCCTGAATATGGTGGGTGGACTAGACAGTCCGACTGCCGGCACCATTGTTGTTAATGGAAAGGATCTCAGCAGGATGCGGGAAAATGAACTGATCAACTTTCGCCTGAATCATATCGGATTCGTGTTTCAGTCCTATAACCTGATCCCGGTGCTAACAGCCAAAGAGAATACCGAATTTATTATGCTTTTGCAAAAGCGCCCGAAAAAGGAAAGAGATGCACGGGTACTTTCCTTGTTGAAGGAAGTTGGTCTGTCCGATAAGATCAACAAAAAACCGTCCGAATTATCCGGCGGACAACAGCAGCGGGTAGCTGTAGCGAGGGCATTAGCTGCCAAACCGGATTTTGTGCTCGCGGACGAACCAACCGCAAACCTGGACTCCAAGTCGGCAACCAATTTGCTGAATATTATGGCCCGGCTCAATAAGGAAGAGGGGACGACTTTTATTTTTTCAACACATGATCAACGCGTCATCGACCGCGCCAGGCGGGTGATCACCCTGGAAGATGGTAAGATCGTGAAAGACATCACGCAGAATTGACGCAATATCACCACAAATTAGCAGCAAAATTAACACAAAATCGACACATTTCTGCATCTGCCATCTAAACATATCAGGACTAAAGAGCTTCTTTCTGCTGGTATTTTCAGGGATCCTATTGGTGGTGAAAGCGCAATCGCAAAATTCCGGGCCATCCCCCCTTACCCTGAACGGTTATATCAAAGACCTGCGAACCTATATTCCGGCCGGTACCAATGGTTTGCTGGTCGATAATTTACTGCATAACCGATTAAATTTTAAATGGTATGCCGCCGAACCCTTAACCCTGGTAGCGGAAGCGCGTAATCGTGTTTTTTACGGCGAGGTGGTCGGACTCACCCCTTCTTTCGGCACCCTGGTTAATGACGCTAATAACGATGTTTTCGACCTTTCCCATAACCTGTTCGACAAAAAAGCGCTGGTGGTCAATGTAATGCTCGACCGCGCCTATATCGATTTCACCAAAGATAAATGGGAGGTCCGGCTGGGCAGGCAGCGGATCAACTGGGGTATCAATACCATATGGAACCCCAATGATTGGTTTAACGCCTATTCCTTCTTTGATTTCGATTATGAGGAAAGGCCTGGCAGCGATGCCTTGCGGATCCAGTATTATACCGGCTATGCCTCCAGCATGGAAGTGGCGGTAAAAGCAGCAGATAGCCTGGCCGATATGGTTGGCGCCGGCTTATGGCGGTTCAACCGGTGGAATTATGATATTCAATTTTTGGCGGGTGTCATGAGAACCGATCTGGCCCTGGGAAGCGGCTGGGCCGGAAACCTGGGCAATGCCGGTTTCAAAGGCGAGTTGGCTTATTTTCATCCCTATCGCTCACCACTTGATACCAGTGGCGTTTTCAGCGGTACTTTCGGGGTGGATTATGCCTTTAAAAATTCTCTCTATCTCAGCGGCGCCTTTTTATACAACAGCCTCGGGATCACCGATCCCTTACCCCTTAACGACCCCGCTTCGGGCGTGGCCGCCAATACCATTGCATCTGCCTTCCAGCTTTCCCCCAAATCCTTATCCCCTTTTAAATATTCCTTTTTCACCCAGGCCATGTACCCGATCTCCCCCATTGTAAATGCGGGCTTGGCAATTATTTACAGCACTGCCGGACACACCATGTTTATCAATCCCCTGCTAGGCATCAGCCTCAACGACAACCTCGACCTGGCGCTGGTCGGACAATCCTTTTTTACCACCACCCTAAGCGATGCCTATATCGGCGGCTCGGTATTTTTCAGCCGCTTGAAGTGGAGTTTTTGAGGGGGATTCATCAAATGCATTTGAATGGATCGTTTATTTCGTCAGCCTTATCCGGATGATTACACAGATTTTTAATACTAAAGATCTATTAACAACGGAAGTGTTACTCTGATCCTTTTTCAAGCTTGCGATTCTTTATTAACTCTTCATATTTAATAAAATAGCCGATTTTCAAAAGAAAAAAAGAACCGCGGGAATAAAAGGTATATTGCTCAGAAGGAGGTTCAGTTAGAACTTGATCTTCAATAGATTCATCACTATTTAAAGCATTGAAATATCTTAACTCACCTTCCAATATTTTCGCTAATCCTAAAGCAAAGTTCAATTCCACGTGCCATGTAGAAAGTTGTTTTGGAGTATAATTTAAGGCAATACCTGAATTTAGATATACCGAATAATTAGTCAGAAACCGATCTGAAAATCTTACCAATTCTAAAAAAGTTTCCGAATCCTTTTGATAGGGAAATCCATTACTTCCTCGTAAACTGGACATTGGCTCGTCACTAATCATGCAGCCTGCCTTATAAGTTAGAAATACATCCCTGGATTTGGATAAAGGTGTACGAAATAACAGGCCAATAGGAATAGCAGTTATGTTATTACCATTTTTATAGCCTTTTTTGCCTCCTTTGTTTTGAAAAGCAATGAAACCGTCATCATAGTCAACTCGGAATGTTCGAAGAATTTGTGTAATACCTGCTTCAAGAAATAAGTTTTGATGGAACCGGTACCTGAAATCTACTTCAAATAGACCGGTTAACCCCAAACGGCTTTTAAGCTTGTTATGTGATGAATTGTCGTAGTCCACTTTGGTGTATAGACCTCCTATACCAGTATAACCACCAAGGTAGAGTTTGCTTTGTGCCAATATAGTATAAGTACTGGAGAGTAGCGTGAGGATTAGTAATGTTTTCATTTTATCAAATAATTCAAAAATAACATCTTTTTAATAAGATTACCAATTGAAATATTTGGGGTTAATCACAATCCGTGGTAATAGATAATGTCGTTTCATATGTAACTCCATTGTCTGTAACTGAATGTGTTGAGACTAACGATTTTTGCCTTGTCCAAAATTTTACTGCTGGAGGATACGCATATTTCACTTCATTCTCAACTGTTGCTTCAGCAAATGTTGTCGCATGTGTAAAGGGGACAGGAACTGTACATTTGACACCATCCGCATTCCTTATATAGACAAAACCACTCAAATACAAACCGATTTTATCTGCATTTTCATCGCCCCAATACCAAATCCCAAGAAACTTCTTCCTTCGTTGATATTTAGTTTTACCGCCAACACTATGATAGAACCAAAAATTTGTTTGCCAAAGTTTCGCTTTTATTCTTCTATTGCCACGGGTTACTAACTTTTCCTTACCTCTATCATTTGCATCACAACATTCATCTACAACTTCTATCTCTAATTCAGTTTCATCTGTACAACCGCCAGTATCTTGAATGGTTAACTTTACAGTCTTTGGACCTTTAGAGCTATAGGTAACCGTATGTGGTCCAATTCCGGTTGCAATGTTTGGATTAGAGCCCGCACCAAATAACCATTCATAATCATTGTCGGGTATTGTAGCACCTGTTGAGGCATTTGAATTGCCAGTAAAGGTAACTTCTAGTTTTGTGGGATCGGGTTGCTCAACATTAAAATCAGCAAAACAATCCGCGGGTATAACACTATGGCTCTTGCATCTTGTATGATCACAGTCAATAACATCCTGGTTTCTAACAGTTAGACAAATGGTATAATTCCCTCCTACTGGATAGGTATGCGTATAATTGCCAATGGTACTTGGAGACCCCGATATGGTTGCTGAACCATCGCCAAAATCCCACGCTAACTGATCATAATTTCCAGTAGAGTTATCAGCAACAGTAATGGCTAATCCTGATCCATTTATAGTGAAATTTGAATAACAATTTTGTGAAGAGCCGCCAGTTTCCCATGCCAGGTTAGATTTATGAAGATTGACATTTCCTGCCTCTAGCAAGGCTTTTTCAAATTCTTCTGTCGGTTCTTCATCATTGCCAATGGTAGCATTCATTGATCTGATTCTTTTCAAAGTTTCTATGCTTCCATCCATTATTTCTACCCCTATATATTTATTAATGAATTTATGGATTACTTGTCCTATTTTTATTTCAAGGTATGGATTGAGAACGGTTCTAAGATAATCGTCAGGAATAAAATGATTATCGGGATCATTTTCTTCTGTCAAGGTTCTATTCCAAAGTAATTCCTTGGTTTCATTCTCAATTTTCTTTCTAAGGGAATAAAATTTTAAACTTTGCTCAAATTCATCCAAAGCAGGACTGCCCAACACTAGTTTAAAGTCTTTTTCCTCGTTAGCATTTTCTTCGGAATTTTGATCGTTAAATTGCAAACACTCAATAACCTGTTCGAATTCCCCCTGATCAACGAACTCCAAAATACCATCGATATTTTGCTTATTCGCAGCACCGGAAATGGCAATTAAAGAAACTTCAGGGTAGGATCTCAGTGGATATTTTACTTTGTCTTTGAGACTTCTATCAATTATTGCATCTTTTTTACAGTAACTTAAGGTTAAAAAAATCATCAATGAAATAGCCAGGGAAAGGAAATTCAAAGGGTTTTTCACCATAATTAATCATATTGAATTTAACACATTCAACAAAGATAATATTTAAAAAATATAAAACAACAATGAACAATCAATTTTTATGAATTGCTGTTTTAAACCGCTGAGAAATGCGCTGTTTAACTTAGGTGAGCATACTATGATAAGCTAAAAACCTCAAAACAAACATGTTGATTTAAAAACCCTCAATCAAACTTTCAAAAAATTTTGAAAATTCAAAAAGTTTATGGTATCTTTGTTGCATGAAGTTCGAAGAAGGTAAAGAAAAGTTCATCCAGGCCTGGGGTATCCTGGGG
>JANQFB010000454.1 GCA_028278085.1 Chitinophagales bacterium
AACTCAGGCACTTTATGATAGGCATATCCATAAAAATTTAACCCTTAACTTTTTCTACATCAGAATGTTAAAAAAATATATCCGGATAGCTTGGTTATTAAATATTAAATATGTTACTTTGCACAAGATTCGAAAAAAGTTCTGACGAAATAAATCAAAAATTATTTTTGAATAAATAATTAATTTATATATTTGCGGTCTGAACGTATCTATGTAAACTTTATTTTAGACTTATAAAAATTAAAACCACAAACAATTTAAATTCAAAACAATGAGGTCACAATCGATGTTAAAATCAATATTAATAGCGAGTTTATTGATTACAGTTGCATGTGCTCCGGTACTTGCACAAGGAGATGACGCTGGCGCCTCGAGTGGAAGGTTTAACACTTGGGCGGTAGGCATTAATGTTGGACATACGATGCCATTCACGGACATCAGGCAGTATGATTATTATCCTGTGTTTAAGTACCAAAATGAAAACAGATTTGGTATTGGTTTGCATCTGAACAAGTCCCTTTCCAACGTATTTTCCATTCAGGGCAGGTTCTTATATGGTAGCCTTCAGGGAACCAAAAGGGGTCGGTTAATTACCCGTGGCGGTGAAACCGGATTTCTCAATGGTGTTTACTCCAATACGTCCATCCTGAATTACGGCTTAAATCTTATCGTTAACGTTAGTAACGTTGCATTTGCCCCTAAGGATGCCGGAAAAGAAAGAAAAACTTCCCTGTACTTCCTGATCGGCCATGGTTTGGTTCATTTCGACGCCAAAGGTTATATGTTGAGAAGCGATAGGGAATTAACAACATATAAACAAGGTGTTTCCGGTAAAACTACCGAAGCCGCCAATCCTATGGGAATGGGATTCAAATATAAGTTGAACAGTAAGATCGATGCAGGTCTTGAACTGAACATCATCCGTGTCAACTCTGACAAGTTGGACGGTTTTGTTCAAGGTTCTTCTCCTGACTATTTCAGCTACACTAACCTGAATGTAACTTACAAATTCGGTAGCGCCGGTACGGATGCCGATCACCTGGACTGGGTAAATCCGATGGAAGTTATGTATAACGACATCCAGGAAAATAAACAAGCCATTGCCGAGTTAACCGGTGATAAAGATAACGATGGTGTTGCTGACCGTTTCGATAAAGACAGCGCCACACCCGAAGGAACGAAAGTCGACGGTTCCGGTGTTGCTTTGGACGTAGACCAGGACGGTGTTCCGGATAGCGAAGATGAAGATCCTTTCACCGACATTGGCGCCAAAGTTGACGATAAAGGTAAAGCCATTGACTCTGACGGCGACGGTGTTCCCGATAGCAGAGACCTCGAAGCCAATACTGCCAAAGGTGCTTTGGTTAACTTCCAAGGTAAGACCATTGGTAAAATGCCCACCGGCGGCGGCGGCGGTGGCGGAGGTGGCGGCGGCACCATCAACACTGGTGGTGGTTCCACAGCTTACTTCCCGTCTGTTTACTTTGACACCAACAGCTCTAAGATCAAATATGCTAACTATGACAGATTAGCGACTATCGCAAGAGCCATGAAAGCCAACGATGGTATCACCATCACCCTGACCGGTCATGCTGACAAAACCGGTGGTGAAGCTTACAACATGAAGCTGGGTGAAAGAAGGGCTCAGGCTGTTGCCGATCACTTGGCCAAGCATTATGGCATTGACAAAGGCAGATTTAAAGTTGTTTCCAAAGGTGAAACGGATGCTTTAGCCAAAGATCTGAACCATATCAACAGAAGAGTTGATGTAGGTATGTAATCCGATCAAATTGACCTTATCATAAGAAGCCCTGGCATTTGTCAGGGCTTTTTTTTTGCTACTGCTTCAGAGGGATCAATGGCCGGCTTTGGTGAACCAATCCCAGAGAGCGATGCCAGCACTAACAGCAATATTCAAAGAATGTTTCGTTCCGAATTGCGGTATCTCGATGCAATGGTCGATCAGGTCTATCAGATCATCACTGATACCCCCGACCTCATTGCCAAAAATAAACGCATACTTTTGGGCCGGTTGAAACGGATAGTCCTGCAAATAGCTGCTACCTTCCATTTGTTCGATGGCTATGATAAGATATCCTTCCTCTTTTAGCTGCTGAACCGCCTCCCGGGTGTGTTTAAAATGCTTCCAATCGACGGTTTCGGAAGCTCCCAGGGCTGTTTTATGGATATCACGGTTTGGGGGAACCGCCGTTATGCCACATAAGTAGAGTGATCTTACCAGGTAGGCGTCGGCAGTTCTGAACACTGCGCCAACGTTATAAGAACTTCGGACATTATCCAACACTACAACCAAGGGATGCTTGGGTATACGGATATATTCCTCGGGGCTAAGCCTTTTCAGTTCCTGTATTTTTAGCTTTCTCATTTAATGCTGTGACTCCTAACGCTTACGCGGAAATTATTGAACAATCCCTTTCATCCTAAATAAATGATTACCAATATCTTTAATTTAGTTGAATATTTCCGCTACGGCGCACTAATCAATGAAAATAGTAAATTTGTATAAGTTATAATATGCCTGGCCGATAATGACCTCGAATCCTGATTGTTGAATTCCTGTATTTGAAAAAATAATCCATCCTTGACGAAAACAGCCCCGGCAAAGGAAACTCCGCTCATGCAGCAATACAACCGGATCAAAGCGAAATATCCGGATGCTTTACTCCTGTTCCGGGTTGGTGATTTTTATGAAACTTTCGGTGCGGATGCCATTACCACCTCCAAAGTGCTGGGGATCGTGCTCACGAAAAGGGCCAATGGATCAGCTTCCCACGTTGAATTAGCCGGTTTTCCACACCATGCGCTGGATACCTATTTGCCTAAAATGGTCCGTGCCGGCCACCGGGTGGCTATCTGCGATCAGTTGGAAGACCCAAAATTGACCAAAAAGATCGTTAAAAGAGGGGTTACGGAACTGGTAACCCCTGGCGTGGCCCATGATGACAAGATCCTGGATCATAAAACCAACAACTTCTTAGCGGCAGTACACATCGGCAAGGAAATTCACGGCATTTCCTTCCTGGATATTTCTACCGGCGAATTTCTGTTGGCCGAAGGCCATGCGGCTTACGTGGACAAATTATTGCAAAGCTTCAAACCTTCGGAAGTGGTATATCCTAAAAACAAGGGTAAAGCATTTCATCAGCTTTTCGGCAGCAAATTCTGTACGTTTCCGCTGGACGAATGGGTATATACCGATGCTTACAGCCAGGAGACGCTGCTGGGCCATTTCCAGGTGAATTCCCTGAAAGGGTACGGGGTCGATAACCTGAAAGCGGGAATTATTGCCGCAGGCGCGGCCTTGCACTATATTGCTGCAACGGAGCATCCGAATATCAAGCATATTACTACGGTCACCAGGATCGAAGAAGACAAATATGTTTGGCTGGACAAGTTCACGATCAGGAACCTGGAACTCTTACATAGCCCCAATGAAGACGGCACGCCGCTGATAAAGATCCTGGATCAGACCCTATCCCCTATGGGCGGAAGGTTATTAAAAAGGTGGATCAGTCTGCCGCTGAAAGATCTGAAACCTATTGAATCCAGGCAAAACATCGTGGCACACCTGATCAAAGCGCCGGAGCTTTACGATACAGTCACCCAACACCTTAAAGAGATCGGTGATATTGAGCGCCTGATCGCCAAGATAGCACTGGGAAAAGTCAATCCCAGGGAATTGGTGCAGTTAAAAAACGCCCTGCAGGCCATACATCCGATCAAAAAGGCTTGTCAGAAGGCCGAAAACCGGGATCTTAAGGAGATCGGCAAAAAACTGGATCCCTGTGAAGCCCTTATCGATAAGATCTCCCACAGCCTGCAAGATGATCCGCCGGTTCAGATCGGTAAAGGATATGTGATCCGGGACCAGGTAGATGAAGAGCTGGACGAATTGAGAGCCGTGGTACATTCCGGGAAAGACTACCTGGTCAAGATCCAGCAACGGGAAACCGAGCGAACGGGCATTCCTTCGCTGAAGATCGGCTTTAACAATGTATTCGGCTATTACCTGGAGGTTACCCACACGCACAAACAAAAGGTTCCGGCCGAATGGATCCGGAAGCAGACGCTTACCAACGCCGAACGGTATATTACCGAGGAGCTCAAGGAATATGAGCAAAAGATCATTGGCGCCGAAGATAAGATCTTAAGCCTGGAGGAAAAGCTCTTCCTGGAATTGGTGGTCAGCCTTCATCCCTTTATCGAGCCGGTTCAACAAAATGCCTATTTATTGGCTAAACTGGATTGTTTGTTGTCGTTTGCCAAAAACGCCACCGCCTATAATTACCGGCAGCCCGAGCTGAATGACGGACTGGCCATATCGATCAAGGAAGGCCGGCACCCGGTGATCGAACAACTGATGGAGCCCGGGGAAAGCTATGTTCCCAATGACTTGCTGCTGGATGATCGATCACAGCAGATCATCATCATTACCGGTCCGAATATGGCCGGAAAATCGGCTTTATTGCGGCAGACAGCGCTGATCGTACTCATGGCGCAAATGGGTTCTTTTGTACCGGCAACTTCGGCAAAGATCGGCCTTGTCGACAAGATCTTTACCCGGGTCGGGGCATCGGATAATATTTCTTCCGGCGAATCGACCTTTATGGTTGAAATGAATGAAACTGCCAGTATTTTGAACAATATTTCACCGCGCAGCCTGATCCTGCTCGATGAGATCGGCCGGGGAACCAGCACCTATGACGGTATTTCCATTGCCTGGTCGATCGGTGAATATTTGCATAATTACCCCGGCGGCGCGCCGAAAACCCTCTTCGCCACCCATTATCATGAGTTGAACGAGCTGGCCAATAAATACGACCGGATCAAGAACTACAATATTTCTACCCGGGAAACCGGCGGCAAGGTGATCTTTTTGAGAAAGCTGGTTCCGGGTGGCAGTAAACATAGCTTCGGGATCCATGTGGCCAAAATGGCGGGCATGCCACCAACGATCGTCAACCGCGGGCATGAGATCCTGAAGCAACTGGAGCAAAAGAGTATCGGCGTCGACCTGGAAGATAATCTACGGAACTTGCAGCAGCAAGATCTTCAGCTCAGCATCTTTCAAATGGACGATCCCAAAATGATGCGTATCAAGGAAGCCCTGGAGGAGATCGATATCAATACCCTTTCGCCTGTCGAAGCTTTGTTAAAGCTGAATGAGTTGAAGGCGCTGATGGAGGGATGAGCTTCAACCGCTCACACTTTACTTTGCACCCACCGGCGGATATACTTATTACCAGCGGCCAGGCTAACCCCCCAATTGATCACCCAGCTTTTATTGGATAAAAACTTCTGTAAGGCCGCATGTTTGCTGAGTTCGGGCCACAATTTGGCATACAGGGCATCGTCGTAGGCGCTCATCATCTCAGCGCTGAAGTTTTGTTGTTGCACGCATTGAATGATCTGATCCGCAGCGATCTTGCCGCTCCACATCGCATTGCCGATCCCATCGCCGGAAATCGGATCGATCAATGAAGCCGCATCCCCGCACAGCAGGAAACGCTCCCCGGATACTTTTAATTTCCGGGAGCCCGTGGGCAGACCAAAGCCTTTGATCGGACCTTCGAGCACCGCCTTGCTGAACCGCTCTTTTAATAGAGGATGGGTCGCAATAATATCTTTCAGGGCATTACCGAGATTAACCTTTCGTTCCGAGATCGTTTGAGAGAGCATACCGAAGCCGACATTCACCCGGCCATGCGGCAAGGGAAAAACCCACAGGTAACCAGGTAAATAAGTTTTCAGCAGGTAGATCTCCGTCAGTTCGTCCCGGATGCCGCTTACCTGCTTGTAATAGGCTCTCACGGCTCCCATGTGATGCTGGCGGTCGACCTGGATATGGGCCAGTTGCTTCGCCAGGATAGAATGGGCTCCCCCGCAACCGACCACGATAGCCGATTGAAATTCCTGGCCGTTTTCACAGCTTATAACAACTTTATCCGGATCTATGGCTACGGATCTCAGGGCGGTTTCCTGGTAAAAATCGGCCTTGGTCTCTTGCTGCGCCAGCTCAAAGAGAAAATTGTCAAAGTCCAGCCGAGGGCTGTTGTAGGCGATATTTTTCCAGTGAATATCGAAGTAGCGGTTATTGGGCGCCACTACCCGCGTTGACCGGATGGTGACTTTTTCGCTAAAGGCTTCCAGCGCCGCGGCATATTTGGGATCGATGGCCTTCAACGCTTTGACAACACTTCCGGGAATGGCATCTCCGCAGATCTTGTCCCTGGGAAAAGTGGCTTTATCGAGCACGGCCACCCGTAGGCCGGCATGTTTTAGCGCCAACGCACAAGTAGTGCCTGCAGGGCCTGCCCCGACAATGATTACATCATAGCTTGTGGGATCCATGTTCATTCATTTCCGGATCAAGCCCCATTTATTTGGAGAAAATAAAATTCTTCGGCCACAAAAATAATGTATTTGTATTTCGTAATTATTATCTTTGCCATTCGTTCTGATAAAATTATGCGGGAATAGCTCATCATGATTTTGCGCAAGTCCTAGACTTGCTTACAAAATCGTGGATCCACGAAACGCTAGCAAAATCATAGATTTTGTGCGTTTCGGGAGTGGTAGCGCACGACATTTTTTGTAATGTCGGATATGTTCTTGTTATAGATACGCGGGAATAGCTCAGTGGTAGAGCACGACCTTGCCAAGGTCGGGGTCGCGGGTTCAAATCCCGTTTCCCGCTCTTGATTGAACCTGTTAGTTTTTCTAACAGGTTTTTTTTGGCTTGTGCCCTGAATTATTTTCTATGAAAAAGCTCAGGAACACAAATACTGGCAATGACTTTTAATTTTTCGCCCAGGTGGTGAAATTGGTAGACACGAGGGACTTAAAAACGAATTTGTCCACCAAACGCAAACCACACAAGGGTTTGAGTGTCAAAATAGTAGTTCGTTCTTTACATAATTTTTGTTGAAACAGGTCAAACATAGGTCAAACTTTCAACCTATATTTGCTTGAATTTCAAACAATATGCCCAGGTGGTGAAATTGGTAGACACGAGGGACTTAAATTAATTTGAGTGCTCTTTGGGAAACCTTAGAAGTAGAACCTCTCAAATTCGGGGAAACTTTATCTAACTTTAAGATTGGCAATCCCGAGCCAAGTTTCGGCTGATGTCGAAAAAGGTGTAGAGACTTGACGGGAGGTATCTAAGTTCGTCTTTGACGGATATGATAAAGAGAAAGTCCAGACCACAAATCCCGCCTTCTTATCGGGAGCAGTGAAAACTGTAGATGGTAAGAAAATCCCTTGGCCATTGCGGCCGTGCCGGTTCGATTCCGGCCCTGGGTACAATTTCAATCAGGTTTTAAGAGATTCATGATTGATTATAGCATAGTTGCATTTCGAATTGTTAAAGTTCCAATTAACGAATTAACAACAAGCTAAAAAGAATCACTTATTTCCTTTATTTTCTCGCTTTCCCAATCGCTAAATAAATCAGGATTTTCTCTGTTAAGTTTCCACGCCTGATTTAAGTATATTGAAATTGGAGTTATATCGGCTAACGATTGGGCCTGATAGTCGATTAATAGGATATCGCGGCATCCCTCTATCACTTTCGATACAAGTACATTAAGTATATCATTCGGGAAATAATATGAATAATACAATGGTTCATCATTAGACATTTGAGCCAAAAAATCATCCCAGGAAATCTGGATACTATCTACATCAATGCCATCAAAGTTTAGAAATCTCAGAGCCAAAATAATGGCTCGATTTCTCGATTCATCGGAGGGGTGAGAAATGCTCGGTTGATAAATTGCGTTATCAGCGCCACTTATTGCTGTAATTTTCATGTTGGTCCATACATAGGCTTCGCCCACTAAATAAGTGGCGATAACATCACAAGTAAATTCTTCTAACCATCCACTAAGCCAATTGCTTTCCAATTCATTAAATACCGAGATGAGTTCAGGGCTTTTGTTATGGTCGAGCACCATCTGACGTTGTTCCTGATAATAGTTCTTTATTTGATCTTCTATGCTGGCAATTAATGAGTTGGAGTATTGCTTGTAGATTAAATGGCCTATTTCGTGATATATATCTGGAAGGTTTAACAGGCTTTCTTCTTCTCCGAATGGAAGGGCAATTATTTCATACCAGGGATGCGCCCAATAGTAATCTTCTGAATTGCTTATTGTAGTAATCAGCGGAGGTGATTGTAAATTATTGATTTCATCGTAAATCCTTTTGATCTTATTATTGAAATACTTTTCTGGCTTACCATAGCTTACGATTACTCTATATCGATAAAGCTCTATCTGCTGAAATCTTTGATGAAATGTATTATATCGAATTAAATTGTTGGAAGTAAGAAACTCGATTTCCAGATCGCCAGATGAAACCACATTTTCAATATCATTCAAAAGCCCTTCCAGAAGGGAAATCGTTTTTTCTAAAAAGTCATCGGGTATATCTGCATCAAACCCACCAGCTTTGAGTTTGCTAAGCATCTTATTAACCCGTGAGGTTAAGTCAAAATGAATTCCAATAACAAATGGCCTCATGCCCTGCCAGCTCTTAACTTTTTATAAAGAATCGTTTTCTCGCTATCAAGCTCTGACAGTAATTTATCAAGTAACTCTATTTGCTCATTATCGAGCAAATCCTTTGATTCTAGTGACTCGATTAAAGCTTTTAAATCTTCCTTGATGTAACTGATTGTTTCAAGACGCTTTCTGTAATCATCAAAAATGATTGAAGGCAAATATTCAGTTGTGTAAGATTTATCTTGAAGAATTTTATAAAGGTTTCCTAGAAATGCCAACAGGTATAGTTTCGCTTGCGTTATTGCTTCCTCCGACACAGTAAGTTTCGGGTACTTTCTTTTCAGGCCTTCACTAACCAGTTTTTTTTTCTTGTAAGCAATAACGGAATCATTGAAATTACTGGAAAGGGAAACCAGTTGCTCATATTGCTTTGATAAAACGCTAATTTCGCTCATGGTTTAGTAGTTTTCTTCAATCACCTGTACTTCCTCATCTGTTTCTTCGTAAGAATTGGCAAGAGGTTGAATCAGATTGTCGATTAGTTTTATAGTAATGGGCAATGAATTACTTCTGTCAGGTGCCGAATATGCAAGCATACATTGGTTATATACATCCATCAATATTTTATTAAAATCGGCATTGCCTGCTATCATACTCAGGTATAATGGTTTTACCGACCCTGGGATTTTGAATGGGAAGCCTGTAGAAAATATAAAACCTTCTTTTGCCGAGAGGTTAAAGTAAGAACCAGATCGCGGATTTTCAAGTTTCTCATAACCATTGGATTCAGATGCCATTCTCAAGGGAACGGCACTCTGTTTGTGAAGATCCACAACCGCCCACTTCATTTCATTGGAGTTTACCAAAGATTTTTCTTCTAAAATTTTAATGACTTTCTTCAGGGCCTTTTCTTCCTCGCTAAAACTTCTGCCATCCCGGATCATAACAATACCATTGGGGTTGGGGCAATATTTGGGTATATGATGCTCAAGTTTTTCGATTAACTTTTCACTTATATCTTTTGCCCTTATTTTTTCAGCTCTTTTGAACCCGGTTTTTTTAGGAACTCTTTTCGAATCGAAAAACAGTTTCTCGCCATTTTTATAGAAAAATGTAAATCCAACGTATCGGTCATGTACGTCTATGCCAACATAAATATCATAGTTCAGACTTCTGCTCAATGAATAAGGCCACTTTCTATTCACAAGTAATAATTCCAGGCCCAGATTAAAAAGATAGGATTTGAATTTCCTTCTCAAATGTTCAGGTGTTGTACAAACGAGTCCTTGCGCATTCGAAGAGTACGTCTTATAGTAGGATTCTATCCGAAATTGTGAGGCACATTGAAATTTTATATCCGGGTAGAACTTGTTCTTTATACAATCGTGCAAGTTCTTTACTTTAAATTCATATTCTCTCCCATAATTAGGTAATACGAACAGTGCGAATCCACTACTAACCTGGTTGGCATCCAGCGCTCTTTTAATTTCATTTACCTGATGTGTAGCAGATTTATGCTTTAGCGTTTTAAATGCTACAACTTTATGGAATCCTCTAAATTGTTGTGATAGGCTTTTTAATTGGTCTTCAAGATCCTTCTGAAACTGCTTGGATTTTTGCCTATCCATTTCTTTAGGTAAAATGAGAAATTGAGGGTCGAAATGCTCTTGATTTAAGATACCATGTTCAAGGATATGTTTCTTACGCTCAATCCCATAATCGCGTATGGAAATTGCATTTTCATCATTGCCGCCAAGACTCAAAGTATTGTTATTGTTGAAGCTCAGTGATGGAATTAGGAAAGATTGTGATTTTGAGGTGAGCGGGTTATCCGAAATCTCCAACTGATGGTTCCCAAATGATAGGTTAGAGAAATAGTTGTTAATATTAGATTTTATGATTTTAAAGCGTCTGTTTGGCTCTAATGCAGATTTATTATGAAGCCCTTTAATGTCAGGGTGGTCGTTTTTGTATATCAATTTTGCCAAACAAGCAGCAGCACTGTGAGGTTCCATTGCTCTCCCCGGATACTTATAAAGCATAGTTACTGTATCTGGTTTTAGTAAATGATCAACTTTATTTGTGCTGTTCTTCGTCTTGTCTTTGATGTAATCAATAATAGGCACTCCATTATATTCCTGTTTACCGATATTATCGCCAAAACCTACGATTTCAACGGTATACCAGTTATCTCCATTCAGATACAGGCATCTTCGCCCCCGATAGTTAGTTCCGACCGAATTAAGGTTTGATTTATTCACATATTCGGACAATTGGTGACGATCCAGGTACTTGTAATTGAGGTCCAATACGATGAAAAACGCTTTATCTCTGTTAATTACTTTAAAATTGAAACCTCCAAACACATCGATATTACCATCTTCTTTGTGGTTAACAGGCAGTCTTCTAAAGTATTGATTCGCATTCAATCTCCACAAATCAGACCTTTTACTTAGGTGTGACCTTATTGAAAATTCAAGGAATTTTTGAACCAGGTCCAGGTTTTGATTTGATAGGTCATTAAATGCTACCTGATATTGTTCTTCTTGAGTTTTGATGGGAATGCTTAATGGCCCTAAATCTATTTTGGTAGATTTTGTACGATGGTTTGCCGGAATAGCGATGTAAGGTTTACCTTGAAAATGATAAACGGCAGAAGGTCCATGTATATCGAAAGAAACCTTTTGACTCAGTTTGTTCAAATTCTGATGATAAATTTCTTCTCTAAACTTTAACGGCTCGGAATCAAATTCAACCAATCTGAATGAAAAATCAAGTTCGTTAAGATTAGTAATTTGAAACATGTTCAAGATATGCTTTCTCATCGTAACTATTTTTATTTTGCAGAACTGAAGCACAGAGTGTTTTGAAATTACAGAAGCTACATGTAGTGTCTTTGTCTGTCAGATCAAAATCTTCTATGTCAATGGTTTCATATTTTTTATTCTCGATCAAGAGTGCGAGGTCGGAACCTGTTAGGTTGATGTAATCGAGCATTTCACTGGCCCGTTCAATGGTCAGTTCATGATTTTTTACTTTGCCATTCGCCAAATTCACTTCTAATAGGGTAAAATCCTCCATGTTGAATGGTTGTTTCCCATTTTCTTGCTTCCTCTTTTTATCCCAATTCATGACAGTAATTGCACAAACTATTAATTGTCGTGAATAATCGCTTACATAGCTGTTGGAGACCTTCCAATCAATTATTACGGGCTTATTTTCATAAAACATCAAAAGGTCAATTTGAGGAGAAACCCTTACTTTCTCTACATTGAATGACCAATTCATAACATTTGGTAATCTCCAGGAAGCCCCTTTCAAGAAATCGACCAGATTAATATTACTTTGAGGAATAATTACGTTCGGAATGTTAGTGATTGCCTCCGAAATTGACTGATAAACCTCATCGATATCATTTTGGCTATATGGTAATCCGAGTTCATGGATTTGCAGGATCGCAAACTCATTCTTTACATTAGCCATTTTTAATTTAGAATCTAGGTATCGCTTATTTAGTGAAAACTCATACTGTTTCTTTGCCATCTCAACTGCTTGAATGGCAAGGTGGTCAAAATCATTGAAAGACAAATCCTCAATTTGGGGGATGATTTCAAGTTCAATAAATTTATCTACGACACTTCCTTTCCACATATTGAGGTTTTGCATTTTCTTTAGCTCATAGGCTTTTCTGCGGAACCGATTTTTTCGTCCATGATTCGCAGCAACATGCCCAAAATAGTATTGTCTGTTGCAACGCCTTAAACTATTGATTGTTGATATTGACCACTTTACCATCTTAGCTTAAGGTTTCATTACATTTCCTAATTGATCAAGATAACGATCCAGGGCATCCTGATTATCAAACAGGTCTGACTTGAATTTGGAATCAACAGGAATATTTCTCCTATCACTTCCCTTTTTGCGAAATGCAACGCTTCCACTAACCTGCGAATAACCAAATATCTCACCTTTGGATTTCAACAAATTAGCAGTTTTCAATATTGCATTTCTCGCATCTTGAAATTGAATACCAAGTTCAAGCAATAAATTCTTAAGCCTCACAATAGGAACCCTATTTGGCAATACCTCATCATTCCTGATTGTTTCAAATAGTTCTTTGGAAAGGCCGGCTTTTTGCACTATTGAATCATACTTTTCTTCCTCCAAGCTAACTTTTGATAATAGGTTACCAAAAGATGGGTTTTGAGAATACTCGAATAACTTATCTAACGTGCTTTCTTTCCTCTTTTCATCAATATTTACTGAATACTCTTTGTTGGTTATGTTCTTAAATGCCGGAAGGCAATATGTGTCCTTGGATTCATGTAAAAAATAAATCCTTAAACCTTCATCGATCATGTCATACCTTTCATTCCTGTCCATGATATGAGTTTTGCAGTTCATTAATTATTTTAAGTAGTTTCTTTTTTGCTCTGTGAACCCTAACTTTTAGATGGTCGTCTTGAATACCCATTAATGCTCCGATTTCTTTATAGCTAAAGTTTTGTCCACGTAGCAATAGCAATTCACGCTCATCCTCCTCCAATTTATCTAATGCTGTTTCTATCATTTTTAGACGGTTATCCGTCCTGAATGACTTATCATTGGCAAGCGCTTCAAAAAAGCTTTCTCCATCGGAATACATTAGATTATCTTGTTCTGTTGTTGTAAATGCCAGTGCTTCACTTAACGGAACAAATTCTATCTTTTGGATTAAAGCTTTCTGTTTCTTGTATACTTGTCGCAAGTTGTTTTTGAAAACTTTGAACAAAAAGTTTTTAAAATGAGCATCAGTCGTAAAATCATAATCTTCGATTGTATCGACTATCGTTTGGAAGGTTTTGTAAATGCACTCCCAAGCATCATCTTCATCAAACTTCCAGTTCTCAATTGCGTAAGCCAATAGCTTGCTCCCAAAAACATTAAAAAGTAATTCCAGCCCTTCTCTTGGTGAGCTGTGAAGTGTTGATACTATTTCCAATTCCTTTGTCATAACTTCCCTCTATATATACTTATGCAATTAGGTTACAAGAATGTATTCAAGGCTAGATCATTTTAAGAAGGACAATAATTAAATTTATTTAAATTCTTCTAAATCAGGTCAAACATAGGTCAAACAATCATGGGTATCATGGGGTATCATGGGGTACTATGGACCACCCATAGGCAACCTAAATAACATTTAAATCCATGTGATTCAACCCTATAAGCATTTATGGCTATCCATAATGCCCCCAACAAAAGGACTTAAAATCCCTTGGACAGTGATGTCCGTGCCGGTTCGAGTCCGGCCCTGGGTACCCAGAAATAGCAATAAAAAAGGCTGTCCGCCAGTTGGCGGATGGCCTTTTTTATTACACTTCCGGGTTACACCCAGCGGCCTTAAACCGTTTCAATAGCATTAAGTCTTCCACCCAAAAGTTCGATAATTGGAGCCTTTGGGGTACAGCACTATGATCCCCGATCAGGAGGTATTACAGGTTATTGCCGTTAACTAATTACTTGTAGAAATGCTTCCTTTCGCCTCCTCGAAACCTCTAATTCCGTTCCATCGGATAGGATCACATATCCTCCGCGGCCTTTAACATATTGTTGCAAGTGTGACAAGTTGATCATGTAGGCACGGTGGATCCGGAAGAACTTGTATTGTTCCAGCATCGCTGCTACCTCGATCATCTTCTTTGAAACGACAATCTCCCTTCGATCCGACAGGTATATATAGGTGTAGCTCTCATCAGCTTTGCACCAGATAATATTCGCGACATTTTCGAAGATATAGCCCTGCATGGTGGGAAGCGCAATCCGGTCGTTTGCATCTAATTGGTGGTTTAGCGTTTGCCGGACAATATGGATGCGCATCCTGTTGAGTTCTGCATCCACGGATTTGATTTTTTTCACCTCTTCAACAGCATTAATTAACTCGCTCACACTCACCGGTTTTAGGATATAGTCAACCGCATAAAATTTAAAAGCCCGTACGGCATATTCACTATATGCGGTTATGAATATAACCTTAAAATCAATGGTATCGAGAGATTCTAGGAGGTCAAAACCAGTACCATCACGCATTTCAATATCTAAGAAAACCAGGTCCGGATGTTGTTCCCGGATGAGCGACAGACCGGTCCGAACAGAACTGGCCGTATCCAAAATGATCAATCCGGAAATATGTTTTTCAATCAGGCGGCTAAGCGTTTCTCTGCCGCTGACCTCATCATCAATAATAATTGCTCTGATCATTTCGACTATACTTCAAGTGGTATGTAAATTTTGACTTCGGTGCCAATGGCCTGCTGTTGCTCATTGTACAAATCACGGATAAAAACAGATAATTGATCTGCTTTCGAACGTTTGGCGTTCAATATATTCAAGCGCTCCAGAGTGGCCGACATGCCAACAGGGTTGTGCAGTTGCGGCCGTTTTAAACGTATAGCTTTTGCTTTCTCTCGTCCGATCCCGTCATCGGTGATGGTACATACGAGGTTGTTGTTTTCCTGGAACAAAGCAATATGTAAATTTGATTTCCGGTCAGATGGCATCAAACCGTGATTGATGGCGTTTTCGACATATGGTTGGATCAGCATGGATGGGATTTGCACTAACTCCGGATTAATATCATCGGCCACTTCGATGGTATAATTAAGCGGTTTATCAAAACGAATAGCCTCTAACTTTATGTAGAGCTCTATGGTTGCTAATTCCTGGAATAGACTGATATGTTCCTGACGGGAATGGTCGAGTACTTTCCGGATCAATGATCCGAATTTTTGCAAATAGTCGTAGGCCTGATCCTGATCGTTATTCATGATAAACATCTCAATAGAATTCAGGGAATTAAATATGAAATGAGGATTCATTTGGGCCCGCAGAGCCTTCTGTTCGGAGGCGGCCAGCAGTAAGGCGATGTCTGATTGTTCCTTCTGGCGTTTTTTAGAAGTCTTTAAGATCCGGTAAAATATCAAAAGGACCAGTCCGGCTATCGCCAGGCCGCAAGCTACGAAAAACCACCAAGTTTGCCAGAAGGGTGTTTGAATGGTGAATCTTGCGAGTATTTCTGGCCGGCTCCAGGGTGTTTTATAGCCCTGGGCACTCACGACCAAGGTATAGTCGCCAGGATTCAATCCGAAAAAATTCAACCTTCCGTTGTTAACATACTGCCAGTTGCTATGAAGACCCTTTAGCTGGTACCGATAGTTGATCGTGCCCTGACTTTGAAAAGAAATGCCAACAAAAGAAGCAGTTATGCTATGGCTTTGATAAGGAAGAATGGTATCTTCTAAAGTTGCAAACTTCCGGTCATTTATAGAAAAACCTTCAGCATGCAACAGGGGCGCAGCCCTGTTTTTTTTCTGGAGTCGATAATTAAATGTTGATAAACCCGATTTGGTTGCCACAAAAACAGAATCTCCTTTTACAAAAAGGCTATTGATATCATTGGATGCCAAACCGTCAATTTGGGAAATGGAGTGAATAGGGCATTTTTTGCAATTGATCGGAATACGACTCAGTCCTTTGGCAGTTGCCACCCAAATCGCATCATTTTCTATGACAAGGTGTTTGCAATAATCACTCAATAATCCCTGTCGGCTGTTGATATGCAGGAGTGTATCTTCTGATATTCTGAAAATGCCATTTGACGTAGCCGCCCATATAAAACCCTCCTGATCCATTGCAAAATCACGAATAGATTCATCCATTAATTGCGGAAATCGAGTAAATCGGGTGATAGTACCCTCTTCAATTAACCACACACCTTTCTCCGTGCCAAGCCATAATCGATTTTCCCGGTCTGAAATAAGAGTGTTGGCAATTTTGGTGGCGATCAGTTGATGATCAATTGTAAGGGTTTTGTTCGAAAGCCTTGGAGGAATATCCTTCAGCAATATCCGATGAACACCAACATGGTTGGAAACCCATATGATGTCATTCTTTGCCATTACCATGTCCTTTATAGCGCCAAAAGGCGTAGATATATTTGTAGTAATGTGTTGATTTCCTTGTTTTGTGATCAACCCCAATCCCTTGCCGGTACCCAGGAGGTATTGATCGGGACGTATAGGAATTACTTTTTTCATCCAACGTTTTTGATCAGCGACGTAGGGTGTGCGTATAGAAGAAACGCCAGTAGCCCGGATCCGTGAAAGCTGGCCATTATCCTGACCGCATATCAATTCTCCGTCAATATAGTTCAGACTGACGGTGTTATTTGAACTCAGTCCGTCTTTTTTTGTAAATACCTTTATCGTCATTCCGGAGGCAGAAACAAAATAAACGCCTTTGTTCAAACTGGCAAACCAGAAGTTCCCATCCCGGTCCTGGAAGGTAGTGGCCATTTCTGTTCCCTGAAAAAATGGCTTCCGGTCAA
>JANQFB010000042.1 GCA_028278085.1 Chitinophagales bacterium
TTAAAGGGATAGGGTAAAGTCAGTTGATCACAGGATCCGGCCATGCTGAACTCATCCACATAACCGGTTTGGGTATAGGTTACCTGGCCCCGGTATTGACCCATTTTAAAGTAATTGCTTTGCGGGTTCCCGTGAACATCCTTATACATATTCGCTCCCCTGACGGTGGGTTCGAGTTGAGAATTACCGGGATCAAAGGGCACCATGATCCGGGAATTGCCGCCCCAGGAATTGCATAAGCCATTTTTGGATTTCGGATTAATAGACGGATCCCAGGCATATTGAATACCATTGATCCAAATATCCATATAGCCGGTAGTATCCGGCGCCCAATAGATATAAGTGATCAGGTCTATCCATTCTCCCTTTTTCAGGATCCCGGGAAATACCAGGTTCTGTTTCGTCCCACAGGCAGCATTGCTGGGCCTGTAAAGCCCATAGGATACCACGAGGCTACGCTCCTTTACCGATTCGGGAACGGTATCGCAAGGTTTGTAGGCCACATAAATGGGAGGCTGTCCGCCACAGGAGTCGTATTCGATCGTACTTCCGTTTTCATCTTTGATATTTTTATGCCATTGGGTGATATGCTGGTAGGTTTTCCCGGAACATTTGATGTTGGGAGGAAGGGGTTGGCAAGGGTGGGAAGAATTCGGCATGAAATTACAGGTATCGTTCCAAAGCCAATCATCATTATAGCCGCTGAGCTGATCCTGGAATGTACCGTCGTCAGGGATCAAAATGCTCCACGCATAATACACTCCGGTATAAGCGGGCTGGTAAGGAAAGATGGATGTTTCGGTCCGGTCACGGCAATTGGCGTTGCCGGTGGATTCGAAATAATTCATGGCTGCGTGGTCGTGCGCTTTAACCTTACACATCAGGCTTTTACCACTGGCTCGCGAATATTGCTCGCTGATGGCAAACCTGGGATCATGATCATAATAATCCGGAAAGGATTCGACACTCTCGAAAGTCCACACATTGGTATCCATCGTGTTGAAATTTTCATAATAAGGCAATGAAGGCGTTTCGTCATCAGTAATGGTATAGGATCTAAAATGATCATCGGCAGCAAGCGGTTGCACCTGGGGAGGCTTGGTCTTTTCATGAGTTTGATGATATTCTTTACAGGAGATCAGCCCTGTTATGATTCCTGCCAGGAGAAAGATGGTTAATTGTTTGGCGTTCATATTTGTGTTTTTATGGAACACCAAATTTATAAAATATAGTTTTGATAAGCGAAAACGCCTATCTGAACTTTCCGGCCGCTAAATAATTCACACCCGGTTCTCCAATCCCGGGGTTTCAGGTTATCAAGTGATAAACAACGGTATATCGTTTATTAACGACGGTATAACACGAAAAAAATCGTCATACCGTCAGCCCGAAAATGCCATTTTATACATCAATAATGCCTGAATGTATAAATATCTTGTTTTCAAAAGAGTAATTCGTCCGATTTTTTATACTACTTTGGCATACCATTTGCAATTAAGGCAGGAAAATTTTTGACCAAACAGTCGATGTTCCAAGGGTGGAGACCCATGGCGAAAGCCAAGTATATTCTTGTATTCAACTATGTGATCCTCATCACAATTTGATGTGATCGTTCTCCTGTAATATGAAAACCATTCTTGATATTTTTGACTGTTTTCCTTATGAACTTTTAATCCATCAATGAATATAATAAATGCTAGTATCAGATCAGGAAGGAATTGGAAAGTATGAACTAACAGCAAAACTTTCCAGTGAACAGCGCAAATCCTTTGAGGAAAAAAGCAGGCTACGGATCTATGAAAAGGGCCAGACCATCTATTCCGAGAATTACCGGGCCACGGATCTCTTCGTTATCGACCGGGGGATCGTAAAAAGTGTAAAAGAAGGAACCAACGGCACGGAAAGCATCATCAAACTAGCCACAGATCGTGAATTGATCGGATTGGAATCTATAATGCCGGATAATAAATATTGTTCAACTGCAAAAGCTTTGATCGAAACGACGGTATTAGTGATTCCGGGGAGTTATATCCATGAGTTGTCGCATAAAAACAATGCTGTTTGTGAATTTATGCTCATGAAATTTAATACACAGTTGGTAACCTTGAACGAACGGATACTCGAATTTGCCAATCATCCGCCCCGTATCCGGATGGCCAAATGGCTGATCCAGCTCGATGATGCATATGGGAAGGAAGAAGGGATAAAGATCCTGAGAGAGGATCTGGCCAGCCTGCTGGGCACAGCCCGGGAAACCGCCACCAGGATACTCTCGGAATTCAGGATGGCGCAATTGATCGAGATCCAAAACAAAAAGATCTTCGTGATCAATAAAAAAGGTCTGTTAAGACTGATCCACGAATTCGAGAATTGAGGATAATTTGTCCGCTCATCAAAAGCTGTTGCTCGCCAATTCCGGCGCTATTTCTCTTTAGTGTGATCCTCCTCACCTGAGCATGTGATGAGCCTCCTATTAATTGCAAGCATTTATCCTTATCCTGTGATGACGCATAGCAGATAAATGATCTGCGTATTGTGTCGCATGTATAAACCTAATGTAAATAGGTAATTCCTAACCGTTGGAAGGCACATTTCTCATGAGCTCAATAGAACAGGAGCATACTTTTTACCGGCAGATATTCGATGTACTGGATACCGGGGTTGTGGTGCTGGATCCGGCCGGAAAGATCACGATGAACAATAGCCGTTTTTGTGATATGATGGGCAAGGGAAAGGAAGATCTTATCGATCATTCCATTGAACAAGTCTTTCAGAATCTCACGGTAGAAAGCCTGTTGACCAAACCTATTCTGCCCGAAGGTGTATTGTCCATCAATATCGCTTCATCCGCCCAAAAACAACCGCCGGATATATTTCGCCTGAAATATTCCCATATTCTCAACAGGAAAAAATCCATTACGGCTATTGTTATCATGGTTTCAAAAGTAGCACCGGAGCCCGGGGCCAATGAAACAGGAAATTTCATTCAGAAAGCTTACCACCTTTTAAGAACACCGATCGCAACTATTGCAGGGGTGGTTAGCCTCACCAAGTACGAAAACGAAGAGAGCCGGTTACGATCTTATCTGCAACTGATCGAGCGTAATATCCAACTGCTCGACCATAAGTTGATCAAATTCATGGAGACAGCTCGGATCAATAATCGGTTTTTGAAAATATCACCGGTGGTCTTCCGGGGGCTGATCGAAGATGCCATATCTGATCTGGAGCTTCCCGACACGGATATGATCATTGATCTCGATCATACCTATCCGGTTATGGGAGACCCTCCCTTACTGCGCCTGGTTTTCAGACAATTGATCCGGAATGCGGCCGACCAACAGTATCCGGATCTGGAGAAGGCCCCGATGCGTATTTCGTCGGTAAACGAAGATGATGGGATCAGGATCTTTTTCGAGGATAAAGGTGCAAGATTTCCTTCAACGGGGCAAGATCATGGCCTATATAACCCTTCCCCCGATGAAAAAGTCAGGGTAAATTATCGCGAGGGCCTGCACCAGGTAAAGCTTATCATTGATCAGCACCAGGGCTCTTTTAGTTTGGATTATCACCCGGGTAAAGGCATTCTTATTACCTTAAAATTGCCGGGCGATCAAATATCAGCACCCTAACCCACCGTTTTACCTTCTTCCAACAGGGCAATCACACCCTTGCTTTTTTTGAAAGATCAGGATAACCCTCAGAAAGTCAGATCCCTGAAAATATCCTCCGATTTTCCATTCAGGTCAAGGCGGCTAAAATACCCGCAGCAATCTCCTCAAAGGCAGTCCCCGCAAAATGTTTGGGATATGGACCCGATGAATAAAAATTCAACAGGCAGCGGGAATTTTTCAGGAATAAATACAATCTTTGCAAAGTTTTTACCATCCAAAATACATAAAGATGAGCTTATTAGTTGTTGGAACCGTTGCTTTTGACGCCATTGAAACCCCTTTTGGAAAAACCGATAAGATCGTCGGTGGCGCCGCTACCTATATTGGCCTGGCTGCTTCAAATTTTATCAGTGACATCAATTTGGTTTCCGTGGTGGGAGATGATTTTCCCGAAAAAGATATTCAACATTTACAATCCAGGGGGATCCGAACGGATGGTTTGCAGGTTAAAGATGGTGAAAAGTCTTTCTTTTGGTCGGGTAAATACCACCTGGATATGAATACCCGCGATACCCTGGCAACGGAATTAAATGTTTTGGCGGATTTCGATCCGATCATCCCTGACTCTTACCAGGACAGTAATTTCCTGATGTTGGGCAACCTTACCCCCCAGGTTCAGATGAGCGTGCTTGACCGCATGAACAGCCGCCCCAAGCTCGTGGTGATGGATACCATGAACTTCTGGATGGACAATGCCAAAGAAGATCTCGACAAGGTGATCCGTAAAGTCGATATATTAACGATCAACGATGAAGAAGCCCGTCAATTGGCTGATGAATATTCCCTGGTAAAAGCCGCCAATAAGATCCTTACCATGGGCCCCTCCTACCTGGTCATTAAAAAAGGAGAGCACGGCGCTTTGTTGTTCCATGAAAACCAGGTATTTTTTGCACCGGCCTTGCCGCTGGAAGAAGTTTTTGATCCGACCGGAGCAGGCGACACCTTTGCCGGCGGTTTTATCGGCTACCTGGCCAAAACCAGGGATATTTCCTTCGATAATATGAAAAGAGCGATCATTTACGGTTCGGCCATGGCCTCCTTTTGCGTGGAGAAATTCGGTACTGAACGATTACAGGCCCTGTCATCCGAAGATATCGAGGAAAGAGTGCAGGAATTCATCGACCTGGTTCAGTTCGATATCGTGCTGGCTTAACCTCGGCGGAACTTTCAGCAGCTTAAATCAAACGCCCGACTTTTCGAAGCTTTTTGAATACCCCTTCCGAATGGGGAGCATCGGCTAATTCATCCGTTAGATCCTGCCCCGACCAATGTTCGTAATGCTGGCCGTTGCGCCACAACCGGCTATGGGTAACATCATATATAATACCACGGTAGGCGATCCAGATCTCTTCCCGGTCTTGCCCGTTCCGGAGCGCTAATTGAGATCTGCTATAGGTTTCCAGTTCCACGAGATCATATCCATCAACCCAGCCAACCTTTTTCCACCAGGTATTCCGCGATCTGGATGGTATTGGTGGCCGCGCCCTTTCTCAGATTGTCGGAAACGATCCACATATTCACGGTTCTGGGCTGGGAAAAATCCCTCCTGATCCGTCCGACAAAAACAGCGTCCTTTTCTTTGGCCTCGATAGGCATCGGGTAGGTATTATTTTCGGGTTCATCCTGTATAGCGATCCCTGGTGTTTTGATCAGCAATTGACGGAGATCGTCCTGTTCGTAGTCGTGCCGGAATTCAATATTCACACTTTCCGAATGGCCGCCGATCACCGGAACCCGGACAACAGTCGCCGTTAATTGGATCTCCGGGGCATTCATGATCTTCCGGGTTTCGTGGAGCAGCTTCTCCTCTTCTACGGTATAGCCATTATCGGTAAAAGCACCGCCATGTGGCAGGCAATTCAGATCAATGGGATGCGGATAGGCCCGTTCCCCGATCACTCCTGCGCGTTCATTATCCAGTTGGGCTACAGCCTTCATGCCGGTGCCGGTAACACTTTGATAGGTGGATATAACCACGCGTTTGATCCCGTATTTTTCATGAAGTGGGGCCAGGACCACCACCAGTTGTATGGTGGAACAGTTGGGATTGGCAATGATCTTGTCGTTTTCGGAAAGAGTAGCGGCATTGACCTCCGGCACCACCAACTTAATGCCTTCCTCCATGCGCCAGGCCGAGGAGTTATCGATCACATAAGCGCCGGCATCCTGGTATCGAGGCGCCCATTCCAGGGACACGTCCGAACCGGCAGAAAAAAAGGCCACATCAGGGCGAGCCGCCACTGCCTCCCGGTTGGATCGAAGGAGGTAGGCTTCTTCTTTGAAATGGATCGTTTTTCCATGGGAACGTTGCGAAGCCACAGGGATCAGCGTCGAAACCGGGAAGTTCCGCTCCTCCAAAATCTGCAGCATTTTTTGTCCAACCAGGCCCGTAGCCCCGACTACAGCTACCTTCATAAGCAATTTTTATCAAAGTTAAGTTTTTGCCGGATTAATCTAAAAAATCCATTAATTTAGGCATATGAAAGTATGGAACACCCTATTGTTCTTGGTATTTGCAGGACCCTGCTTCGCCCAGTTCACCGACAACTTTTCAGACCTCAACTTCACCTCCAATCCGGCATGGACGGGTGATCTCGGAAAATTTATGATCGATACCGATACCCTATTGCAGAGTAACGGCAGCCAAACGAATACCGATACCCTTCACCTGGCCACTGCCTCGGCTTCGATCAACAATACGGAATGGAATTTCCTGCTCAAGCTCGATTTCAATCCGACCGCCAATACCAATTATGTGAAGATCTACCTTTGTTCCGACCAGTCTGACCTGGAAGGGCCGCTAAACGGCTATTTTATCCGCATGGGTGAAACCGGAAGCAGCGATACCCTTGAATTATACCGGCAAACCGGATCCGACGATACCTTATTATTGACAGGGGTCACAGCCTATGGATCGACCACTTTTGCCCGGATCAAAGTTACCCGGGATAATGCAGGCAACTGGGACCTGTTTTCAGATCCAAGCGGGGGAACAGGATTCGTACATGAAGGCAGCGTTACCGATAATACCCATACTGCTACGTCATTTTTCGGGGTCTATTGCCGGTATTCCACGTTAAGCCGTTTCGATCAATACTTTTTCGATGATTTTTATGTCGGCCCCATCCAGGTCGATACGGATACACCATCGATCAGCAGTATTACCGTCCTTTCGGATACTACCCTGGATATTAAATTCGATGAAACAATGGAACAAACTTCGGCAGAAACTTTGTCGAACTACCAGGTCGACAACGGTATCGGCAATCCCTCGATCGCTATGAAAGACGGTAGCGACGGCAGCCTGGTCCATTTAACATTCGCCAATCCCTTTGTGAATGGCCAAAACTATACCCTGACCGTCAACAACGTCGAAGACCTGAACAATAATCCCATTCAAAACGAAACCGGTAATTTCATATTTTTCCAGGCACAGCCGGGAGATGTGGTGATCAACGAGATCTATCCGGATACCAATCCTTCCTTCGGACTGCCCAATGCCGAATTTGTCGAACTCCTGAACACCTCCGGTACGGCGATCGACCTGGCCAACTGGACCTTATCCGATCCTTCGAAAACAGGTGTTATTCCTGCATACATCTTGCAGCCCGACAGTTTCCTGATCCTGACCGAAGCCAAAGGACAAACAGAATATAGCGCCCATGGACCCACTGTTACCGTCGACCCCTGGCCCAGCCTCAATAATGGCGGTGATAACCTCACCCTCGCCGATGCCACCGGACAAACGATCTTCCATGTGCCTTATACCGACGAGTGGTACAAGGATACCGATAAAGACGACGGAGGCTTTACCCTTGAAATGATCGATCCGGCCAGTGATTGCCAGGGAGAGCACAACTGGCGGGCATCCAATAACCCTCTCGGCGGAACACCGGGCACGGCTAACAGTGTATTCGGGACCTTCAATGATACCAGCGCCCCGGAGATCCTAACAATAAGCATCCTGTCTGCTGCTTTGATCGAAGTTCAATTCGACGAGCTTGTCGACAGTGCAAGCGCTGCGCAAGCGGCGAACTTCAGTATCGATAACCAGATCGGCACACCGACCAGTGCAACGCCTGTCGGACCTGATTTCACCAACGTTCAGCTAAGCCTGGGGACAAATATCGCATCCGGGATCATCTACAGCCTAACCGTTTCAAATATTAAAGATTGCTTCGGCAACACCGCTTCCGAAACCGCTTCATTTGCCATTCCGGGAGACCCGGATCCCTTCGATGTGGTGATCCATGAGATCATGGCCGACGATAATCCTGTTGTTGCCCTTCCACCCGCGGAATTTGTTGAACTCTATAATAACAGCGAAAAGGCCTTTGATCTTAGCGGCTGGAAATTCTCCGATCAGGGCGCTTCGCCGGCAGAACTCGGCTCCTATTTGCTGTTGCCCGATGCTTACCTGATCCTGTGTGAGGAAGACGAGGCCCCCTTATTCGAACCCTATGGCCCGGTATTAGGGGTCAGCGGGCTCCCGGATCTCACCAATAGCGGGGAACTGCTGAGTCTTATGGATGATAAGGGCAATTTTATCCACGCCGTTGAATATGCCGATAGCTGGTACGGCGACTTGCTCAAGAAAGAAGGGGGCTGGACGCTGGAGATGATCGACGCGGATAATCCCTGTACCGGCAAAGACAACTGGACCGCTTCTGAAGATCCGAAAGGCGGCACACCCGGCCAGCCGAACAGTGTTTCCGGATCAAATCCCGATACCCGGGCCCCGGAAATTATCCGGGCTTCTGTGGAAGACAGCCTTACAGTGGCATTGTATTTTAACGAGATATTAGATAGCGCAAGCGCCTCTACCCCCGACAATTACGCCATCGACCGGGGTATCGGCCAGCCCCAACAGGCCAACCTGTCGGCTCCCGGGTATAACAAGGTTTTGCTTACCCTGCCGGAACCGCTTGCCGCCCAAACCATTTACACCATCAGCTTTACCGGGCTCTCCGATTGCGCCGGTAATATGATCGATGCCAGCGTAAAGGTCGGCATTCCCGATCCGATGCTTGCCCTCGACCTGGTCATCAACGAGATACTATTTAATCCATTTTCTTTCGGCGTCGATTTTGTCGAAGTATACAACCGCTCGGATAAGATCCTTAGCCTGGCAGATATGCGACTGGGCAACAGGGACCTGGTGGCCGATACCTTAAACAAAGTAGAATTGGTAACCACTGAAAACTTCCTCATTTTTCCAGGCGAATACCTGGTCATCACCGGTTCCCCTGCCGATGTACTGAACTTTTACGAGACCCCGAATCCCAATGGTTTTTTGGAGGCTTCCGGAATTCCGGGCTATGATGACGATGAAGGCGTAGTGGTATTGATGGACAAGGTGGGGCAGGTGATCGATGAATTCCAATATTCGGATGAGATGCATTTTGAGCTCATCAATGATCTCAATGGCGTTTCGCTGGAACGGATCGATCCGGAGCGGCCTACACAAGACGAACATAACTGGCATTCGGCAGCTTCAACGGTAGGTTATGCCACCCCGGCTTATGAAAACTCACAGTTCGCCGCCGCCGGCGCTGCGGAGGATCCTATCCATGTCGAACCGGAAGTATTTTCGCCGGACGGGGATGGGGTCCATGATTTTTTGACGATACAGTATCAGTTGGAAAACTCCGGCCATGTGGCGAATATCAATTGCTACGATGCCAATGGCAGATTGGTCCGGAACCTGGTTCAAAACGAGCTCCTCGCCAAATCCGGAAAATTTATCTGGGATGGGGTAACGGAAGAAGGCGAAAAGGCCCGGATGGGTATTTATATCGTTTATGTCGAGTTATTCGACCTGGATGGCAATGTGCAAAAGTTCAAAAAAACGGCCGTAGTCGGCGGAAGTTTTTAACGGCATTCTACCTTGCATAACATTGGCAGGCTTCCGGTCGCCGGAATAGAACCATGCTTTTTAATTCCCTCGATTATATACTTTTCCTGCCTTTGGTGGTGTTCGCGTATTATGCGATACCGCAACAATGGCGATGGCTGCTGCTGCTGGTAGCCAGCTATGCCTTTTACATGTACTGGAAAGCAGCCTATGCCCTGATCATCGGCCTGTCGACGGTCATCGATTATTGGGCTGCCCGTAATATGAACCTTCCGGGAGCCCGGAAGAATTACTGGTTGCTGTTTAGCATGAGTACCAACCTGGGGATCCTGGTCCTTTTCAAATACCTCGGTTTTTTTGAACAAGTATTTCAGTCCTTTATGATCTGGCTCTCCCATCCTTACCAGTTGAGCTCCTGGGATTGGGTACTGCCGGTGGGCATATCGTTTTACACCTTTCAATCCATGTCGTACACCATCGATGTATACCGGGGCAAGCTGCCGGCGGAAAAACATTTGGGGAAGTTCGCATTGTTCGTTTCGTTTTTCCCACAACTGGTAGCCGGGCCGATCGAAAGAGCCGGAAACTTGCTGCCTCAATTCGATCGAAAGCTATCCTTTCAAACGGAGCATGCACTGGCCGGGCTAAGGCTGATCCTTTGGGGATTGTTTAAAAAAGTGGTGATCGCAGATTACCTGGCACTGGTGATCGGTCCGGTTTATGACGAACCGGGCGCCTATAGTGGATGGACCTTATTGACGGTAACCTATATGTTTTCCTTCCAGATCTACTGCGATTTCTCCGCCTATTCGGATATTGCCATCGGATCGGCCAGGCTGTTCGGGATCCGGATCATGGACAATTTCAATAATCCCTATTTTGCCCGTTCACTCACAGATTTTTGGAAAAAATGGCATATCTCCCTGACGAATTGGTTCCGCGATTACCTCTATATTCCCTTGGGAGGAAACCGGCGAGGATTCTGGCTGTTTAATATTGCGTTGGTTTTTATCCTCAGCGGCTTGTGGCATGGCGCCGCCTATCATTTTATCGCCTGGGGTGTTTTTCATGGATTATTATTGGTGCTTAGCCGTCTGGTGGGGAGAAGAATCGCTTCGTTCATCCCGGGCCTTTGGCAAAATCCTTTTTTCCGTGTCATGTCTATTTTCATGACCTTTCACCTGGTAACATTCGGCTGGATATTTTTCAGGGCCTCCTCCATATCAAGCGCCCTGGCGATCATCCGGGCTATTTGGACAGATATCAGCCAGTTGATCACGCTTTTTCCGACGGAAGGGTTGAAGGCATTAGGGATCACAGTGGCGGATATCCTGGGCAGTCAATTGGCGGTATTTACGGGAACACAACTGATCTTTGTGGGGATCATGCTTTGGGTGGAAAAACGATGGCCGATCCACCGTACACCTACCCATAAGGTTATCACCTATGTATATTTCATATGCTTACTGACTTTGATCGTTATATTCGGCCAATCCAACCAGGAACCTTTTATCTACTTCCAATTCTAAGGCATGAGGCTTGTCAAACATATCCTGCTTTTTGGCCTGGTGTTCACCGCCTGGTACTATGGCCTGTATTGGGCCTTGTTTACCTTCCCCGGCCCCGAACGGCCTTTGATCAAAAGCCTGCAACGGGAATTGATCCTGGACAAAGACCATTTTACATCAACCATTGCCTCCTTCGACCCCCGGCAAGCGCACGACATCCTTTTCCTGGGCTCTTCCCATTGTTTTCAAAGCTTTGATCCCCGGCTTTTCGAAAAGGCGGGTTGGAAAAGCTTCAACCTGGGGAGCCGTTCGCAGACGCCGCTGAATTCTTACTACCTGCTGAAACATCTGGAACCTGACGTCAAAACGATCATGCTCGAAATGTTTCCGGGTAATTTTTATATGAATGGGAAGGAATCATTTTTTCATCTGAATGCTAACACCCCGAATATCGGCATGCTGGCCGAATTGGCGATGGTCCTCAGAGACCTGAGATGCTGGAACCTCTTCAGCCTTAAGCCCTTTATCGACAGCTATCCGGCTAGACCGCAGAAGCAGCGGGTATACAAAGGTTATGTTTGGAAAGAAGATTCCGTCGGATCACCTATCCGGTACTACGGCTATGCCTATCATGAGGAAAACATGGGCACCCAATTATCCTACCTGCAAAAGATCGCATCTCTGTGCCGCGAGCGGGGGATCAGGCTGATCCTGGTCTATGCGCCGGTACCAAAGCCTTTGGTCATTCAAAAAGAGTCCGGCCTGGTCGAAAGGCTGGAAAGGTTCGCTCAATCGAACGAGGTGGCCTTTTATAATTACGGACGGCAGCACCATCTCAACGACAGGTATCATTTCTTTGATGATGATCACCTCAATCAGGCAGGGGTCAGTATGTTCAATAATATACTGATCGAAGCGCTTCATCGGGAGAACCGGAAATCCGATATATAGCAGTTATCCGGTGGATAGCCCATACTGCTGCTTTTCACTTTGTGGGGATTTACGGTAAAATTGTGTTAATTTTATCGTAAAATTGTGATAAATTTAACATAAACTTGTAAAAATGGCAAAATCAGTCAAAAGAGTAAATGTAAGCTTTACCACTGATCAATGGGATAGGATCCAACTATTGAAAGGAGAATTGGGCGACAGTGATGCCGAGATCATCCGGACCATTGTCATTAGCTGGCTCCTGGAAAAAGGGTATATCGCCGCTCCTCCCAAAGCATGACCCTTCCGGCACATCCATCCCCGGGTAATGGCAGCGGTCGATATAGGCTCCATACTCCCAAAATCAGTGTAAGCCTGTTAATTCAAGGTATGGTCGGCCAGTAATTGCAGAAAATAGTCTTTTTTGTTCCGGAAG
>JANQFB010000054.1 GCA_028278085.1 Chitinophagales bacterium
CACTTGAGGACATAAAATATTGGCATAACCTTATCATAAGTTTTTCATTTTTAGTTTTTGGGGTTTGAAGAACGGTAGGATAGAATACCAGTGCCTACCGCTCTTCAAACCCCAAAAACTAAAAATGAAAAACTTATGATAAGGTTATGCCAATATTTTATGTCCTCAAGTGCTTGTGAAAGGCCCTTTTTTACAAGGCCACACAACTATAGTACGTAAAATCCGGCTTTGAGTTGCTTTTTCGATTAATAATAGTTTTTATCCTTTCAATTAGAGTAAAAAACAGTTAATAAAAATGTCATTCATGTTGAACCAGGATCTTATTGATGCCCAGTTGATGGCCATTGCCATGGATCTCCAGAAAATAGATCCCTTCGCTGTATTGACTAGTCGGGATCTCTATGGTATTCTTGCCGGTATGCAGGGCAACATTCGGCTTTACGACCAGTCGCCGCCCGAGCATGTCGATTACGGCGATCTGCAGATCCTGCAGAACGCCCGGATTGTTAATGTCAATTTGAACGATCATCCTCCGATCCGCAGGATTGGGGTATACCGTCACCTCGTAGGCATTATGCAACCTGGCAATTCCGGTAGCATCGCTGATGGTCAACTCTCTGGTGGCGGAGCAGCCGTTGGCATCCGTTACAATTACCGAATAGCTACCTTTGGCCAATCCCGTAGCTGTTTGGCCGGACTGCTGTTTAGGATCGTCCCATTCAAAGGTATAAGGGGCCGTACCGCCGAAGATCAATACAGTGGCTTCGCCATCACTTTTACCTGGCGTGGCATTTACCGCGCTGTGCGCCAAAGCAATTTCATCGGGTTCGCTGATCTCTATAATACTGGTTTTTTTACAGGCCAGCGAATCGGTTATCCTGACGATATAGGTTCCCGGGCCAAGGCTGTCGATGGCCGGTGTGGAATCACCCGTCGACCAATCGAAAACAAAGGGCGACGCACCGTCGGGAATGTTTAAGTTGATTTCTCCATCGGTTTCTCCTTTGCAGGAGATATCGTTTTTATCGACTTCCACGGTCATGCAACCACAGCCGTTATAGTTGTCGATCCACTGTAGGCTTTTAAATAAGTTAAGCCTGCCGCCCGTAACCAGCTCGCTTTGCAAAGCCGGTATGGTATCGACGCCACGGAATAAAAAGTCTTTTATGATCAGCGCCACGGCAGCAGGATCGTCTTTATAATCACTGATCAATTGCTCGCAGGCGCCGGAGTAAAGCAGGGCAATTGCACCGGCAACATGCGGGGTAGCCATGGAAGTACCGGTTTTGTTGCCATAATTATTACCGATGGTAGTCGATAATATGCCGGTTCCGGGGGCTCCCAGGTCTATGGTGGTAATGCCATAGGCCGCTCCGCCATTCCTGACATCGTCGTGGGTGGTGTTGGTAACGGTAATCAACCAATCACTTGGACAGGCCGTCGGGATGTCGTTGGTTACATCCACGTTCGATCCGTTATTCATGGTAGCTCCGGCGCTCAAGATCCCGTAATAACCCATGGAATCATACAAGCCACACCAGATGGGATAGTCAACCGGATCGCCGAAATTTACGCCAAAAGAAGAATTGGTAGCAACGATAAAGGCCCCGCGTTCGCCGTTGGTAGCGTTGTAAGTTGCCCGCATTTCCAGGGCATAACCATAAGCCACCATAACAATGGCTTCCTGGGTGGAGGAACCGGCTATGGGCAGGATCTTGGTGTTCCAGTTGACACCGGTAACGCCCAGGTTATTGTCGCCTTTGGCAGCAACGGTACCGGCTACATGGGTGCCATGATCATCGTTCGGAACGATGCCGTCGTTGCTATAAGCATCCCAACCACTGTAATCGTCTTTATAGCCGTTATTATCATTGTCGATCCCATCTCCGGGGATCTCGAACCGGTTAATGAAATAATCCAGATCATCATGGTTCATATCGAAGCCTCCGTCGATAACTGCTACAACAATGGTATCGCCAAGGGCTGTCAGTCCTCCGGTGGTAATATCCCAGGCTTCAGGCGCACTGATATCGGCACCGGGGCTACCCCCGCTTTGCCCGGTATTGTCGAAACCCCATTGCTGGGGGTATTCGGGATCATCGGGGATTGATCTTTGTTCCACATAATGATTGAACTGAGCCACCTTTACATCGGCATGTCCACGGACCTTGTCGAGGAATTGATGGTCGGATATCCATTGCTCATCGAATCCGATCAGCCAGATATTCAGGCGTTGTGAGATCACCCGGTCAACCGCAGGTTGCGATTCCGATCCAAAGTCGTTTTTGATATATTTGAGCAGTGGTTCAACGGATTTTCCATATTTAAGCTGTACGATCACCTGGCCCGGCACATGATCCTGAGCCCGTAAAGAAGTGTAAACAAAGCAGCCGATCAAAAAAATGAAAATAATTGGTGAGGAAGCGATCGTTTTCATGGTTTGATGTACCGGATCTTATCTGTTCTCAAAACACTAAAATAACAAAAATATAGCGATTTTAGTTTACCAACTTTGAAAAATACAGTGTTGGAGGTGGTTTGCCTGAAAACTATTCCGGGCTTGCCGGAAAAGCGTGCGTGGATATCACTTCTTACGAAAATGGAAGGGGTTTTGTTTGGATAAATTTATACCACCGGCAGATCGATGATCCCTCATGAATTCCGGATCCAGGCTTCGATACCGGATAGTATCTCGGGATTATCCCAATTGGACTCAATATCCTCGATCTGCATGATACGGTCGAATAATTCGTCCTGCCGCCGGCCTTCGGCCATAGCCGTTGCATAGGGAATATGGCTGAAGGTTACCATGGAATATTGGGGAATGAAGGCCTCGGGAAACTTTTCCTGCAGCTTTTTTTCTATCCTTTTGCGTTTTAAAAATACCGGATCAGCCACTTTATCCCTCATTTCAATGAAGTTTTTAACGGCCAGGTCGGCTATGGCCTCCGCATCGGGTTTCCGTTGGCGCTGATAGGTCTCGAAGATCAAAGGCCAGTTATCCGGATGAGCCTCCATGACTTCCTGCAGGATAGTACAATCCTCAAAACCCGCATTCATGCCCTGTCCGTAAAAAGGAACGATGGCATGTGCAGCATCACCGATCAAGGCTACTTTTCCTTCCAAAGACCAGGGCCAGGCCCTAATGGTAACTAGCGATGAGGTGGGGTTGGTGAAAAAATCCTCGGTAAGGGTAGGCATCAGGGGCAGGGCATCCGGAAATTCGGCTTCGAAAAACCGGATCAAGGAGCTTTCGTCGGGCAGCTTTTCGAAAGAAACCGGTCCTTCAAAGGGTAAAAACAAGGTACAGGTAAAACTACCGTCAAGGTTTGGCAATGCTATCAACATAAAGCTCTTCCTGGGCCAGATGTGCAGCGCATTTTTTTCGATCTGCCATTTATCTGCGGTTCCCGGCGGGATCACCAACTCTTTATAGGCATGTTCCAGGTAAACTTGCGAGTAGTCGAACCGGTCGGTTATCTGCATGCTGCCGCGTACGGCCGAAAAGGCTCCGTCAGCCCCGAAGATCAGATCCGATCGTACCCGGATGGTGTTGCCCTCATGATCAAACAACAACTCGCCGGAAGCAGGCGAAACATCCAGGCATCTATGGTCGAAATAGATCTGTACGCCGTGGTTTTTTTCAGCTTCATCCATCAATAGCTTATTCAGCCCCCCTCTGGAAACCGAGTTGATCGCCTGCCCTTCTTTTCCATAGGGTTGAAAAGCCAGATCCCCGGATACCGGATGGATCATCCTCCCCTTCATCGGTATGGCCAATTCCAGGACCTTTGCTTTAAGCCCGATCAGATCCAATGCCTTCAGCCCTCTGTCACTTAAGGCCAGGTTGATGGATTTACCGGCACCGATATTGGCTTGCCGCATATCCGGCCTTCGTTCATAAACCCTGACGGTGTGTCCATTTTTTGCCAAAAGTATTGCCAGCAAAGATCCCACAAGACCTGCCCCTACGATAGTTATATCTTTTTTTGATGCTTTCGATGTGTCTGGTCGGTTAGGGTTTGCCATGATTTTGGGTGCCTGTTGATTTATGTTTACAAATGAGCGGGTTCAGTTTCCGGCTTGATGTTCTTTTAGGATACGGGCAAATTCGAACACTTCTTCAAAGGTATTATATAAAGGTACAGGAGCCACCCGAATAACATCGGGCTCCCGCCAATCGGCTACCACTCCGGCTTGGGTGAGGTCGTCATAGAAGGCCTTCCCGTTTTCCGCGGCAATAATGGATAGCTGGCAACCTCTTTGCTCCGAATCTTTCGGGGTAATGACCCGGAATTGCTCTTTGCCCAAGAATTGATTCACCCGACCGATCATATACTCCAGGTAACCGGTCAGCAAGATACTTTTGCTTCTCAGGGCTTCCATCCCTGCTTCATGGAAGATCGCCAATGCAGCCTTATGTGCGGCCATGCCCAGCACCTGGTCATTACTTAACATCCATCCCATAGCGCCTTCGCGGGGGACAAAGCCTTTTTTCATCTGAAACCGGGTAGCTTCATCATAGCCCCACCAGCCGGCAAAACGTGGTATTTCCGGGTTTTTCCCATGTTTGCGATGGATAAAGACCCCACTCGGGCCACCCGGGCCGGAATTCAGGTATTTATAGCTGCACCAGACGGCAAAATCGATATCCCAGTCGTGTAATTTCAGCGGAAGGTTTCCGCAGGCATGCGCCAGGTCGAAACCTACCTGCGCGCCGGCCCGGTGCCCGGACTCGGTGATCGCGGGCAGATCAAAGAACTGGCCGGTATAGTAATTCACACCGCCTAACATCACCAATGCCAACTGATCCCCGTGGTCAGCTATGGCCTCCAGGATATCTTCGGTACGCAAATAATCTTCTCCGCCTCTCGGGATCAGTTCGATCAGCGCTTCCGCCGGATCAAAGCCATGAAACCGGATCTGGGTTTCGACCGCATAATGATCCGATGGGAAAGCCGCTTCCTCGATCATGATCTTATACCTGGTTTCAGTAGGCCGGTAGAAGGAGACCATCATCAGGTGTAGGTTTGTGGTGAGTGTGTTCATGACCACCACCTCATCGGTTTTGGCGCCGACCAGCTCAGCGGTTTGTTCGGTAAAAAAATGCTGGTAATAAAACCAGGGATTTTTCCCGTGAAAATGCCCTTCGACCCCGAAATCTTCCCAATCCTTCAGCTCCTGCTCGACAGCCGCCCGGACGGTTTTGGGCTGCAGACCCAGGGAATTGCCGCAAAAGTAAATGACTTTTTTGCCGTTGTGTCGCGGAAAGTAAAACTGATCCCGGTAATGCCCCAGGGGATCCTTTTCATCCAGGGACCTGGCAAAATCAAGGGTATCCTGATAATCCATCCAGACCGATTAAACAAACATCGATTTTTTCATGTTCAGCCATTCCAAAGCTGAGCCGGAAAGCAGGCGCTCTTTGACTTTATCCGAATAAGGCATTCCTTCGATCAGTTTGCCGGGCTCCAATTCGCCCAATGGAAAAGGATAGTCTGTTCCCAGGGCAACCCGGTTCGATCCGACCAGGCTGACGATGTAGTTCAGAACGATCGGGTCGTGCACCAGTGAGTCGAGGTAAAAATGACCCAGGTATTCTTTGGGATTGACATTGTTATCCACTGCACACAGATCCGGCCGGACTTTAAAACCATGTTCGATACGACCGATGGTCGTGGGGAAGGCTCCGCCGCCGTGGGCAAAGGCTACCCTCAGTTTCGGCAGTTTTTCAAATATCCCGGCGAAGATCATGGAACAAATGGCCAGGGAAGTTTCGGCAGGCATACCCACCAGCCAGGGTAAGAAGTATTTGGGCATCTTTTCTTTGGCCATCCACCACCAGGGGTGCACGAACAGAGCCATATCAAGGTCTTCCATGGCCTGGAAGATGGGGAATAATTCCGGCTGATCGAGATTCCAGTTGTTGATATGAGAGCCGATCTGAATACCTTTCAGCCCAATCTTTTTGCACCGGATCAATTCCTGCACGGCCAGTTCAGAAGCTTGCATGGGCAAAGTTCCCAGACCCACAAACCGTTTGGGATATTTTGCCACGATATCTGCAATATGATCGTTCAGGAACATAGCAATTTCCAGGGTATCCTTGGGTTCGGCCCAATAGGAAAACATTACCGGAACCGTAGAAAGGACCTGAACATGGACCTTATGATCCGCACACTCTTTCATCCTGACATCAGGATCCCAGCAGTTATCATCTACTTCCCTGAAAAACTCGTCGTTCATCATCATTCTGGCACAACAGGGCTTGTGATGCTGTAATTGAATAAACTCACCGTATCCGAATTTTTCATTCCACTTGGGAATGTGCTTGGGGAGGATGTGGGTGTGTATATCGATCTTCAACATAGGGTGTGGTTTAGCGCAATTTATTTTTTGACAGGAGGTTCCATGACTGCCTGGCATTGAGAGCAGGTCCTCAATTCTTCAGACGCATAAAACTTGTTGACGATGGGTGGAAATTGTTTGACAATATCGGTCAGGTAAAAATATTCTTCGAATAGTTTGTGGTTACACTTTTCACAAAACCACATCAAACCGTCGTCTTCACCCTGCTTGCGATAACGTTCGATCACCAGACCCACTGTATTGGCAGGCCTTTGGGGTGAATGGGGTATCTTGGGCGGCAGCAGGAACATATCCCCTTCTTTGATATGGATATCGACGGGCTGCCCGTCTTCCATGATCTTCAGCACCATATCTCCCTCGAGTTGGTAAAAGAGCTCTTCTCCTTCGTTGTAATGATAGTCTTTCCGGGTATTCGGCCCTCCGACCACCATGACGATATAATCTTCATTTTCGTGGTATACCTGCTGATTGCCGATCGGCGGTTTAAGCAGGTGCCGGTTATCGTCAATCCATTGTTGAAAATTAAAGGGTCTTCTCACTGCCATGATAATATTTTTTGGGAATTTATGAACCAATAAACGATGTTAGGGTGCGTCCCTCCAACCCGCGTAAATTTAGGAATTTCTTACGGATAAATTCATCAAAAAAACCCTCCGGCCGGAAAGATTTTCCGGATTGATCCATAAATCAGGAAGTCATGAAAGTGATATACACATAAACGCCCGAAAAACCGGTTAAAAACAACAGTCCGATCCAGCTTAAGACCACCAGCCAAAGCCGGGGTTTGGCCGCTTCCGGTACCCATTTACCGGTGATGACCTTCAAATTAATAAAGGCGAATAAAGGCGTCGTGAGAAAGGCCATCACCGTGGCGATCATCACCATGGTTCCCATATGCCCGCCCAAAAATGCCAGCAATATAATGGCTCCGATCACCACGATCAGGATCCAAATCCAGTAATTGGCCAGCTCAAATTGCTTCCTGGGTATGCCTAATACTTTTGGTGTATCGCCTTCTATATGGACAAACAGGCTCAGGGTCCGGCCCAATACCCGTGGAAAGGCGTCGAGACAAGTCAGGGTAGTGCTGAACATGGTGGTAAAAGCCGCGATGGCGATCACCGGGAAGGCCCATTCGCCCAGGCTTCCGGTATACATTTGAATGAGCATATTGGCGAATGCCCCTCCTTTGGCCGGTATTTCCGCCCCGGTTCCATAAACCACCAGTGCTCCCAGGCTCACGAAACATAAGGCCAAAATGGCTGTGCCCATATAACCGATGTTGAAATCGAAAAGGGCTTCTTTCAGATCCAGCTTCGATTGCAACTGCTTTTGCTTTTCCAGCGACCAGATCGAACTCCACACCGACAGGTCCAGGGGGGCAGGCATCCACCCCATCAGCGCGATCAGGAAAGTGATGCCCACTTTATCCCAGGCGAAGGTGTAGCGGAATTCCGGTTGTACCGCTACCGGATCCTGTACAGCAATGGAAACGGCTGCAATGGTGGAAACAGACAGGATAATAATGATCACCTTGATCAGCTTATCCAGCAAATTATATTTGCCGACCATCAGGATCAGCATACAGATGATCAGCAGACACACGCTCCAGCCTACCGGCCCCAGCTCCGTCCCGAAAAGGCTGCTGGCAATACCGGCTGTTACGACCGTAACGGCGGCCTGGATGGTAAACATGGAACAAACTGTGATAACGATGATAGAAACAATTGCCCAGGACCCTAATTTTTTGTAGCCATGCAGCAAGGATTCACCGGTTGCGGCTGCATACCGGGCGCCAAATTCGAAAAAGGGGTACTTCATCAGGTTCGCCACCACCACTGCCCATACGAGCCCGAATCCAAACATAGCACCTGCTTTGGTCGATTGTACCAAATGGCTGACGCCGATAGCAGCGCCGGCAAATAAGAGGCCGGGGCCCAGCTTTTTGATCCAGGAATAATGTTTGCTCATGGATGTCGCTAAATCGGTTGCAGGTGAGCTAAAGATAAAAGATTTGGGGGAAAAATCAATTCCCGGACGGGTGGCTCAGGGCGATTTCGATATGGTCTGTTTTCATTGGATTTCCAAAGCGAACCTTGGAAAATAATTGGTAGGTAACCACCCTGGCGTCATAAGCCTGAAGCATGATCATTTACGTAATTAAATCATGATTTAATTACGTAATTCCTGAATGGGAAGGGAAAGGAATGCTTAAATGTATCTATGCTATTGTTGAGTGTAATATCATCTGACTCCTGCCCGGGGCAGGTGTATCACCTGCATGGTGTTGCCTCCTTGGGCTATCTCAATAAAATCGCCCTTTTAGTCAGCGGCAGCCCATCGAGTCGGAGGGTGTAGAGGTATTGTCCGGCGGGGAGGTTAGCCGGCGCCCAGTTCAGCGCGTAGTTACCGGATTCCTGGTAGCCATTGAATAAAGCCTTGACCTTTCTACCTTGCAGGTTGTAAATACTCAGTTCTACCTGGCCGGCTTTTTCCAATTGATAGGCAATGCGCGTGCTGTTTTGGAAGGGATTGGGCTGGTTTTGTTGTAAGGATGATTGGGTCGGTGATGGTGAATGGATTCCCGGGCTTTGGTTTTGCCGTTTCATCCAATCCTCAGATGAGCCGGAGCCATGATAAGCCAATAGGTCATCGATCTGTTGTTGCTGGTCGGCGACGATTTGCTGCAGATCACTGACGGTTTGTTCAAATCGTTCGATCTTGTCCTGTTGATCTTTGATACCTTCCAACAGCAACGGGACCATCCTGCTGTAATCCATGGCATAAAAACCATTATCGTCTACGTTGACCACTTCCGGCAGGATGGGTTCTACATCCTGGGCGATCATGCCGATCTGGCGCCCGGATCCGAATTCCTTGTCGGGGTAGCTCGGCGTATCCCAATGATAATAGATCCCTTCCAATTGTCTGATTTTAGTTATGGGGGCATCGATCGTATCGGGTTGTGTTTTATAGCGGCTGTCGGAAGAGGTAATCATACCGCTGGCATGAATATTGCCATTGACCTCTAATTCAAATTGGGGAGCAGCAGTGTTTACGCCTACTTTTGGCGTTCCTGGACCCGGAGGTTTGGTGAATGCCATGATCACCCGCGGATTGCCGTCTGTGAATTCGATGGTAGCGCCTTTGATCAATTGAGGAGGGTTGATCGAGGGATCTGTGCCAAAGACTTTAAATTCCATAATTCTTCCGCTATGGGAATTTTCCATTCTAAGCCCCATATTTACCGGTTCATGCTGTAAGATATGCAGAGCTGCCTGTGGATTGCCCGTACCTAATCCTGCCAAACCTTTATTTTTTAGTTTGAAAAGATCATCCCCATCACTGTTGAATACCGCAAGGCCATCTGTGGTCGTGGTATTATCATTGGTGAGCACCCTTACTCTCGCACCGGTGATAGCATTGCTGGGTTGTGTGCCGATGCCTACATTCCCGGCATTGCCCACCCTGAATACCCGGTCTCCGGTCTGGGTTTCGATGGCCATCACGTCATTACTCAGGTTGGTGGAGAGGCTTTTGACATGGAATTTCACATTTTGATCAGGAATTCTCCCGATCCCCACATTGCCAACCTGCATATCTGGGAATCCTGCTGCCAGAAATCCGGTGAACACATTACCCGAAAGATCCGTTTCCCAGTCCTGGTCAACTCCTCCACCGCCACCTGGCGGAGCAGCCCATTGGCCATCAGCTCTGAGGAAATCACCGGTTTGTCCGGTAAAATTGATCCGGGTATGGAGCTTTCCGTCTGCAGCTGCAATAACAATGCCATCCGTGTTGGGTAGAGGGCCTGTTGTTGAAGCCGCACCCAGGCTGTTGGAGCGGATAAACTCCTCGACATGCAGCATTTCTTCGGGTTGGTTGCCGGGTGTAAAGCCCCCGATTCCTACATAGCCGGCGTTGGGACCCAGATTCCGGGTAATGAATAGCCTGTTTTGGCTGCCTGTTCGAAGCATCAGGTGATTGCGATTGCCCATAGCGTCCAATACGCTGGCCCTTCGACTGACGAATAGTTGTGCGGTTCGTTGAGGGCCACCCATAAGCCCGTTGGAGATGGTCATACCTTGTCGATTGCCCGGGGAGGCTTGCTCAATGGTGAACTTATGAGTGCTGATGGGATCGAATCGACCGATAACCACCTGTACATTCGTATTGCCTAATACCATTGTACTGTCGGTTAATACCGCAGCATTGGCGCCGATTGCGGTTGCATTGGTTAATCCGAAGTCAACCTGCGCATTGGATCCCAGCAAAGTGTTTTCGCTACCGGTATCATTAAAATTCCCGGTAGCATTGCCAATAAATGTATTGCTGCTACCGGCCGTGTTTACACTGCCTGCTCCATGGCCCATAAAAGTATTGAAGTCTCCGCTTACATTTTCCTTGCCGGTTTGGATGCCAAAAAAGGAATTGCACTGTCCTGTAGTGTTCAGGGTCCCTGATAGCGAACCCACCATGGTATTATTACTGCCGGTGGTATTGGCATTTCCCGTACTATCTCCCACAAAAGTATTCCCGGTCCCGGTATTATTGGTACCTGCCATCCGGCCAACAAAGGTGTTCCACAGGCCAGGGTTTTGTAATACTACGTCTCCGTTGATACGGTAGCCCCTGTTCGGTGCGGTGGTGATAATATCGATATTATTCCGGACGGTAAGCCGGAAAGCTGGAGTTGTCGTTCCAATGCCGACTTGGCCGGTTGATGTTATCCGCATTCGTTCGCTGATGTTGGTGTGAAAAGTCATAGGTTGATTGAAGTCATTACGGATTTCAAGGGGCTTTGGGAATCCTGAACCCCAACCAACAAACTCTGGGAAAATTGATGCGTTGTTTGTATTAACGGTTACTTGTGCTTGGAGTGTGACCCCTATTAACATACAAATGAATACGAAGCAAGTTTTAAATGATGCTTTCATAATAGAGAATTTAAAGTTTAACGATTTTACAGGTATACAGTAATCCTGGTCCTTCTCCCTGTATCCTTAGTATATAGAAACCGGGATTAATCGATGAAAGGTTAAATGTTAATTGATCGTGTGATAAATCTTCTTGAAACAGAACTCGACCCGATTTATCAAATATTTTGGCATTTATTGATCTAGATATTTGGAGCGGATTGATAGCTTGGATCGTAAGGTGGTCATCGACTGGATTTGGGAAGACATGAAATTTATTATGTGCCCTTTTGTCATAAATAGTGGTCGATACATTACATAAAGAATCTGTAGAAACACAAATATCATCTATATAATAATAGCTTTGATTCGAAAGACTATCATAGGTAAGTGTATCGGTATTTGCATCATCAAAAAAGTTGCCCACTATTACATATTTATATGCTGAATCAGCAATTATACTTCCTGATACACGTATCCAATTAATAGTATCATTGATGATAGTAGAAGAATGAACATGGGCAAAATTGTCTATTGGTACTGGATTATTTCCAGAATAGGGAACTGTTGAAAGTCGAACACCAATGTTATTTGAGGGAGTACCAAATCCGAATGCTTCTGCCATAACGGTATAAAATGAAACAAAGTACTTGTGACCAATAACTAATGTCGAAGTTAACTGAATCCCAATATGCTCTCTGTAGTCTGAGATTGGTCCGGCAAATGTCGCAACTGCTGCGTGAGCATTTCCAGATTTAGATTGTTGATAGCCACCACCGCAATTGGGAACGCCATAAAAAGCTGGATTTGCACAGGCATTGTAGTAGTCAGGCGTAGAAGTGCTCAAACTGTATTTTATCCATCCTTCAGCGTAATGTATTTGGTCTTCGCTATCAGGGCATCCCAATGTATCCTCAAAACTCGGGTTCGGCACCAAATTCTCCTGTGCTAAAGCCTGTAAATTGAAAAGGGATTGGACTATCCAAAAAACCAAAAAAAAGCTGATGGTTTTCATAATTATAAAATTACGAAAAATATTCATGAAATATAATATTGTTTTATAATTCGATTTCCGGAACTTTAATTCCTGCCGCTAATGGTCAAATCCTTGCTATTAAGCATGGAATTTCGGCGCGGGCATTTTCCTTCCAAATATCCCCAAAATACTGGCTTATTTCAATTACAATTGGTATTTGGCAAGTTTCGGAT
>JANQFB010000068.1 GCA_028278085.1 Chitinophagales bacterium
CCTGGTGTTTGGACATGATGGGGGCAACAGCTCCACGACTAACGACATTCCTGCAGATGCACCGGCAAATTTTGAACGGATGGGCAGAACCTGGTACCTGAATGTTGTAGGCAGCATTACAGCCGACCTCTCTTTCGACCTGGAAAAGGGTGCCGATGGCGGTACGATGCTGTCAACCGGGCAAAACACAGACCATTATACCCTGTTAAAAAGAGATGCTACCAACGGTGAATTTGCAGCGGTTCAACAAGGGGACACCAAAAACAATAATGTTATTACTTTCAACGGTGTTCCCGTGTCCAACGGTTATTATACCATCGGGGTGGGAGATGCGGCCTTCAATATATCCGGCATAACGGATGCTCATGAATTGGGAATATCCATGTTCCCTAACCCTGCAGATCACAGCATCCGGATCAGAAGCGACCGGGGCATCTATCAAAAAACAACAATATCGCTTTTCAACCTGCTGGGCGAACAGGTTTACCGACAGTCTGTCCCTCAAAGCGGCGGTATCCTGGATCAAAAGATCGGAACATCGGATCTTCCATCCGGAATTTATCACCTGCAGGTAAAAGCCGGTCAGCAGTCGGTTCACAAAAAAATAATGGTCCGTTAGCGGAAAAAGGTCCCATCGAAGGCTTGATAGCCTGATTTACTAGCCGATGCTCCGGTTCCGAAATGCATTACGCTGAACATGTGTTTACATTATTGAAATAAATATTTAAATTAAACAATTATAACAAGTCTAAAATTACTGTTTTATAAGTATAAATAGGTATGTTTACACCAACGCAGAGTATTAAATAATCTTTGTATCTTTACTCAAAAAGTGCATTGAGCCGTAAGAACTGCGTCATATTCTCGCTTCTGATTAGTTGCTTACTGTTAATTTCTCCCATAACCGCCTCCGGTCAGTCTGCCACGCTAAAAGGTTTATATTTCCCCATTAAATCCTATCAACCGTCCGATATTCCGGTATTTGCGGAAAATAAGGACAAACTGCCTATACCGATCCTGGGTTCGGATAAGCATTGGTTGGAATTATATTGGTTTTGTTGGGAGATGGCTTTTAAAAACATCAGAAAACCGGAACCCGGCTCGCCGTTTGTATCCAATTATATCGATGAAGCCTTTAGCCCCAACCTGTTCCAGTGGGATACACATTTTATGCTGCTTTTCTGGAAATATGCCCATCACATTTTTCCGGCCATTCGATCGCACGACAACTTCTACAGCCGCCAGCATAGTAACGGCTATATCTGCCGGGAGATCCGGGAATCCAACGGAACAGATGTTTATTTTGAAGGCATCAACAATACCGTCAACCCTCCCCTCTTTTCCTGGATAGAATACGAATATTACCGGTTCACCGGTGATAAGGAACGCCTGAAAACCGTTATCCCTGCCCTGGAAAAATACGGAGAATGGATTGAACAAAACCGCAAGAAAAAAAGGACTAAACACCATTTGTACTGGCAAACCAACCTGGGTTCGGGCATGGACAACTCCCCCAGGAAAGGCTCGGGATGGGTCGATCTTTCCGCCCAAATGGCCATGCATTATCATGCCCTGTCTATGATCGAGATCATCACCGGGAAAGTGAACAATTTCCTGACCCTGAAAAAGATGGCTGATTCCATCCGTACACAGATCCAACATTTCATGTGGAATGAAGATGACGGTTTGTACTACGACGTCAATGATGCAGGCGAGCAACAAAAAGTCAAAACCGTAGCTTGTTTCTGGCCAATGCTGGCAAGAGCCAGTTACCCGGAGCATGTCCAGGACATGATTAAACATTTGGAAGATCCGGCTTCTTTTTGGCGGGAAATACCCTTTCCATCCCTGGCGGCAGACCACCCTCAATACCATAGCGGGGGAAATTACTGGCGGGGATCAGTATGGGCGCCTACGAATTATATGATCATCAAAGGCCTGGAGCAATACCGCTTCCACGATTTCGCCGCCACTGCTACAGCGAAGTATCTCGACGGCATGCATGCGGTGTTCCGGAAAACGCAAACCGTTTGGGAGAATTATGCCCCGGATACTTTACAACCGGGCAAACCGGCTCAAAAAGATTTTGTGGGCTGGACGGGGCTAGGGCCCATTGCACTGCTTATCGAGAATATCATCGGGATCCATGCCTATGGAGCCGATAACCAGATCCTTTGGAATATCTTGCGCACCGACGAGCACGGATTGGAAAATCTGACCATGAAAGATTACAAGGTTTCCCTGAGGTGCCAGGAAAGAGCATCCGCCGATCATCCCGCAACATTGTCGATCGATTCCGGGAAACCCTTTACCCTTGTAGTTTTCAAAGGAGAACAAATAAGATCCTTCCAGGTGAAAGCCGGAAAAAATAAGTTTACCTTTTAGTGCCCGCCCAAGGCAGAATTGTTATCTTCCGGTATGCTTAATTCGTTGAATGCTTGTCGTACCTTCCGGGTATGTCGAAAACGGTTTTGTTTAATTTTCATATGCCTGCTATGGACAGGGTTATCAGAGCTATCCGCCCAAACACCGGGGAATAACGTTAAAAATACACATTGGTTAAAAGGATACGCGCGGGATATCAAAGGAGAAACCCTCGATTATCACTCCCCGCAAGATAATGTAAACAAGTCATTGCTGGTCCGTTCCCTGGATGCAAAGCTTCATATTGCCTGGGAAACCCAGCCAGTCCCTGCCTCTTTTACCGCTGATACAGCAATATTTGTCTTCCTGGCAGGTATCGACGCCAATACCGATAGCCACCGGTTCGACCTCTATATCCAGGAGCAAAAAGTCCTGAGCTTTTCCAACCCGGTGGATACCCTCCGGAAAAGCCTGGAATATTCCGGGAAGGCCGGCGTTCGCCTGCATTTCAGGGTTACCATGGTCGATCGGTATGAAGACCTGATGGGTTATATGTTCCTCAAAGTCCCAGTTGATCTGCTTATACCTGGTAAACCGCTTGCTTTAAAAGTAGTGGGGGAAAGCGCCGGTAGCAGAAGCTGGTTCATGGTTTTTAAACATGGCTTCGATCCGCAAGTTACCTTCACACCCATGCCGGCGGTGATCGATAGCAGCGGTAAGCCTTATCAACTGGTCAAAGCAGACCTGGTCCATTTCGGGAAACCGGTTTCGATTACGGTAGAATCCAACAACCAGGTTAACCAAAAGAACCTGCGATTGGGTCAAAATATCTTCTACCTGGCTTTTCCTGCCGTAGAAGGGCCTGAAGATCTTACCTTAACCTACCAAAAGGAAAAGGAAGCCCCTCAAAAAAAGGCCATTACCTTATTCCCGGTTGCACCCCATACCATTCATTTACTACACCATACCCATTTGGACATCGGCTATACCCACCTCCAGGATGAGGTGGAAAAGATGCAATGGGACCATATCGAAAAATCGATTATGTATGGCAGGAAAACCCAACACTATCCTGAAGGTGCACAATTCCGGTGGAATGTGGAATCCATGTGGGCAGTGGATACCTATTTGGAACAAGCCAGCGAAACACAGAAAGACGCTTTTATAGAAGCCGTACAAAAGGGATGGATCGAGCTCGATGCTTTATATGCCAATGAATTAACCGCCCTCTGCCGGCCGGAAGAATTATTCCGTCTTACCGCTCCGGCCAGGCGCATTGCAGAGGTGACCGGGGTTCCCATCGATGCGGAAATGATCAGTGATATTCCCGGCTATACCTGGGGACTCGTGCCGGCCCTGGCACATGCCGGGGTCCGCTATATCTCCATGGGTACGAATACCTTCCACCGGATTGGTCATATCATCGAGGAATGGGGCGATCGACCCTTTTACTGGGTCTCCCCCTCCGGCAAGCACCGGGTACTGGCGTGGGTAGCGGGTAAAGGTTATTCCATGTTCCATACGGGCCTGGGATATACCAAATTGAAAAACAAGCTTAACCGGAAAAATATCTTCACCTACCTGGAAGATCTGCATCAGCAGCGCTATCCTTATGATATGAGTCAACTTAGATACTGCATCGGCTCCGACAACGGACCACCCGATCCAAACCTTCTGGATATCGTCAGATCCTGGAATGAAACCTACATCACTCCCAAGCTGCATATTTCTACCACCAGCCGGATGTTCCGGGCCTTCGAAAAGCAATATGCCCCCGAGTTACCGGTGGTTAGGGGGGATTTTACCGGTTATTGGGAAGATGGCGCTTATTCTTCTGCCAAAGAAACGATCATCAACCGCGCATCTGCCGAAAAGCTGGTACAGGCAGAGATCCTGTGGAGCCTGATGGATCCGGAGAACTTTCCCTACCGGGCGTTTGAAAAAGCCTGGCAGCAGGTTTTATTATATGACGAACATACCTGGGGTGCCTATAACAGCATCAGCGAACCCGAATCGCCTTTTGTTACCCAACAATGGGAAGTAAAAAAGGGCTTTGCCCTCCGGGGAAAACAGTTGTCGGATAGTTTGCTCAAAGCTGTGCTCCCGGCTCCCGCCAAAACAAGTGATCCACTTACGGTCGACATATACAATACACATTCCTGGGCCAGGAAGGATTGGGTTACCATTCCCTCATCATGGCTACAAGGAAACGTGATCCAACAAGTGACCGATGAACAGGGGAATTTGCTTACCTATCAGCGGCTCCAAAACGGGGACTTGCTCCTAGAAACGCCACATATTCAGCCCTTGAGCGCTGCACGCCTACGGATCACCAGCACACGTTCCAACGTATTGGATGGCTTTTATACTAAACCCCCTTCCGGTACAATTCAAGCCGGCCCATACCGGGTGATACTGGATACGATCACCGGAGCGATAAAAAGCTTACAGCATGCACCTACGCACAGGGAATGGGTGGACACAACTCATTTCATAGGTCTGAATCAGTATTTGTACGTTGCCGGCCGGGATCCGGTCTCTCCGCAGACCGTTGAACAAACAAACATTAGTCTCCGCGAGCAGGGGCCTTTAGTATCGACATATGTGATACGCTCAAAACCACCCGGCGCTGATAAGATGGAAACCGAAATCACATTTTATATTTCCTCCGACCGGATCGACATCACCCATACCGTCTATAAAACAAAGATCTTTGATCCCGAAGGCGTCCATTTTGCCTTTCCTTTCCACATCCCGGAAGGTCAGACCAGGATCGACCTGGCCTGGGGGATATTCACGCCCGAAAAGGAGCAGTTGAAAGGCTCTAACAAGAACTACTTTACCGCCCAGCGATGGGTAGATGTATCGAACGATTCCTTCGGCATCACCCTGGCCTTACCGGACGCCGCACTGCTGGAAACCGGCCGGATCATGGCCGATCCTATTGCCATGGGCTGGCAGGAGGGGGTGGAATCGTCACAAACGATCCTTTCCTATGTGATGAACAACTACTGGGAAACCAATTTCCTCGCCGCCCAGGAAGGGAAAATACAATTCCGGTATAGCTTACTACCTCATGGACCGTTTGATCCGGCTACCGCCAAAAGATCCGGCATCGAGCGAAGCCAGCCGTTGATCCCGGTGAAGGCGGATCCGGCTCAACCTGTTTTTAAGGCTCCGTTTTCGTTAGTATCTCCAAATATAATGGTCACTTCCATCAGGCCCATTGATCAGGGTAAGGCTTTGCTGTTGCGTTTATTCAATGCAGGCCCCGAAAATGAAGTCGTCCGGTTTACCGGGGAAGATATTGATCAAACCCGGTTGTTCATCAGCAACCTGGCGGGGGAAAGAGTGATGCCCTGGCCGAAGGACCAATCGATGGTACCGATGAAGATCGTGATGGTGCGGATGGCGGTGGAGTAGGTGGTTCGAGGCAAGGCTGTTAGTCTATTGTAAAAATGAAAATATAAGTGATGAGGAACTTGACGATCATCCTCACCTGGTTGAAGAAAGGAATTGGCAATTGAATAGAATAAAATCATTAGCTTCTCATCCATAAATATCATGCCTGCCTGCTGTTACACATTTTTGTGGCTCGATAGCGCCTGATTTGGAGAGACCGAGTTCCCGCTACTTGCTATGTATATTTATATAATTTATTTTTTAATTTTGTATATTGTGCATGTACTTTAATCACTTGTTATAGCCTATAAATCGAATAAGATTGAAGCATTTTAAGAAGACAATTTTACTTTTTCTGATCAGTATCCCGTTCATAGGAAAGGCAGATCCCAAATCTTACGTTGATATTCCAAGCGTACTCGGATTAATTTTGATCATATCACTTTTGATTTTAGGTATAATATTTGTTGTTTCCTACTTGGTTTATAGGATACTTAACTCCATAAGAAAGGATAACAAAAATAAAATTTGGAGCACCTACTTATACTCAATAATCTTTGTTGCCGCGACAGCTTTTTTATGGGAAAAATATACAAAAAAAGGGTGGTCGGAATTCGATGACATATCTCCGATAATAGTCCATTTTATAGCTGCTATTATTGGAGGAATATTAGGATACTTCATGACTAAAAAACCTATGCATGGTGTATGAAATCATAGTCGCCTTGATGGACGACTACGTTTTATAAACATTACCTTTGAAATCAAAATCCCAAAATATTAAACCCTACCATGAAAACCCAAACCTCAATCATCATCCTCATAGCATTCCTGACCAGTTGCAAATCCTGGGACCCTTCGATGATAAAATCGCCCGAAAGCCCCATTTCGCCGAAGCTGCTCACCCTGGAAAGGAAGATTGAAGATCTGGCGAATACAACGATTAAAACCAGCGATCACGAACTGAAGCTTTTCACCGAGGAAGTAGAAAACAACTTGATCGATCCCTATGGGGATAAGTATGGTTATATAGCCCTGAAAAGAAATATCGTCCAATCGAAAATGGGCATAGGTCTTTATATCCTTTCTGCCATTACGGCAACAGTTCCTAATTTATTGGGGATGCCATTCATGAATATCCGGTACAAAGTCGAGGTCGAGCTGCGGGTCATGGATAGCCAGAACAGGTTGATCGGTAAATATTCCTCCCTCGGGGAATCAAAAGTTAAAGTAGCCTATTATTACGGTTATTCCATGGGAGATGCCTTTCAGAAAGCCTACCCCGATGCGTTGAACGATGCCTTCTCCAAAATAAGACCCCAGATCCAAAAAGACGTGGAACGACTCAACCGGGACCTCATGAAGGCAGGGAAATTATGAAATGGAGCCATCCGTTGAATCACTTCTTCTCCTGACCACCAACCCTATAACCATTTAGCCCAAATTTCCAACTGCCAATTAGGAATAACACGCTGACCTTGTTTTCGGCTGACCGAGATATATGAATAATTCATATAGATAAAATGTCTTTTTTTACGCAAAATTGCTTATATTTATTCAAAAATATAGGCCTGTCATGTTATGTAAAAAAATAAGATTGTCTATAGCGCTTTTAGCAGCAGTTCATTTTTCCTTTGCACAGGGAGGAATGCCGTCCCAACCCTTTCAAGCAAAATGTGGGGAAAACTCACATGCCAGTGGCACTTTAAATGTTGTTCACCAGGTAGCGATAAATGGATCGACCGATCTTGCCGGATGTATCAGGGGAAATGACGATGCTTATATACGACATATCAGGCTGGTAAAACATGGCGTCACAGGATTTGATTATATGATCGAAGCCGTTGGCGGCGGACCTGATGGTTTTTTTAACGGTAGCTTATACCTGCGATTCTTTGATGCCACCGGCGACTATTATGACCTGAGTTTATTCCGGCATGAAGAAGATGTTCATGTGGTCAATTTTAACAGTGATGACCCTACGATCAAACATATCTTATGGAATAACGAGTCTTTTAAGCAAGACTTCTGTGTCGAATGTGAAGTGCTGGTAACAAAAGCGATCACTATGGCATTGAGTGATGCGTCGGGTTGTGCAGAGTTAGGGGAATACATTACAGGGGAATGCGATATCGCAGCCGGCGGACCGGAAGATATCATAGGTGATCTGGTATGTGTTGGAGTGGGTTATACCGCGACAAAATTATGTGATGATGTGAACTTTGGCTGGTTTAAGGAGCACATCAGTGAAGTCGCTGTTCGGACTTGCCAAGACCTTCATTTATGTAAGAAATAGAAGTCCCATGCTAATCCCATGTCCGGTGAGGACACCGGACACCTCCGAAAAATTCAATCCAATCCATCATTTCACATCCATCAATACCCCCAAACCCTGATCCCCATCATAGTTTTGCAGCCGATTTTGTCATAGCTTTAATCCGCTTGCAGCGATCCACAGCGCCAGGTATCATCATTAACTCAAGAGAATCATGAGCATTTTAAGTCAATTGCCATCGAAGGCGGAATTGCTGAGCATCGCCGATGAGCATGGCAGAAATTTCCGGACGGCACAACCCTACCCTTGCGGCGCTATCGACAACGTTTTCAGCAATGAAGTCCTCGACACGATCTTGTATGAATTTCCGAAAAGAGAGGATTCAGCCTGGGTTCGATCATACGAATCGAAATTCTCCGTAGGCAAATGGGGTTCCGGAAAAGAAGAGCTTTGGGGGGAGAATACCCGCATTATGATGCATTACTTAAACTCCCAGGTATTTCTGGCTTTCCTGGAAAAGCTTACCGGTATCGATGACCTGATCCCCGATCCGGATTTCAGTGGCGCCGGATTATTCAATACACTTCCGGGAGGACTGCTGAAGTTGCATGCGGATTTCAACAAACATCCCAGGAATATGCTCGACAGACGCGTAAATGTGCTGATCTATCTGAATAAAGAATGGGAAGAATCTTATGGTGGTCATCTGGAATTGTGGGACCCTAAAATGACAGCCTGTGGCGTAAAGATCCTTCCCATCTTCAATCGCATGGGAATCTTTTGCCCGACATCCTATACCTGGCACGGACATCCAGATCCTCTGAATTGCCCCGACCATCAGTCCCGTAAATCTTTGGCATTATTCTATTACACCAACGGCCGCCCGGATCACGAAGTGTTCCCGGGGAATAAGCGGCATTCCACGATCTGGAAACTGAGGAAAGGTGCTGACGACTACCTGTTGAACAAAAAGGAAAAAGCTGTGGAAAGCTGAATAAAAAAGGCGCCTCCGACAAATAGCAAAGGCGCCTGTTATACCACTATTCAATTTTTTCACATATGCGCCAGGATCATGGCCACCAGCAATAATGACAGGAATCGATAGGCCGTATTGATCCCGAATAATTTCCAAGATTTCTTTTCCCAGGCAACACCATTCAGATCGATCGGCAGGAAGAATCCCAGCCAGGTGAATAAAGCCGCCATGCCGGCATTAGCAGCCGCAGACATTTCAGAAGGGCCCTGGCCCCAGGTTTCGGGATCCCAAACAGCCATATTATGGGCAAAAACCCAGGCCAGTAAGAAATTGCCGATGATCATAAAGATCATTCCCCGGGCCATAACAGCTCCAGGCGGTTTTTCATCGGGATCGAATCCCATTTCTTTGGCCCATACCTTACCGAATAGCGGGGTATACCAAATGAATCCGAAAATGAAATTTGCCACAACGGCAATGATCACTGCAAGAATGTTAACTTGAATGTCTGGCATAATAAACCTCCGTGAGTTTGGTGAATGTAATAAAGCCGCCGGATAACCATACCACAACTTCGGCCATAAACCACTTACTACCGGGGGTTCGTGCAACGGCACAAGAATCCCCTGGAGCCTGGTTTTAAGGTTGACTTTAGTATTGATGAACGGCTACTTCGGCGTAGAATCCACATAAATATATAAAAGATAAATTAAAGCAAAGAATAATACTGAAATACTTGATAGAATAGGCTTATTTTTATCAGTATAATCGATCAAGTCAACAAGAGGCGGTTGCGCTTCAACGTTAATCCCCCATGAAAACAAAGGACTGCCCGTTTATCATCACATAAAAGATATACCCGATGCAACAAACCCGTGAGATCATTTCTGCGATCCATACATTCGCTGAAAAATTACCCAATGCCGAAAAAGGTACATCCCTTGGAAAGGACATCTTCCAAACAGGCAAGAAAACCTTCATTTTTATGGACGACGAGAAAGAAGCGGTCATTGTCAGAACAGACCTTTCCGGCCTCGACCGCCTGTTGGAAGACCAGGACACTTTCAAACCACCCTTTTGTTCAAAAAAAACGCCCTGGATCGGCTTTAACCTTCACCAAAACACAGATCTGGACCAACTTAAAGACCTCACCCTTAAAAGCTACAAAACCGTAGCCGGCAAAAAATCGCTGGAAGCCCTCAATGGTTGATATTGGCTATATTTACCGACTATTCCCCTAACAGCTATCGACAACCTTTCCGATTTGAAACAACAAAGATCTGCCACCCGGAAAGCAATTTATATCGCTATAAGCGTTTTCATCGCTGTGCTATTGATCTTTATCGGCGGAGAGATCATCACCAGGATATTCTATGCGCTGACCGGAGCCTTTGAAGCCAAACCTCCCTATGACTACCGTGCCCTGGACAAAACCCTGGGCTGGAAGGTTAAGTCAAATTACCGTTATACCGGCGCTATTACGGACATGACCGGCAAACGTTTTCCGCTAACAGTATCCACTGATCAACAAGGATTCCGGCAATTCGACATTGGGAAAGCAACAGGCCGGAAGAAAGTATTTTTCCTGGGGGATTCCTATACTTTCAGCGTCGAGGTTTCCGACAACAAAACTTTTTACCACCTGTTGAGCGATAGTCTGGCATTCGATTGTTTTGCCTATGGCGCAGCCGGTTACGGGACTTTACAGGAATGGATGATCCTCGAAAAGTATATCGACCAAATAAAGCCCGATATTATCGTATGGCAGCTTTGTACCAACGACTTCATCGACAACAATCCGGAACTCGAGCTTTCGGCCTACTACCGGGTCGGTCAGCGGCGTCCTTATCTCGACAGCAATGGAAAGATCTATTATGAAAAACCATCTGCGAAATTGGCGTTTATCAAGCGCTATTCTACTTTCCTCTACTTCCTGGGGGTCCGGATCAACTACGCCATGATCAAATATTTTCGGTACGGGGAATCCACTGAATATTTAATTGGCCGGCAGGGCAAGTCATACGAACCCTACCGCCACGCTATAGCGGTAACCGACCTGGTATGGAAAAAGATCAAAATGACGGTGCCCGACAGCACCCGCCTCCTGGTATTTGCAGCCGACAATTTTCAACCGCAATTCGACGACTGGCAGCAGCTCTGTGCGTCCAACAACCTTTGTTTCATCCCCGAGGTAGCTCGGGAAATAGCGCATGCCGAGGCCAGGGGTATCCTGGCTTCTGACCGGGATACCC
>JANQFB010000144.1 GCA_028278085.1 Chitinophagales bacterium
ATCCCTTCCGTTTGAGATTCAGGGCCAGCAGTTTCCGTCCGAACGGAAACCATCTCCAGGAGAATATGGTTTTTGGTTTCCGGTAAAATTCTTCTGCCAGCGACTCATACAGGTAGGCCCATGAGGCCGGAGTATCCTGGTATTTCCAGGCATGGAATTCCACTTTATAAAAGGGGTTGCGTCCCTCCCTGGCTTCCAGGGATTTCCAGATCTCCCGCCATAAGAAAGTCTTACCCCTGCCCCACCGGCCGAATAAACCGACCATCATGCCCTTGTCATCACTCATATTGCTTAGTAATTCCGCTATATCCCTTGACAGATCTTTTACCCCGATGACCCCTTCTACTTGTCCGCTTACAATGTTGATACTGCCGGCGACTTCTATGGTAAAAGTTCTGGGTTCCCGGGCTTGTTCCTGCCGGGGGCCTTTCTTCTGACGGCCTTTTTTCAGGGCTTCCCCGAACGGCCCTTCCGGTACTTCCCCTTCGGCTTCTTCCTCCCTAACGAATCTTAGGTATTGCTTGCTGACCCATTCGTCGCTTTCAGCGATCCTGATCCATTCGTCGGCCTCTTCGAAAACATCCACAACGGTTCCTTTGGTCAGGGCATTTACTTTAGGCGCCTGCAGGTTCGGGGCGTTTCGAACATTCAGGGTCGAAGCGGTGACAACGGCCTTGCCCTGTGCTTCCGGTGGAGGTGGTGGGTTGCTTTCACTTTCCCCCTCCTCCGGTGAAGGTATTTCATTCGCCAGGTCATTTTTAACGGTTTCCAGCCATTCTTTGAAATACTTCACTACCATGTCCCAATTCCCGTTGACACCGGATTCCATAAAATGTGGGAAAAAGCGGATCAGGAAATCATCTTCCCCTTCTTTGCCGATGCTGAAAAAGTAATCTTCGATAAACGCCGGCTCTGATCCTAGATTTCCTGTGTATACCAAACCTCCATCCTGCGGAAGCATGGTAAACCGATCCTGAAGACCATACTCCTCCAATAGCTTTTGGAGCTCCGCCTCTTGGCTCTGATCCAATATATCAATCATGGGAAATTTTTATAGGAAAAACTAATGAACATACCTGAACCGTCTATGATTGAATATTCTAATTTTATATCCTCGAATCAATATTCCTGTATAAGGATATCAGTAGGGATATTCAATGCTTGGTGAAGTTGTCGTATCATATCCAGGGTTAATTTCCTTTTTTTATTCAATATCTCGCTCACCCTGCTTTTAAATCCAATGACTTTTGCCAGATCATTCTGTTTGTATCCCATTTGCTCCATTCTGAATTTGATAGCGGCAATAGGATCCGGAGCCTCGATGGGAAAATGTTCATTTTCATACTTGTCAATCAGGATTGACAATAATTCGAGTTCATCCCCTTGGGGAGAACCAGGTTTTGCATCAAAGATATTCTCCAATCTTTGCATAGCTTCCTGGTAATCTTGATGGGTTTTGATGGGCTTAATGATCATATTACTTCGATTTAGTAGAATTTAAAACAATCCTTTTAGGGTTAAATTTCTTCGGCATTTATCTTGTCGTATGCTGCATGTGTCCCGATAAATCTGATCCAAAGGATCTTGTACTCGTAATTGATTTTGACCACTAGCCGATATCGATTGCCTTTAACATTAAAAACAACCCGGTTATTTGGTAAAATACTCACCGTCGGATATTCTTTTTTAATATCTTTTGGTGAATTCCATGAGGCATGTACAGCTTCTGCGTACCAACTTGAAAGTTGCTGTTTACAGTCGTTATGCTTTTCCCAAAACTCCCTCAATGTACTTTTAGCCAGAACCCTCAACGTTCAAAGATTAAAACGCAAATTTAAATATAAAGTTACCAAAATGGTAACTTTATAAAAGCAAAATTATCGATAACGCATATTTTGATAATAAAATGCGTTATTCCTATGGTTTATTCATTTATCATATAGGTACAAACCATGAAGTTAAAAATTATTCAAAACAAGCGTAGAAATATTTATATTCGATTTTTCAAATTTTTGGTGGATGCTTAAGTATTTCCGCACCTTATGCGCTTTGATGATCTTCGGTTGCCAGGCTGCCGAGCCGGGTGATTCGGTGAAAAACCCGATCCGATACGTAGCTATCGGAGATTCTTATACCATCGGCGAAGGCGTACAGGAATCCGAACGGTGGCCCAATGTATTGACCCGTAACCTCCAGGCCAGCGGTATCCCGGTGGAATTAACGGCCAACCCTTCCCGGACAGGCTGGAAAACCAGGGATGCCCTGGAAAAAGAGATGCCGGTATTCCGGTCGACCAGACCCGATTTTGCCACCTTATTGATCGGGGTAAACGATTGGGTAAGGGATATTCCACTGGAACAATTCCGAATAAACCTGGGGCAACTGATGGATCAAATGCTGGATGTTCTGCCGGCAAAAGAAAGACTGATCATCATTACGATCCCCGACTTTTCTGCGACACCTGTTGGACCCCGGTATGCATTCGGCCGGGATATCAGCGCCGGTATCCAGGCCTTTAACGAGATCATACGTTCAGAGGCGCAAAAAAGAAACCTAGCCCTGGTAGATATTTTTGAACTGTCACAAGCCGCTAAAAACGACCCTCAACTAGTGGCCGCCGACAGACTGCATCCTTCCGCAAAAGCTTACCGGCAGTGGGAGCGGCTGATCTTCCCTGTTGCCCTCAAAGCCCTGCAAAACGATACCCACAACAGCCAATAGCAAGCACGGCTAAATGAATTATTTTCAATAATTTTGCAGCCAAATGAGCACTTCCGCAGAACTTCAACGGAGAAGGACCTTCGCCATCATCAGCCATCCGGATGCCGGAAAAACGACATTAACCGAGAAATTCCTGTTATTCGGCGGCGCTATCCAAACGGCAGGAGCCGTTAAATCCAACAAGATCAAAAAAAGTACTACTTCCGATTTCATGGATATCGAACGGCAACGGGGTATCTCGGTGGCTACTTCCGTGATGACTTTCGAGTATAACGATACGCTGATCAATATTCTCGATACGCCCGGTCACAAGGATTTTGCCGAAGATACCTACCGCACGCTGACAGCCGTTGACAGCGTCATCCTGGTCGTGGATTGTGTGAAAGGTGTAGAGGAACAAACGGAAAAACTCATGGAAGTGTGCCGGATGCGCAACACGCCGGTGATCATTTTTGTGAACAAATTGGATCGCGAAGGAAAAGACCCCTTCGACCTGCTGGATGAATTGGAAGAGAAGCTGACCATCAGCGTCCGGCCCCTCTCCTGGCCTATCTCTATGGGAGCAAGATTCAAAGGTGTTTATAAGCTGATCGATCATAGCCTTGTCCTTTTCCGTCCCGGTGGACAGAAAATTGCCGATGATATATTGGAGGTCAACGACCTTAGCGACAGCATCCTGGACGACAAACTCGGAGCGGATGCCGATCAATTGCGGGAGGAAGTGGAATTGATCGAAGGGGTGTATGAACCTTTCCAGGAGCAGCTCTACCAGGAAGGATTACTGGCGCCAGTATTTTTTGGGAGCGCCATCAACAATTTCGGTGTTAGGGAGCTATTGGACACTTTTACCCGTATCGCCCCGGTTCCCGGAAGCAGGGAAGCGGATATCCGGGAAGTAAAACCTACGGAGGACAAGTTTAGTGGCTTTGTCTTTAAGATCCACGCCAACATCGATCCCAGGCACCGTGACCGGATCGCCTTTTTACGGGTATGTTCGGGCAAATTCGAGCGCAATACCTTTTATCATCATGTGCGACTGAATAAAAAGCTGCGATTCAATAGCCCGGTCACCTTTATGGCCCAAAGCAAAAATATCATCGACGAATCCTACCCCGGTGATGTGATCGGTTTGTATGATACGGGCAATTTCAAGATCGGCGATACCCTTACCCAGGGAGAAGCGATCAATTTTAAAGGGATCCCAAGCTTTTCCCCGGAGATCTTCAAAGAGCTGATCAACCTTGATCCCATGAAGGCCAAACAAATGGATAAAGGTATTCAGCAATTGTCGGATGAGGGGGTGGTTCAGCTTTTCATCCAGCAGCCCGGTAACCGGAAGATCGTTGGAACGGTCGGTGAATTGCAGTTCGATGTGATCACCCACCGCTTAAAGCATGAATACGGCGCCTCCTGCCGGTTCGATCAGCTAAAGTATTTCAAAGCCTGTTGGATCACTTCCGACGATGAAAAGAAGATCGACGAGTTCTGCGATAGAAAATCCAGCTATATAGCGCTTGACAAAGACAAAAACAAGGTCTTCCTGGCGGAATCGGCCTGGATCCTCAAAGTAGCACAGGACGATTTCCCGGATATCGTATTCCACCAAAATTCGGAATTCAAAACCACCCTGCCTGTCAAATAAGCGGTAGCGCCCAATAAGTAAAATAGGCTGCGAATGATCTAGGCATCTCCCCGAAAGCCGTTGGTTTTATGGGTACCGTCGCAAAAGGGCTTATTGGAAGATCCGCCACACCGGCACAGGGCCACTTTTTCCATTTTCTCCAACGGATTGCCGTCTTCATCGGTTAAGGTAAAATCGCCCGTAACCCGGAATGGGCCGTGCGACATGATCTTGATCGTTGCACCACCGGTCGATCGGGTATTTTTTTGTTCACTTTTCATATGATAACTTAAGGCTCCCGAAGGACATTTGTTAATTTGCTCAATAACCTTCTCCGCGGAATCTCTTTGGGCATTGATCCAGGGCCTTGCCTTTACATTAAAAACCGTGGGTAATCCCCTGACGCAATTACCGCTATGCTGACATAAGGCCTGTTTCCAGAAAACGGTTAGCTCACCGTGGGTATATTCCTTTTCCATAAGTCGTTAGCATGTATGTGCTAATTTAGAATTTATTTGCTTAAGTGACACAGCCGGGCACGCTTTTGCATCGTATGGCTAACGACCAGGTGCGTAGTTTTTTCCAATCGCTGTCCTTTTCCCAAAACCTATATGATCTTCTTTCAAAAATATAAAGGAGTATTCGTATATTGCCCAAATAAAATGAATATTCTTTTCATACCTCTACGCTTTGGGGATTAGTCTCAAACTTTAGTTCCTCAA
>JANQFB010000145.1 GCA_028278085.1 Chitinophagales bacterium
ATCGTGCCATCGATATCATCGACGCCAAAATTCAGGGATAGTTGAGCGGTGGTCCGGCCGATCATGGGCCAGTAAGCTTTCAAATGCTGAAAATTATCCATGAAAATCCTGGAAACTGCATAGTTTTTCAGATCCTCCACCACACTAACTTCTTTCACATGCGACATTTCATTATCGCCGTTCCTGAATTTCAAGGGTATGAAAGTATTGAATCCCCCGGTTTCATCCTGCATATCCCGCAATCTCGACATATGATCGATCCGGTGGGCATAGCTTTCGATATGGCCATATAGGATCGTAGCATTGGAAGGCATGCCGATCTCATGGGCGATCCGGTGGAGTTCCAACCATTGGTCGGTGGTCGCCTTGTCGCCACATATTTCGGCACGGATCTCTTCATCGAATATTTCCGCACCTCCCCCCGGAAGCGAATCCATGCCGGCATCTTGCAGCTTTTGAAGGCCTTCGCGGTATGATAATTTCGCTTTCCGGATCATATATTCCAGTTCTACAGCGGTAAATGCTTTCACATGGATACCCGGCTTGATCGCCTTAATTTTCGGGATCAGCTCACAGAAAAACTCCAGGTTCATCTGCGGCAAGACACCCCCGACGATATGGACCTCTGTTACCGGTTTATCCGCGTATCCTTCCACGATATCGAGCATCTGCTTTTCGGTCATCACCCAACCGTCTTCCTTTTGCTTGATCAACCGGGAATAGGAACAGAATTTACAGGTGAACACGCATAAATTGGTGGGTTCGATGTGAAAATTCCGGTTGAAATAGGTCATATCCCCAAAGCGGCTTTCCCGGACATAATTGGCCAAAGCGCCTACAAAACCCAGGCTGGCATCCTGAAATAGCCGTTCCCCTTCTGATTGGGTGATCCTTTCCCCGGCGAGCACTTTTTCCCCGGTTTGTTTCAGTCCGGAATCCAGCGCATCATCCCTGAGCAAGACCTGGACTCTTTCAGCTATGTTGGTAGGATTCTCCGGCATTTTAGTTTAGTCAGTCAGGATAATTTTGCGGGTAACCGTCAATGCACCGGTATGGATCCGAAGCATATAAACCCCTCCGGAAAGATCATCGAGATCAACGGTGGCGCTTAGCTCGCGGACTGTTCCGAAGCCTTGGCTCCTGACAGTTTCACCCAGGATATTGAACAGGCTGATGCTGAGTTCCGAAGCCTCTTCCAACCCTAAGGTCAGGTTTACCGCCGAACTGGCAGGATTCGGGTAGATCCGGATATGCCTGATCCCGTCTGTCTCCTCGACCCCGGCAGGATTGGAAGTAACGACGATCTGTTTAGTGATGGTATGTTCACAATTGCCTTTGGAAGCGGTGAGGGTTACGGTAAAAGTACCGGCACTGGTGAAGTCATGATCCACATTTTCCGAAGTACTGGTACCGCCATCACCGAAATCCCAGCTATAGTCATCGGCATTGGTGGAATTGTTGGTAAAGCTAACCGTTCCGCCGCCGGACAGGTCGATCGTATCGCTGCTGGCACTGAAATCTGCTACGGGCGCCGGCAGGATATCGACCACATCGCTGACCGGGGGGCCTTCACAACCGTGATCGGTCGTTTCGATCACTTCCACATCGCCTGTTCCCGCCGCTCCCCAATTGACGGTAATGTCTGCACTGTTACCGCCGGAACCTTGTGTACCGCCGGTAATGGTCCATTGATACGTGGAACCCACTGTTCCGGGAACCGAATAATCCACGGCGGAATCGTTGGCACATACTTCGGTCGGCCCACTGATCGTACCCGTTACGGGGAAATCTCCGATAGAGACATTCAGGTTGACCGCACTACCGACGCATCCGTTATCGTCCGTTTCAACGACCATCACCGATCCGCTACCGGCTGCACCCCAGCCGACACCGATGAAATTGGTGTTTCCACCGGTTCCCTGGCCTCCTCCGGCAATGGTCCACTGGTAGGTAGAACCCGTTGTATTGGTAACACTATAATTGGCGGAATCATTAGCACATACACTGTCATTGCCCGTGATGGCACTTGTTACCGGCAAGGCATTGATGGTAACATTCAAGGAAACCACATTTCCTTTGCAATTATTATCGTTGGTCTCGACTACATCGATACTTCCGCTACCGGCTGCACCCCAATTCACAATAATGGTATTGGTGGATTGACCACTGGTAATAGCTCCTCCGGTAATGGTCCAGTCATAATCGGAATTGGGCGTATTCACCACACTATAACTTACATTGGAGGCGCTGGCACAGACACTTGTATCTCCACTGATGGAAGAGGTGGAGGGTAAGGCATGAACCGTGACAAAATCTACCCTTTCCAATGAATCTTCGCCTCCCGCATTGGATGATTTCAGCTTTACCGTATACAAGCCGGGGCTGGGGAACATCACCTCGATGATAGAATCCGTGGTGCTGGAAGGTACAGCGCCGGTGATCGTCCAGACCCAGGCGGTCGGGATCCCTGAAGAAATATCCGTGAACGTAATGGTATCTCCGGCGCAAATAGTTGTTATATCAGCCATGAAGTCCGTTACCGGCGGCGATGAGATCAAAGAACAGTTACCGGCATTCAACGAAACCAAGGCATTGCCGGAACAGTCGTTGGCCTGTACACTTTGCGACATCACCCGGTTCGCTCCATTCAGCTCATTGGTATTTACCGTTCTTCTTTCATCACCATTGGTTATGGAATAATGCATGACAGCCGTTTGATCGATCACATGCCCCAATTGATGCCCGTGTCCCAACTCATGCACGGCCACCGATTCAAAATCCGCTTCCGAGCCCGATGGACTGCCGGGTCCGAATTCCCAATTGGTGCCATCATCAAAATCGATATCCATCTCTTCTACATACCATTCAAACCCTCCGACACCCGAGCAACCGGAATAAAAAGAATAGGCTCTCCCCAATACGCCTGCAGGTAGCTGGTTGCCATTGTCGAACCGGATCACATTCTCCCCTTCCCGGCCACTACTGTCGATGGCGGTGGTGGTACCATCGATCCAGTTCATAAAGGAATTACAACGCCAGGTTTGCAGCGCCCTGATAAAAGACTCTTTGGCAGGTGTATTCGCATCGAAATCGGTATGCAACAGAAAAGTATAACCACCATTACCATTATTGTCGACATGATCCGGCTCATACAGGTCTCCCTGGAAAACCAGTTCCGTACGGTTATAGGTAACCGTTAAAACGGTCGCGCTGGTGCCGGTTTCACTGTTGTTATTGGTTACCTGGATATCACCGGTACCGGCATCAGTAGCGCCGGCAGGCACATATACTTCAATGGAATTATCTGACCAGGATACATAGTTCTCCGGCGTTAACAAAGCCGAATAAGAACTGCCCCCGTCATTGGCATTGGAAAAAGCAACAAAGCCGTTCCCCTGTGTGGCGCCGAAATTCGAACCACTAATAGTGATCATGGTTTGGGTACCGGCTGGGGCGGTGGATGGATTGATCCCTGAGATCACCGGCGTCGCCCGGCCTCCATTATTAATATAGGGATTGGTCGCCAGGTCGAAAGCAACCACATCGGTGAAGGCCACACCCAACTCCGTATGCATCAACATATACAGTGATTGTTCGATATCGGTGTAGGTGGCGAAAACATCATGCGCCGTGGCTTTTCTCAGATCAAAACGAATAAAACCCTGGGCTGCGGCAAAGGGAACCACACTGGTTTGTGTTTGCAAAGCTCCGTACGATTCACCGCTAAGCGCTCCCATCAAAATACCGACATCACCCTCCCGGAGTTCAAGGCTGGGGTTAACGATTTCTTTCGCCATACCAACGGTTCCCCCCATGGTAATGATCTCGATCTTTTTCAGTCCCGGGCTGCCTTTGAATATCTTATACACTTCCATGACATTCGACGTCAGGATATGGGATTGAGATCTATTCCAAAAAGAGTGCCTGGCCACGATCTTTCCTTCGACGATAACGTCAGCTTGTTGTATCCTCGCGGGCAAAGGCACTTCCAACATGGTGCAATTCCCCAAGGCTGTAAAGGCAAGCAGTAATCCTAAGAGGCTAAGTAGGTTCTTTTTCATTTGTACATCATTTTTTATCGGACCCGATCCCAGGTCCGGGTGTTCGATTGTTTCAAAATTACGATAAATAATTCAGCCGGATATTGACCCCTTAGTGATCAATAACCAGCTTTTTGGTCTGTTGGCGTTCATCCCCGGTGAGGGTCACAAAATATATGCCCGAGGGCAGGATACTGACATCCAATTTTACGGCCTGTTGCGAGCGGTTTTGCAAACGCTTACCGATGATCTTTTCCCCGACAATATTATGAATGGCTATATCCAGATCAGCATATGAGCGGGTTTTGATAACAAACACGGCTATATCGCTGGCCGGATTCGGATGGATCGTAAATTCGAATCCCCCGTTAAGATCATATATACCACTGCTGACCGGAGGCTTATCGAGTACCGTTACGGATCGTACCATGGTATCCGTGCAGCCCTGGTTGTCGACGATCAGTTGAATGGTATAAGATCCGGTTTGATCATAGGTATGTTCCGGTGAGGTCTGGCTGGAACTGTCTCCGTCGCCAAAATACCAGCGGTAGCTATCCGCGTTGGTGGAAGTATTGTTCAGTTGAACCTCGCCACCTTGCGACAGATAAACCGTATCTGCCACCGGTAGGAAATTTGCGGTCGGTTTGGTATTCAGGGTAATATTCTCGTTGACCGGATCACCGGTGCAGGAATGTACGTCAGTCTCCACCACTTCTACGATCCCACTCGTTCCGGTTCCCCAATTGACGGTGATCGTTTCGGTATTGCCACCGGTAGCTTGAGTACCACCGGTGATCGTCCACGCATAGGTCGAACCCAGTGTACCGCCAGCAATATAGGTATCGCCCATCTGCCCCTGGCAGGTGGTTGTAGGGCCGGTGATGCCTGCGGTCGTGGGCTTATGGATCTGTACCGGGAGCGTTTGCGCCGGTCCTATACAACCGGTAACATCGGTTTC
>JANQFB010000473.1 GCA_028278085.1 Chitinophagales bacterium
ATGTATAAGGTATAGGTGATCAGCGCCCCCAGAAAATAAAACCCGTATAGCAAGTCTTTTCTGGCCGAGATCCAGGCAACGGATTCCACATGCATGGGATGGATCCCGAACAGCAAGGCCGTTATTGCTGCTATCCATGCATTTTCAGACAATAGCCGGATGAAATAAAATACCAGTATGGTGTTCAACAAGTGCAAAACCAGGTTATGCCCATGATAGAACAAGGCCTGATCGCCTGCCAATAATTGATCGATAGCCAGTGATAATAAGGTCAGGGGATGATACAAGCCCTGAACCTGGAGCGTAGTAAAAAGCGAGCCCAGGCGCTCCAGCGAAAAGTTCCGGAGCAATGGATTGTTCAATACGTAATCCGGATCATCCCAATTTACCCAGCCGTTAAAAAGCGCGGGATACATAGCCAGTAAGGTGCCGAAAATAACCAACGGCAGCAAGAACCAATTTCGATCGAATAAGTTGGGCTTATTCATGAGCAACAAATATCGGGAATGCGTTAAAATTACAGGATTTGTCCGGCATTGCCATTTCCTGAAGCGGCCACCCTCCTCCTGCCGGGCATAACTTTTTTGGGTTGTTTGGTCAATTGATTGCCGGGAATCCCTAATTTTATTTTAGATGAAAAAAGTGATCCTTTTATATGGCCTGGTGATTGCCGGTTTGGTGCTCCTGCTGAAATGGATGGAGTATGGCCTGCTGATCCGTGATCTTACCATAGAAGTATATATCGGGGTGATCGCATTGGCATTCACGGCTTTCGGGATCTGGTTAGGATTAAAACTGACCCGGCCCAAAATGATCATTCAAAAAAACGGGTCTTTTACCCTGAACGAAGAAAACCTGAAAGCCTCCGGCATCAGTAAGCGGGAATACGATGTACTGGAATTGATGGCCAGCGGCTTGTCGAACAAGGAGATCGCCGATAAATTATTCATCTCCGAAAACACGGTTAAAACCCATATTTCCAATATCTATATCAAGCTGGATTCCAAGCGGCGGACACACGCCATCCAGCGGGCCAAAGAATTGAGCTTACTGCCCTGATCCTGCTCACCTGAAAGTATGAAATCGGGCCAAAACGTCCAAATCACCCAAAAGTATGAATGTAGCCAGGAGCGGATTTTGCAGCTTTGCCCTAGAACTAAAAATAAAAGATCATGAAAAAAACAGTATTAACTTTTGGAATTATTGCCGGCCTCATTTGCGGGGCCATGTTTTTTATTTTCGCCCCTGGTGAGGGAGAATCTTATGATTTTGAGAATGGGCAGTTGTATGGATATATAACGATGGCTATTGCGCTATCATCCATCTTTTTTGCGGTTAAACAATACCGCGATAAACACCTTGGCGGCAGCATCAAATTTGGAAAAGCCTTTTTGATCGGTCTATACATTACAGGGGTTGCCGGAGTGGTTTATGTAGCTTCATGGGAGTTGTATTCCCTTACGATGAGCAATGATTTCGCCGACCAATATATGGCTTATATGAAAACCCAATTGGCGGAAGAAGGCATGAGTGAAGCGGAGATTGAAAAAGAAGTGGCCTCTCAACAAGAGATGATGGACTTGTATAAGAACAATATTCCTTTCCGCCTGGCCATTTCCTTTACCGAGATATTACCGGTAGGGCTATTGATCTCCCTGATCAGTGCGCTGATCTTCGGGGTATTTTTGAAACCCCGTCCCCCGGCAACAGCTACTGCATAGGTTCATAGCTTTTATGGCAATAACGATACCGGTCGGTCAGCACCGGGCAGCGGCTTGGCATCCGGGTATGCCACACACATTATCTTTTTCCCATACCCGTTAATCGCGATTACCATGTTGTTAGTCGCAAACTCCATAATATCGATGGTCTCCGGCTAATTTACCCCATAAATTAGCCGGAGTAATTTATACATGCAACTCATCCATCTTCCGGCTATGGGATGATCCCAGAATCCTTTTGAAATAGCTGCCGACTAAGAGCTTCCGGACGGTGGATTCCGATTTCCTGACCAATGAAACCGATAATTATGAAAACCATCCGTAAAGTCAAATACCTGATCGTTTTTTCCATCTTAAGCCTTAATCTGTATGCCCTGGATCAATTCCACTTACGTTTTACACAATTGCCTTCCTCCCCCGGTACGATCACGTACAACTACGCCTTAACTAATGAGATCTATGGTATCGGCGGTAATAATACATGGAATTGCAGCTATGATTATGAATTCCTGTTATCCAACAATGGCGTTGACTTTTACAGCATCGGCAGTTACTATATAACCGTTAAATCACAAAATACGGATGGTGATTTTGATATCGAAGATATCTGTGTCGAACCTTTCCCGAATACTTGTGCATCGGTTATTTACTGTCTGAATACACCCACGGCCGATCCAAGTTTTACCATACCCAATTGCGTTCCCTCGGGTAGCTATAACTTATATATTTCCATATCCAACTCAACTGCCTGTCCTGCATGCCCTCCTCCTTCAATAGTCCTTGCTAACTTTTCCACCCCAGTATCTTCTTGCCTGTTGGGAGGAGGCCCCTGTCTGATGGGAACAGTTAACTTCACGAATCCAACTTCCACGCCGCTGCAGGTTCAAACCACTGCCAACACGGCTACCTGTGGCAATAATGGCGCTCTCGCTATCAATATTTCCAATGGTGTTCCAAACTTCGACATTTCCTGGAGTGGTCCTGTCAACGGCAGTTTACCCACACAAACTGCCCTGGGCACCCATAGTACTCCTCCTAACTTGCCTCCGGGAACCTACGTGGTAACGGTTACCGATAATAATTGTACCTATACGGAGACCGAAACCATTGCCAACCAGGTCTTATCCATCGACCAAATCACAACCGTTGATGCCGATTGCGGAATAGCCAATGGGTTAGCGACCATCTCCATGAATTTCGGAATACCTCCTTATGCCTATATCGTAACAGGTCCAAGTCCTTGTTTTATTATTATGAGTAGCAGTTCGGAAACCTGTTCCGGACTATTACCCGGCGCTTATACGGTACAAGCCAGCGATGGAACCGGTTGTACGGTCAGTGGTTCCTTTGTGATCAACGGAAACCTAATGGTTAACGCCGGTCCGGACCAAACACTGTGCGATGGGGAATGTGTGACCTTACAAGCAAGCGTTAGTCCACCCGGATCTTACAACTATACCTGGATAAGGGATGGGATCTATACCGTGGGCACCGGTCAAAGTATTTGTGTGCAGCCACCGGGCGGCATGCACACCTATACCGTAAATGTAACGGATGGTGGCTTTTGCATCGGTTCCGACCAATTGGTTATCGATCATTTTACCGGTATCAACGCCTGCGCTCTGCCACTCAACAACGGCTGCTGCAAGCCTGCCGGTACCATCGGCGGATCGCCCTTCCTACGTACGGCCTTCCAAAACACTTATGGGACACCCCTTAAAGAAACCGTTGGCGTATCCAACCCTCCCCTCAGCGGAGCGGTTACCGAAACTTCCGACGGCGGCTTTGTTATGGCTGCCTATACCAAGGATGTTGGTTTCAACGGATTCTCCGATTACTATATCACCAAAGTGGACCCAAACGGCGACCTGTTCTGGACGAAACAGTACGGTGACGAAGGAGGATTCAGTTTTTCCACGGATATCACCGAAACCAGTGACCTGGGATTGGCGATCACCGGCGCCATTGGATTGAAAGGTACTACCCTGGCCATGCACCTGATGAAGACCCATGCCAACGGGGCGCTTGCCTGGGATAAAGCCTACATCGGCAGTTCTTCTTTTACCACCTCGAGGTCGGTTATGGAAACCCGTGACGGCGGATTTATCATTGGAGGGTATACGCCTGATGGCGGAGAACGTTTTATTGTCGTGAGAACGGACCATGCCGGTGATATCAAATGGCATTATACCTACCGTTCGACCAGCAACAGCTACTTCAGCAAAGTCATTGAAACCCATGCAGGCAACTTTTTGCTCCTCGGCAGTACCCTGGCCGGCAGTATTGACGGTTATGTCGTATTGGTTGACGCCAACGGCCATGAAATATGGTCGGCCAATTACGGAACAGCAGCCGGCGCGGAGGAGTTGTATGATGCCGTGGAAGCCAACGACGGAGGTTTTGTGCTGTGTGGTTATACCACCGGTGCAGGATCCGGGCTAATGGATGGGTTGATCCTTAGGATCAGCGCTTCCGGAGAGGTGCTGGGCAGCCGCACTTACGGCAGCTCCGGGAACGAACATTTCAACTCCATTACAAAGGCCGGTGGCAGGGGATATCTGCTTGCCGGACGCAGCAACAGTTTTAACGCAACGGGAGACTATGATATGTATGTTGCCCGGACAAGGCCGAATGGAAACGAAGTATGGTCGAGGGTTTATGGTACGCCCCAACAAGATGAAGGCAGAGATATCATCCGGGCAAATGACGGTGGTTTGGTGGTATTCGGCGTCAGCCAGGAAGACCTGTACCTGGTCAAAACCGATGAAAACGGGGATCCGGGCTTTGACGGAAGCGCTTGCGGCGAGCATGATCAGGTGGTCGATTCGGAGGTATCCACCACCCTATTGGTGAAGACTGATATTTCTTCAACCATAGGCACATTGCCAGGCTTTGCTGCGGTTGACCACCCTGCTTATGAAGTGATGGGTGAGAATCATCAACACAATGGGTGTTTCAGCACCTGCCCCATAGCCGATGCCGGTGGCCACCGGAATGCCTGCCGCTTCAGTTTAGTTACGATCGGAACACCGGGCACCGGCCAATTGAACTACCAGTGGTATCTGAGATTCAGGGGCTCGCTATACCGGGTAGGAAGCAATCCCACGCTTAGCTTCTTCGCTTTTTTCACGGGCAACCTGCCATTCATGCTTGAAGTAACCGATCCGGTAACCGGTTGTGTAGCAACAGATGAAATAATCGTAAAGGTCCTGCCCAGGCATCATCCCGATTGCAGGGGCGCTAATAAAACAGATGCATCCGCCATTAATCGAAATGACCTTATCGATTTGTCAGCGGTAGTGCCGGCGTTCAGCGCGATCCAACTTTATCCCAACCCGGCAACCGACCAGGTAAGGATAACTTATTATCCAACTGATGGTCAATCCGTAAGCATTGATATTATGGATCTGGCCGGAAGGTTGATCCAATCGGTTCAGGTGGACAACTGGCCGGGTGAAGCAGACCTTGATCTGAGCGATCTGAATGCAGGATTGTATATCCTGACGCTCTCGGAAAACGGCAGCCTGCTAAAAGCCGCAAAATTGATCAAACAATAATATTACCCGCTTAATTCAAAACCACACGGAGGCGTCTTCGGACGCCTCCATGGGTTCGGCGGGAGGGCAACTGATTTTTTCAACATCCAGTCTGCAGGAATAAGATGGTTCTTGCTACAGGCCTCGAAACTTTTCCGGCACTTTTTATTTGCCCAGGATCATCTTCCTGGTCACACTTACTTTTCCATCGGCAACAATTGAATAGGTATAGGTGCCGGTGTTGATATCGGATCCATAAACATAGATGATCCCCTTTCCATGGACCAATCGTTCCCGGTGAACGACTTTGCCGCTTACATCATGAATGACAATCTCTGCCTGCTGCACTGTCTCGGGAATAAAATAGGTGATGGTTGTTTGCTCCCGGAATGGATTCGGTTCATTCTGGTTGAGCACGATGGTTTGTCCTTCTCCCGTAAGCCATATTTCCAGGGTATTGATATCGAGGCCGGTATTATTATCGGCTATCAGTTGTTTCAGCGCATCGATTTCCGCGGCCTGATCTTTTAACTGTTGGTTTTGATCTGTGATGGTTGTTTGTTGTGTTTTCATGGCTTCAATGATAACCGGGATCAGGCCATCGTAATTGACGGCCTTGTAACCGTCATCCCCGGTCCTCACCAATTCGGGGAATACCTGCTCCAGGTCCTGGGCCAGTACACCCAGCGCCTGTCTTTTTGGAAAGTTTATTTCTTCTGTTTCCTGGTAGTGATAGGTTTTTCCTTCCAGCTTCATCAACTTTTCGAGCGGGCTTTCAATTTTTTTGATATCCCGCTTATACCGTTGATCCGAGGCAGTCCAAACTCCCCCGGGTGTATAGGTTGTTCCGTTCACGTAAAAGGTATATCCACCGGCATTGGTAGCGCCAATGGCTACCCGGGAAACAAGATCTCCTAAAACCATGGTGTTGTCGGCATCTACAAATGCATCGTTTCCGATAGCAGCAGCGTTGATCAGATCAGCCGATCCCTTGGCGTTGTAGCCTACATAGGTGTTACTTCTTCCGGTACTATTACCATCACCGGCACCGGTACCCATGAAAACATTCTTTCTGCCGGAAGTATTATTGCCGGCGCCAAAGCCAACCATGGTATTTTCGTAGCCGGTTGCACCGGATCCGGTCCCATAACCCACGTATACATTTTTAGTGGCCAACGGATCGTTGGAATTTTTACCGGCATTTGTGCCGATATAAGTGTTCTGGCTGGCTACATTGTTTTGTCCGGCAGCAGTTCCGATAAAAGTATTATCGCTTCCGGTGCTGTTTTGGCTGCCGGCGAGGTAACCCAGGGCAACATTGAATTGCCCGGTGGTATTATCCATTCCCGCATTTTTACCTACCAAGGTATTGTATTGCCCGGTGGTAATATCCTGTCCGGCTTGCATGCCGATACAGGTGTTATGACTTGCCGTGCTCGTTGCCGTGGTGCCACCGGCGCTGGTCCCGATAATCGTATTGTGCGCCCCGGTGGAATTCCGGTATGCCGTTTGGGAGCCGATGAATATGTTCGAATTCCCCGATTGGTGTTGTGAGCCGGCGCTCCGACCGATAAATACATTGTCATCTCCGGTTACATTTTGGCTGCCGCTGTTCCAACCGACAAATACGTTGTAAGACGCCGATGTATTGGCTCTTCCGGCATCTCTGCCAATGAAGGTATTCCTCCAACCCGAATTGGTGCTCTTGCCGGCATCGGCGCCAACAAAGGTGTTATCAACGCCGGTTAAAACGGTATTACCCGTAAAACCGACCAATGTATTAAAGCTTCCGCCGCCCGTGGTGAGAAAAGGAGCCCCGCTATTCCCCATCCGGACAGCATCGTCCAAATAAACGCTTTTCCAAATAGCTGAATTGGATCCCAGATCCTGGGTTTTGGTGGAAGCCGGCAATACCCTACCAGTGGGTATGGTAACCAGGTTGGCGCCGCTTTTTTGCCAGTCATCGTCATTGATGGTAGAAGCATCCGCCCACATCGCATTGCCCTCATTATCGGCTGCTGTTAAGACGTATCCGGTTGTGCCCGGACCGGTACCGCTTGTCATTTGGAAATCCGTTGTTTGCGTTTTTCCGTCAACATCCAGTTTAGCATCCGGAACAATATTGCCAATGGCTACATTTCCGTTTCCTTCAATGAGCATCCTTTGCACCAGGCCTCCGCCCCCGCCGACATCGCCGCTGTTGAACCGGTAAGCACCCCCTTCAGCATTCAGGAGAAGGACATCGGGCCCGAATAGTCCGATTTTGAATCCATCATTAACCGTTGTACCTGTGAGTGGTCCGGTCCATTGGGCAAATCCATTGGCTATCGATAATTTTTCCTGGGGACTTCCCAAACCTAACCCGACATTCCCCTGCCCTCCCCCGGCGCCGGCATTGGCAAGGATCACATCTCCGTTTCCTTTGAATTGCGCCAGGTTTTCGGGCGTTGATTGGTTGTTTTGGAAGAGTACCACATCTTGCGTAGCGCTGTTTCCGCCGATAACATGCAAACCACCTTGCCCGGTAAAACCACCTGCATTGGTTTTATTGTCAATCAAAACCAGATGATTTGCACTATTGTTCCCGGTACCGATGCCTACACGGCCATCAGCGCCGGCTTTAAACACATTGACGCCGGATCTTTGGGTGGCGATGATCTCGTTGCCGGAAGGTGTGGCGCTGCCGTACCGCATCAATAAGCCCCTGGTCCCTCCGGCATTATCCACATCCATTTGCATCCTGTATAAGGTGCTCGGCGCTATGCCAATGCCGATATTTCCGGTAGTTTCATGTACCCTTAAAGCGCTGGCTTCATTGGTAGCGCCAACATGCAGGATATTATCGGGCGTGTTGTGGTTGATGCCGATAAATCCGCTGCTAATATCATTGTATAAATTATCTACCGCTTCCCATCCGGTGGTATTGTATCGAAGGGTTTGGCCATTGGTGCCGGGAATGACCTGTTGAAAAGTTCCTGCCAGATCGACCGGGGTAGGATCGTTGGTCAGGCTTAGCAATGTTCCAGCCAGGGTGAGATCCTGGTTATCCGTGTTGTCTAAATAAGTCGTAAGATCTACGGTTGTCGGATCGTTGGTCAGTGATAATATATTCGTACCACTAAGCTGCAGATCCTGGATCTCGTTGTTGGGATCATCATCGGCGTCTTCTATTTCATCGGTAGCCAAAGCCCATTTCGATCCATCCCATTTGAGGATGGTATTGGTTCCGGCCGGTGCGGTGGAGGTGACCGGATTTCCTTGCAGGGCGATGACATTGCCGCTGGCATCCAGATCATCCGCATCACTCCAATCGCCCACATCCAAGGGGTTAGCAGATGTTCCGTCACCAGTGAGTGTCGCATCCGTTTGAACGACCTGTGTTCCCCAATTATCTGCAAGACCGGACAGGTTAACTGTATGAGGGGCCTGCCCGTCATCTTCTATTTCAAGGGTTAGGATCCCTGACGCAAAGCTGAAATTATCTACCTGTTGATCATCCGCAGCGCCAGCATTTTCCAGGACCACATTGCCCATAGCATCGACGGTCAGGAACTTGGTTCCGGTTACTGACGGGACAAAAGCATTGGTCAATTCCGTTAGCCGCAAGCCACTGGCCGAGGGAGTATTGGATCTGACCTCGAGATCCGGGGTATAAACGGTATTAGATGTTGAACCGATCAATCCGTTGCCGCCAAGCACCACTGCTCCGGTGGCTCCGCCGATAATGGAATTGTTCATCCCTCCAAGGATGGCAGAATTGTCAGCAGAAGCGCCGACGCCTGTATAAAAAGCATCGACCTCGGAATGATTAAAAGCCGCACGCCCACCTGCCTGAAGACGCTTGACCGGTGATCCCATCCCCC
>JANQFB010000193.1 GCA_028278085.1 Chitinophagales bacterium
CCTCGATCACGTTGATCCCTCTTCGCTCGAATTCGTCGGACAGGATCTCCGGAAGGGGCGCAGCGGCCGTAAAGATGAATTTCAGGCCGGAATTGAAAAAGCTGTTTTCCGCTTCCTTGTCGGAACGGGTAAGATCGACCAGGGCCTGGTAAACTTTCGGTACGCTGAAAAATAATGTCGGGCGGATCAGCTTCCAGTTTTCCATGATCGTCTTCGGATCCTTGCCGTAGCTGCTTTCCAGGGAAATAGTCGCCCCATGATATAAGGCAGTAAAGAGCTCGAATATGCCCCCGAAACTATGATGCCAGGGGAGGTAGGACAAAAAGCGATCGTTCTCGTCGATGGTCCAGATCTTGTCGAGCGCTGCCTGTTGTGAAAGAATATTTTTATGGGTCAATTGTACGCATTTGGGGATGCCCATGGTACCGGAGGTATACATGTTCAAACAAATGGTATCCGGATCGATCGAAATATCCAGGTCAAATCCCGGATCACTTTTCGCATCCAATAAGGTGGAAAAAGGGATCAGGCCCTCGCCCTCCCGGCCATCCTCGAAAATAATGGTGGGATTGGCCATAAGGCCGGGGGAAACATTTTCCAATTGCCTATGCCCGGCTACTGCCAGGTATTTAGCGTCGGAATGCTCGATCAGTAAGTCGGCCGTGTTTTTTTTGAAGTTTGCAAAGATAGGAACCGCAATGCCACCGGTAGCCATCAAGGCCAGCTCCAGTTCCAGCATTTCCAGGCAATTGCGCGAAAACAAGACCATCTTATCCCCGCGCTGCACGCCAAGGGTTTGTAGGTTAAAGGCGATATTCCTGATATCTTCATACAATTGTTGCCAGCTAATCCCGTCATACCGGCCATCGACTTTCTCCTGGAACACCGTACGATCAGCATATCGTTTGACATTAGCTTGGAGCATGGTGGCGATATTGGGCACGATCTCTCCCAATTCGATGGGGGATTGTAATATTTCCCTGGATGGATGTAAAGCTGTCATAGGATCATTGAATTGATATCCGGGCCTTTTGGTCTATGGTTTGGATAAAACAAGGTTACTGTTTTCTTTTTCCTGTAATTTATAATGCCGGTATCCGCCCCATAGCGCCGCGCCAACCGCTCCGGAATAGATCGCATCCGGATGGGTAACGATCTCAAAGTCGTATTTACTTTCCGCTGCCAGCTCCTTGACGGCCTGCACAATACCTTTATTCATGCCCATGCCGCCGACAAGCATCACCGGTGACTCGGCTTTGAGCGAACCCAGCAGTTTGATCATCCGGTTGACGATCGAAAGGTGGATCCCCTTCACGATATTAGGTGTGGATAAGCCTTTGGAAACCATATTGATCACATCGGTTTCGGCCAGTACCGCACAAATACCCGAGGGGGTTTCGGGGTCGTCGGCCTGCAGGCTGATATCGCCCACTTCTTCGATGGCCAAGCCCAGGTAGCGTGAAATATTTTCAATAAACTGGCCCGAACCCGAAGCACATTGCCCGGTCATTTTATAATCCATCACCCTTCCCTGGTCATTCACCTTGATCGCCCGGGTATATAAAGCACCCATATCCATGACCGTTTTTGCCGGCGGGCAGAAAAACTTGCCGCCCTTGGCATGGGTGGTCATACTATAAAAGTGCCCCCGTTTACGCTGCACCATCTCCCCTTCTCCCGTAGAGGCCAGGTAGGCAATATCGTCGTAGTCAAGATCATTTTTTTGCAACAGGTCATCGCACAATTCCGTGGCGACATCTGCGGGGTTGCGCTTTCTGATCTTTTCCGTTTTTTTATCGATGATCCGGTGTTGCTGCCCGGCATGATCGTATTCCAGGATCACACCTTTGATATAGCTACCGCCGACATCGATACCCATGGTATATATGGTAGAATTCATGATGGATCGTTTATGGTAACTTTGATCTTATCTTTTTTGGGGGCCTTTTGCTGCTTCTTTTCCGGAAGATCCGTTTCAATATTCCTCCGGGCAAACATGGCGCCGCCCAGCGCACCCATAAAAATGGAATCCGTATGAATATTCATTTTAATATCCTTGCCATAGCTCTCGGCCACCATTTCCTTCACATATTTCAACACCGCCTGGTTCCGGGCAACGCCGCCGGTAAAAGTAAATTCATTCCTGACCCCGCCTGATCTGGCTAACAGGGACATAGCCCGCTGTACAATGGCCCGGTGAAGTCCGGCAAGAATATTGGATCGCTTTTCCCCGACATTCAGCAATTCCCTCACCTCTGCACCGGCAAATACGGTACAGGTCGAACAGATATTGGTTTCATGTTCGGCATCCAAAGCTTCGGGGCCCAGCTCGTTCAGGGAAATATTGAACTCATCCGCAATGTAGCCGAGATAACGGCCACAACCCGCTGCACACCGGTCGTTCATATGAAAGCTGGTCACCAGCCCATGGCTATCGACCTGGATCGCCTTTGTATCCTGCCCGCCGATATCGAGCACCGTCCGGGTATCGGGGAAAACGGCATGTGCCCCGAAGGCATGGCATAAGATCTCCGATTTGATACAATCTTCCGGGAACGGAAGTAGCGCACGGCCATAACCGGTCCCCACCATGTTCGAAATGTGAATATTCTGCGCCGCAATCTCGTCGATGTACTGCCGCAGGGATTCTTCCACATCCCGGTAGTTGTCTTTCAGATAATTCAGCTCCGAATAGTACCAGCCCTTATCCTCGATAGCCGGTTTATCCGGAAGATCGCGGTATTTTTGTTCCAGCATTTTCATGGACTCATGTACCAGCTCCTTGAAGTTGAAGGTTACCATTTGGTTCTCTACCGGGGTAATGCTTTTATCGAAGGCCAGCATCAGGGGTTCGAAGTAGACCTTGTCCATTTTTTCCGCCATCTCATTGTACCGCTCACTCACAATATCCCGGAAAAACTGGTTTTTCGACCCGAGGTTGTTGTCCAGGAAATCTTTTTTGATCTCCGGTCCGATGGTGGTAAGGATCAATTCCAGTCTTTCCACAATGGCGGCTTTGTGGTCATAAGCAAATTTGTCTACAGCCGCCCGCAATTCTTCTTCCAAACGCTGCATCCTCCGCTCGAACTGCAGGTATTGAAATACTGCCCGGATATCGTTCAAATATTGCCGGAGCACCGGTTTCGAATCGATTTCCCGGTCCAGTTTTTGCATCAGCAAGGTGAACCGCGCATCATAGATCGCTTCTTCCCGGGCAATATCGGCAGCAACTTTATAGTTGGCCCGGGTATTGGTGATCCCTCTGCCCAGGATCTCATCCTTGTCGTTGATGATCACCGCTTTTGAAGTGGTTGATCCGAGATCGATGCCTAAATAATATTTACTCATGGTTGATCATTTATCACATGTTTTAGATCGCTTCGGCAGCCGTGCTTTGGTAATTGATCTTCCGCTGCTTTAGCATCTGGAAAAAAGATTCGAGCCGGTTCTTAATATTGCTATAGGAAAAATACCGGGGATCGACCAGGTCGGATTCGATGAATCCAACAGGTATTTCCAGGCGGTCTTCCAGTTCCCGCATCATCCCCAACTGACCAGCAGAGAATGAATTACAGCTCTTGATGGAGTTGGTCAGGTAGCCGTCTGCCTGGTACTCTTCGATGCATTTGCCCAAAAGATCGATCCGTTGGGGCAGGTTGAGGTTCGTATAACAGTTCATGCAGTATTCTGCCAGCGATTCCAGGGGGCGTTGCGGATCGTGGCGAAAGCCCATGTCATATACGCCACCCACTTTGGTATAAGACGATGCCACGATCACTGCGCCCATATCATAAAATATCTTCCAGAATTCGCGGAAATTGGTCCAGTTGGGAGGACCTTCAACGACCAGCCGGTATTTTTCCTCGGCCATTTCCCCTTCTGGTGTGATCGGCCCTAATCCATTGTCGATCCGCTCCCGGATCTCTTTGTACAATTCCTTATAATATTCCACCGCCTCGGGCGTGCCGCGGAAACCGATATTGATGGGACCGATATAATATACGCCTGCGAAATAAGCGTCGATCGGCGAAGGCCGGTGCTTGGTGGAATCGAATATCTTGGTGATCCAGTCTTCAGCCTCTTTGGCATGTTCCAGGTGCTTTTTCAGCTTTTTCTCGTCGAAAGGTATGCCGGAGACCTTTTCCATTTTCGGGATCACCTCTTCCCGGAGCTGGCGGGTCATGTAGTCCCGCATCTCATCGGTAATAGTGCCGTTCTCCTGGTAGGGCGTATGGATCATCACCACCTCGGCATTGGGATAATTCCGTTTGAGGGTCTCAAACCATTTCATGAAGGTAAAGCAGCCAGTATAGCTCAGCAGCAGAATATCGGGCTCGGGGATCTTTTCACCGGTGGGGCCGATATTGCCATTGAGCATCATCCCCACATCGCATTTGACATAGGTGCAGACATCTTCGGAATGGGCGTGTTTTTCCGCTTCCCGGATATAGGAAGCCGACTTTTTCCGCATAGCCGATTGAAGGGCGTTGATCTCCGGATAGACCGGCAGCATGTCGAATGTTCTGATCAGCTCGGAAAGGTTTCCGGGAATGAAAGTATAACAAACTTTTTTGCCGGTGGTTTGCACGTTGGCCAGGTCTTTGAACAAACCTGCCACCATCTCCTTCTGGATGGTCATGCTGCGTTCTTTTTTGACATCTGTTGTCATGGCTTCCTTGTTTTGGTAGTTGGATCAGGCCTCAACCGGCTCTTCTTCCCATAATTTGATCGAATCGGAAAAGGCGCCCACTTGTTCCTTGATCACCTTGAACTGGCCGGTGTTCTCACTGTATTTGAAAGCAATGTAGCGGATGCCCATTTGATCAAAAGCATTTTGAAAGATCGGGGCATCCAATAGGGAGGGATCACAAAAACTTGGCGCCGCGAAGATCACCCCATCGGCGCGCCTTTTGGATACGATCTTGGCCAGTCGGTATTCTTTCGGGTTTTCCACATCATAAATAGAGGAGGAGTAGCGGCTATGTTTCAGGTAGGCATCGGCAATAGCCTCCAGGGGATTATCCGTGGTCGCATCGATATCGCCCATGATCATCCTCGATCCCAGCATAAAGTCGTCATCCACCACATAGCAACCTGCCATTTCGATGGTTTTGATCAATCCGATCGGAGGTTGCTCACAAAAAGCGCCCGATACCACTACCCGGATGCGATCCTGCGGGGACCCGATATCTTCATGGATATGAGCCACTACCTGTTCCAGGATCTCATTATGTTCTTCCACGGGTAAAACCATTCCCGCCCGGATAATGTGATAGACATCTTCGATCGACAAACGCCAGGGATAATCCTGGCGGATATCATAGATCTCTTCGATCAATCGACGGTTCTTGTTATACAGGCCAATAGAATGATTCAGCCGTTCCGGGGTAACGGCTATCCCATTGATCTCCCGGATATAATTCATCACTTCCTGCATTTCCGTCTGGTAGAAAGTTCCCCCGATATGAGGCAGAAAATTCTGCGGAAAATCAAAGTATTTGATAAACCGGCCGATGCCTTTCAAGCGGTAAATTCCCGACAGGTTCCGGATCACATCGCAAATAGCCGGAAATACAAATCCGTCGAATCCTTCAAAATGGCCGTCCAGGGCCAGTTCCACCAGTCCGCGCGGTATATGGCAGATATAACTTTGGTAATAGGCATCTCCTTTGACGATCTGCTTCCGGTCACCGGTACCTAACAAACCCACGCTCATGCCGCCGGCCGCATGAATGATCTCCCTGGGAATATAGATCGGCATATAGCCGACCAGCACCCGGTTATCCTGCTCCGCTTTCCAGGCTTTGGCGCGAGTAAAATTGAGATCGAATGCCTGTTCTGTACAGTCTCCAATAATTTTTTCCAAAGATTTCATGATTAAATTGGAGTTTTATACCTTTTTATCTAATTTAGTCCTAAACTATCTAATTAGGCTTAATAATTCAAGCTTTTTCCCGAAAAAATTTTCCACATTCAATATAACCACTTGAAAATCAGTAAGAAAAATAATTACGAACGTTTGTTAGCTTTTTCGCCCTGCAATGACTAAAAAATATACATCAGCTATTATCCTTGCCGCCGGCCGATCATCGAGGATGGGGTTTCCCAAAGCCTACCTGCCTTATGCCGAAGGCAGCACCTTTGTGGACAAGATCATCGGGACTTATAAGGACTTTGGCTGCGACCGGATCGTTGTGGTGATGCCAGGAAATGTATTGCCCCCTCACCCCTACGACAAGCAACCGGGGATTGCATTTGTACAAAATCATTATCCGGAACGGGGCCGAAGCTATTCCCTGCAACTGGGCATGGAAGCATTGGATATAAACGGGTACGTTTTCCTGCAAAATATCGATAATCCGTTTATACATGTCGCATTACTCCGGCAACTATATGCCTCCCGAAAGATCCATGCGATTGTCAAGCCGGTCTGCCGGGGAAAGGGCGGACACCCGGTGTTAATGGGGGAAGCGGTGGCGGCTGTGATCCGGCAGCAACTGCAAAACAACCTTAATTTACGGCATTTATTCGCTGCCTTTGACCAGGTAAAGATCCCCGCTGGCGCAGAAGTTTTGGTTAATATCAATACGATGGCCGAATACCGGCAATGCTTTGCAACCCATGTTACGGCTAACGGTGCCTTTCCGCCACTTTATGATCCCGGTCATTATTCGGCAATCCAAGAAACCTTATTTTCCTGACCAACGGCCGGACGGTTAAATGCCGGCTGTCCAAAACGTTAAAAACCCGGATCATTGACCCAACCTACCACGCCTAGAATTGCTATGATCACCGGTGCTGCCAGGGGCATTGGCGAAGCGATCGCCACCCGGTTTTCCCGTGACGGATACCGGGTGATCCTGGTAGACAAGGATGAGGAGGCTGGTCGTGCTACTGCCGGACAAATGGAGCATGCCATTTTCCTGCCGGCCGATATTGCCGACGAACAGCAAGTGAGAGATTTATTCCGGCAATGCCTGGATCAATATGGCAAGGTCGATGTACTGGTCAACAATGCGGCGATCATCCGGGACCATATGATCCATAAAATGACGCTGGAGGAATTCGAAAGTGTAGTCGATATTAACCTGACGGGAACCTGGCTGATGTGCCGGGAAGCGGCGGCTATTATGCGGGAAGCCAGACAGGGCCGGATCATCAATATTTCTTCAAGGGGTTGGCTGGGCAATCTCGGTCAAACCAACTATGCGGCTTCCAAGGCCGGGGTGATCGGCTTAACCCGGGTGTTGGGGCTGGAATTGGGGCGTTATAATGTATTGGTCAATGCCGTCGCACCCGGAGCGATCCAAACCCCAATGACCGATAGCATGCCGGAAGATGACCGGCAAAAACTGATCGAGGCGCAACCCACCAAATCGATGGGTCAGCCGGAGGATGTGGCTCATGCCGTAGCATTTTTAGCGGATCCGGAAACACAATTTATCACCGGCCAAACCCTCTATGTCGACGGTGGCAAAAGCATTGGCGCCGGGGTATGAGCGTTGGTTCAAATATGAAAACTCTCCACATAACCGTCAATGGTAAACAACAGGTCTTGTTGGTCGAAGCTTTTGATACCCTGGCCTATGTGTTGAGAGAGCGGTTGAATTTAACCGGCACGAAAATAGGATGCGAGCAAGGCGGTTGTGGCGCTTGCACCGTCTGGGTCGATGGGAAAGCGGTCCAGGGCTGCCTCATCCTTGCGCTAAGTTGTCAGGGTAGCCGGATCACCACAATTGAAGGGATAGCCAGGAACGGGGCCTTGCATATATTGCAGGCAAAAATGGTTGAAAAAGGGGCGATCCAGTGCGGTTATTGCACCCCGGGAATGGTGATGACCGCCATCGATTTTCTACAGAAACATCCTGATCCCGGCCGTGATGCCATTAAAGAGGCCATTTCCGGTAATCTTTGCCGGTGTACGGGCTACAAGAAGATCATCGAAGCGATAGAGGCGGCGGCTGCTGAACTACGGGAGCGGGATCCTTTCCCGGAGGGTGCGGATGAAGCTTTTCGGGAATTAAAGGTCGGGGAAGGCCGGCCTTATATTGAAGCGGTGAAGAAGGTAAAAGGAGAAGCGGAGTATGCCGATGACATCCGGGTGAAAAATGCCTTGCATTGTAAGTTTCTCCGATCAATTCATCCCCATGCCCGACTCAAAAGTATCGATACGGCAGCCGCGGAAAAACTTCCCGGCGTGCGAGCGGTCATCACCGGGAAAGATCTGCCGCAAACCTTTGGGGTCTTACCGATATCCGAAGATGAAACGGCTATGGCGATCGAAAAAACCCGGTATATCGGGGAGATCGTGGCGGCGGTAGCTGCAGACACGGAACAGATCGCTATGGAGGCCTGTAACCTGATCCGGGTGGCATATGACCCCTTACACCCCTTCCTGACCATCGATGAGAGCCTTGACGATTGTGGCGAAGCGGAAAAGATCCACAATCATATCAAGTTTAACAACAATGTGCATAAAAAAGCCTCCCTGCGTTTCGATGATCAACAAGAGGGCCTGGACGATTCAGCGTTTCGAAGCCAAATGGATTTCACATTCCAGGGGGTTACCCACGCTTTTACCGAACCGCATGCGGCAACAGCCTGGTGGGATGAAAATGGTTTGACGATCATCACTGCTACCCAGGTACCACATTACCTGCATCGCTACCTGGCGAAGGTGATGGAAGTTCCCATGAACCAGGTGAGGGTGATCAAACCCTATGTTGGCGGAGGTTTCGGTGGCAAAAGCGACCCCTTTCCTCATGAAATGATCGTTGCTCATTTATCACGGATCACCGGCCAACCGGTACGGGTAAGGCTAAGCCGGGAAGAAGTCTTCCTAACCAATCATGGCCGGCATCCCACACAAATGACCATGGAGTTAGGGGTTGATGCCGATGGTATGTTCAAGGCCCTGGATGCTTCCATTGCCATCGACGGAGGCGCTTATGCCAGCTTTGGGGTGGTAACCTCCTATTATAACGGTGTGCTATTGCAGGCCCCTTATCAAATCAATAATTTCGGATTCGAAACCTTCCGGGTCTATACCAACAAACCCCAGAGCGGCGCCATGCGGGGCCATGGCGCGGTTAATTCCCGTTTTGCCATTGAAACCCTGATCGACGACCTGGCCCGGCAACTGGATACGGATCCTTGTGAATTGCGGTTAAAAAACTTGCTGAGCGAAGATACGCTGACCGTAGGCCAGTACAGAATCACTTCCAATGGCAGCCGGGAAAGCCTGGAAACCGTCCGGAAGGCATCAGGTTGGCAGGAGAAATATCGGAAATTGCCTTATGGACACGGGATCGGGGTAGCCTGTGGCTTCTTTATCAGCGGCAGCGCCCTGCCGATCCATTGGAACAAATATCCTCAATCGGTTGTGCATTTGAAAGTCGACCTCGACGGACGAGTATTGGTAACTTCCGGCGCCAGCGATATCGGGCAGGGCAGCGACACTATGCTGGCGATGATCGTCGGAGAAGTACTGGGGCTCAGTATGGATCATATATTTGTACTGGCTGCCGACACCCTGTTAACACCTATCGACCTGGGCAGCTATTCCAGCCGGGTCACCTTTATGGCCGGCAACGCGGCTAAAATGGCGGCCGAGCAACTGAAAGCAACCATCTTCGAGGCCATCGCCAGGATCGGTAACGTTCCCACGGAAGAATTAAATATCGGCCGGGAAAGGATCTTCAGCAACGACAAATCCATCGACCTGTCGTGGAAAGATGCCATCGAACAAGCCACCAGGAAGGTTGGAGCCCTGAACACTTCAGGTTATTATAATTCACCTGCCCTGGGCGGTGATTTTAAAGGCGCCGGCGCCGGTTTGAGCCCCTCCTACAGCTTCGGAGCGCTGGTGGCAGAAGTCAAAGTGGATCCGGAAAGTGGCAGTGTTAAAGTGCTGGATACCTGGGGAGCACATGATTGTGGAAAGGCCATCAACCCCCTGGCCGTGGAAGGGCAGCTCGAAGGCTCGTGGCATATGGGCCTGGGGCAGGCGCTGTCGGAGCAATTGCTGTACCGCGACGGGCTCCTCGTAAATGCAAATCTGCTGGAGTATAAAATTCCGACGGCAACCGATATCCCGGAGATGCATACTTATATCGTCGAATCCAACGATCCGGAAGGGCCTTTCGGCGCCAAGGAATGTGGAGAGGGGGCTTTACATCCGGTGATCCCGGCCGTAACCAATGCTATCTATGATGCGGTCGGGGTGAGGATGAGAAGTCTGCCGGTGACCCCGGAGGCCTTATTTAATGAGATGCAGCAACAACAGCAAGCAACATTTACGAAAGCTACAAATCCTTAAGATGATGTCTGTAATAGCCGATACTTATATCCAACCTGCGACGCTTAAAGAAGCGATCCAAATTGCATCGGAGCTCGATATGCCATACAAATTCATTGCCGGAGGAACCGATGTCATGACCAACCGCTACCAGGGCAACGATGATTCGCCTTGCCTTATCGACCTCAATCGTGTGGAAGGCCTGAAAGGGATACGGATCGACGGGAAGTATCTAACCATCGGGGCCATGGAAAGATTATCGGATCTGCAGCAGGACCCGGAAATTACCGGGCGATTCCCGGCGCTGGCCGAAGCTGCCCGGTCGGTAGGCTCTCCTTTGATCCGTCAAACCGCTACGATCGGCGGGAATATATTATGTGAGAACCGCTGTTTGTTTTACAATCAGTCGGAATGGTGGCGGACATCGATCGGCTTTTGCCTGAAATGCGAGGGTGACCAGTGTATAGCCACCGGCGGCAAAAAAGCCTGCTTCTCCGAATTGGTCTCCGATACGGCGCCGGTGTTGATCAGTATGCAGGCCGAGGTTATTTGGATGGACAAGCAGGGAGAAAAACGTCAATGGCTAAAAGATATTTTCACCGGCAACGGAGTATTGCCCAGGGCCATCCCTCCTACGGCAGTGTTGACGGGCATCCGTATCCCACTGGATCGCAGTTTCAAGACCGTGTTCCGGAAGCTTCGTCAACGGGAAAGCCTCGAGTTTACTTCCCTTACTTCTGCCGTTACCCTCGATAACCGGCAACAACTGACCATAGCATTGGCCGGCGTAGATCCGGGACCGGTGATCGTAGAAGCCAATCAGACAGATGATCAGGAAGATATGATCAGATCAGCCCTGAAAGGCGCAAGAGCTATCGATAATGATATGTTCACCCGGAACTACCGCAGGAACATGATCCGGTATTATTTGCAACAAAGTTTCCGGGAGCTATTGGGGAAATCGTAATATTCTATTCAATACTCTATTCTAAGCGTCCATACTCTATTTTAAGCGTCCGCTTAGAATAGAGATTCGTAATACGCTCTTCCAAGCGGACGCTGGGAAGAGTAGAGGGAAGAAACGCCTGGAAGAGTAGAGGACGTTGGAAGAGAATAGTTACTCAATACAACTGGTTCTTCAGGATCCGCTTGATGGTTTGTATCGTGCTTTTCTTGACATTCCCATGATATTTTTCCAGGATCTGCTTATCGGTCAATCCGGCTTGCAGATCATTGACCACAAATACCCATTGACTGATGAATTCCGCATTAGGGGTTTGGTATTCCAGGATCTTCCTGACCGTTTGGACCGTCGATTTGCTGATCTTGCCTTCATGCAATTCGATAATTTCAGGAATACTCAGGCCCAACTTGATCTCTTCCACGATCCTGGAGTAATCGTCCAGGTATTTGGCATTCGCTTCCATCACCTGTAATAGGGGATTATCACTGAACTCCAGTTTTTTATAGGGTTTGCGCTGTTTTTCCAGTTTTTCAAAGGCATAATTCCTGGCAATATTGTCACAAATGATCAGGTCGTCATTGTTCAATTCAAACCATTCGCCTTTTACCCGCTTGTGTTGAAAAACAATGTGCAGGGCTTCCTCCAGGTCGTTCATGTTGGCCGCCATGTATTGCCGGACCACCCGGAAGGTGATCGGCAAATGGGTGTGGTAGCTGGCGATCCGGGCCTGAAGATCTTTTGTTTTACCTATTTTGTAGAGTCGTCTGCTGGTTTTGACCAGGTAAACACAATTTCCTGCCTGCATATCAGACGATCGTTGGGGTGAATTCCATGACCAAATATACCATCGGGGTTTTGTATAGATGCATGAGTTTAGGGTCTGAAGATAGAACCAAATATCATGCAATTTTATTGATATAACAAATACCAAAGATAATATTAATCCATAGCGCCTAAGTTCCGGATGATCTATAGCTCAAACCAAGCAACACCGGCAGCAAAAGCAGGTCGGCCATTAAGGCAAAGATCAGGGTCAGGCTGATCAGCAAACCAATATAATAGGTGGATTGAAACTGGGACCCGATCAGGGTCAGGAAGCCACCGGATATGATCAGGGAGGTCAGGATGATCGCTTTCCCGGTGGAAAGAAAAGAGGTCCTTAAGGCGGCTGTAACGCTCCTGTTGGGCTTTAATTCCTGCCTGAAACGGATCAGAAAATGAATGGTATCGTCGACCGCAATACCGAAGGCAATGGTAAAGATAATGGCAGTAGCCAGGTTCAGCCCGATCCCGGCCCATCCCATCATTCCGGCGATCATCAGCAAAGGCAGGCAGTTCGTGATCAGCGTTATCAAAGCTATACGGGCCGAACGGAATATCCCGCCCAAAACCAGCGTGATCACCCCTAGCGCCAGGCCCAAACTCTTGATCATGTTAAAACTGATCGTCTGGTTGCTGATATCGACTAAATGCGCCGATCCGGTCAACTGTATATCCAGCGTATCGATATTATCAGCCAGGAAAACCGCCAGCCGCTGATTTCGCTCCTGCGCCTCCCGGGTACCGATATCATAGATGGTTCCGCTGATCCGGGTATACTGTTCGTCAGGGCTTAGCACATCATACAAACCATGCTTTTTCCCATGTTGGCGTACCTTGTCGACCACTTTGCACAGCGCTTTATCCGTACCGGGCATTTTATAATTATATGGAATACCATTGTTAAGGGAGCACCAGGCCAGCCTGATATTGCCGGACAGGGAATGCATTCGGTTGACGCCATAGTCCTCCCGGAGATAGTGATCGATCCGGTCGAGTTGCCGCAGGATATCCGGATCCATCATACTTTTGTCAGGGGATCTTAATCGGATACTCATTACAAAAGGCCGGGTACCTCCAAAATGCCCCTCAACAAAGCGGGAAGCATCCCCAAGCTCATTGTTTTGACGCAATTCACCCGAAAAAAGGCCATCAACCCGGATCATCGAGGCTCCGGCACCAGACAGGAACAAGAGGGCAAACGCCCCAAAAATGATCGAGGCTTTACGTCTTTGTATGGCATCGAATAATCCGGGCAGGCGATGGGTTAACAAGCGGGGGTTCCTGTTCGCCCCGGGATGGAAATGCTTTAATAAGGGCGGCAAAACGGTATAGGTCAGGCAGAATGCCAGGCAAACGCCTATAGCCGCAAAAACACCCAATTGATTCACCACTTCAATATCCGAAAACAGCAAGCTCAAAAATCCCAGGGCTGTCGTTATCGAGGTCAGCAGGGTAGAAAAGCCTACCCCTCTGATCGTCCTGTTCATGGCCCCCTCCTCCGCGGCCAGGCGTTCTTCCCGGTAACGGTTCAACAAATGCACCACATCGGAAGTCGCTACCACGAATAAAACAATAGGAATGACTACCGTCAGGATATTGACCTCAACCTCGCAGAAACGCATGACCCCGAGGATCCATATGACTGACAGCAGGTTGATACACAAGGGCAGGAGAACACCACTTATCGACCGGAACGACAGCCATAGCCAACCGATCACCAGGATGATACATAACCCCAACAACACATACATCTCCTCTTTCAGGGCCCGGGCGCCGGCGTGCATGGAATACGGGCCGCCGCTGAGATGGGCCGCATCGAAACCGAATTTCCCGACAGACCGTTGGATGGCTGATAACATTCGATCGGTCCGGTCTCCTTCCGATATGTCACGGCTGATGGTCAAATAAATGCAGGTTGACCGGTGGTCATCTCCATAGAAATTATGGCGGAAGTGGGGCATGGCATACAGAAAAGCCGAATCACGGTGATAGGTCTCCGGCCGGCTGACGGTAACCAACGGAACATCCCTGGGGATACCCAGAGGTCCGATCTTCAGGAAAGTGGCATTGGTCAGGGCATCTACCTTCAATATGCCGTCTATTCCTTCCAGGTCGCGGGTAAGGCTATCCAGTTTTGTCAGAAAATCTTGCTGGAACAGGCCATTCTCCGAACGGATAGCGATGGCCAGGTATTCGTTTTCATGTTTGAACCGGTCCAGGAAATCCCGGTAGGCTGCAACCTCCGGATGGTGACGGGCAAAGAGGGCTTCGGTATTAAAATCAAAACGCACCTGTGTGGCCAACCAAGCCATACATAGGCTGGCAAGCCCGATGATTATCAATACCGGCTTTCCGAATTTTTCGATCATGATGGATCAGGCAGGATCGAGTCTGGCTTTTTTATGATGAAAATAGGACAAATATAAGACCGTCCCGAAGCCTCCGGCCATCATCAACAGGTAAGGAACGGCAATGAAATTCCCCAATTGAACGGCGGCGCCGATGCCAAACAGGAACACGGCGAAGCATAAGCCTTCCATAAGGGTTACAAGATTCCATTCCCGCCGGACATAGGGATTACCGTTCCAGGAATCTTTTTTTTGGAGCACATTGAATTTCGGTGTCCGAACAAAAGGTGTTTTTTTATTCAGCCAGCCTTCTACGACTCCCACACTGTTGTAGAGGGAAATACCCATGGAAAGGGAAAGGAAAACCGGGTAACTGTAGATAAAAACCAGGTAATCTTTCCAGTTACTGAAGCCTACCCGGCTATTGGCTACCAGGTAGAAGATAAACAGTAAAATGAAGGTAATATGGAAGATATTGAAAAAGGAAAATACCACTTCATAGCCCTGAAAATATTTGTGAACAAACATGAGCGGAATGAATAACAGGCCCGAACCCACCAGGCAGATATAGGTGAAACTGTTCATCAGGTGAAAAAAAGCATTAACCTTGGTGAGGAAGCTGGTTTTGGAGCTTTTCAGCACTTTAAGCAGGTTGATCCGGGCACATTCCGCTGCCCCCTTCGACCATCGGAACTGCTGGGATTTTAAGCCATTCATCTCCACTGGCAGCTCGGCCGGAGAATCGACCTCCTCCAGGTATTGAAAGTGCCATCCCCTTAATTGGGCCCTGAAGCTAAGATCCAGGTCCTCGGTAAGGGTATCATGCCGCCACCCGCCGGCATCATAGATCGTGGCTTTCCTCCATACGCCCGCCGTTCCGTTAAAGTTGATAAAATGTCCGCCCAGGTTCCGGCCGCATTGCTCGATCGTAAAATGGGCATTCAGGGCATAGGATTGAAGCCGGGTCAGCATGGAATAATCGTCATTCAGGTGACTCCATCGTGTTTGCACAACGCCGACACTATCATCACGGAACCATTGCAAGGTATTGACCAGGAAATCCGGCTTGGGGATAAAATCGGCGTCAAAAATAGCGATAAACTCCCCTTTGGCCCGTTCCAGGCCATATTGCAGGGCGCCGGCTTTGAAACCTATCCGGTCGGGCCTTCTGAGATGCTCGATATCGAAACCCTTGGCCGCCCATTTGTTCACCTGTTCGTCAACGATCCCGACTGTTTCATCGGTAGAATCATCCAATACCTGGATGGATAATTTGTCGCGGGGATATTCAAAAGCCACCACGGCTTCGATCAATCTCCGGATCACGAGCTTTTCATTGTAAACGGGCAACTGGACGGTTACCGGGGGATATTCCCCGGGCTGCCACTCGGCCCGTTCGAGGCGCGTTTTTTTAAAGATATACAGCAAAACCAACTGGAATTGGTTGATGCTAAAGAGCAGGATGAAACTTAAAAAGGAACAATACAATATCACTAAAACAAGCTCCACGGCCTAGGTATTCGGATCTTTTGTAAAGAAGTTGTTCAAAGATAAATAATTAAAACAGCGATTGCCGGTTAAAGGTTCGTTCGGGACCAGCGGGTAAAACAATAACTGACATTTTCTCCAATTCGGGCCGGAGATAAGCCTTCAGTTTCGCGGCATACCGCTTGTGCGCACGCGCATTGGGATGCGTATCAAAAGGATAGTTATGCCATTCCTTTTGCCGCACGTCGACCTCCATTTCGAGGACGTTAATCTTCTCATCCCGGCACCATGCGGCAAAGCTTTTGGTGGCCGGATCATCCGTCACACAGGCCACTACCAGCGTAATCCCATGATGGTCGCATAGCGATCGGATCATCCGGAACAGTTGCCGGGTAACTTCCTTTTTCCGATACCAAAAAGAACGGAAGCGATCGGCGGAAGTCTGGAGGTGGTTCACCAGGGCAGAGCGCGTCCGTAAGGGCCAGTTTTCATAGATCGCCGACCAATGGGCGTATCCGATCGTTGCCCGATCACCAGCTAAAGCAGCATAGGGGTAACGGAAGGATGGATATAAGGATCTGATCCTGGGGTTGGAAAGCGCAAATCCAAGATGCAGATCCCTCCGGAATGAGGGGGTAAGCGCATTACGGTCTTCATGCAGGGAGCTATAACTGATAATTGCCAGTTGGGGAGTGTTTCCGGCCTGCACACTGGCTTTTAGCAGGAGATATGCCTGTACCGTACCATAGCCCGGCACGGCAAAATCCGTGACAGTCGCCCGCGGAAGGCCGCGTTGCAATTGAAAGCCCAGGGAAAGGGAATCGTCGATTCCCCATCCATAGGTATAAGAACAACCGTGCAAATGTATCGGGATTGGACGGGTCTGCTCTTCAAATCCGCTGATCCTTCTGCCCTGGGAATCGTGGGTGGCCGTAAAAGATTGATGGTCATTGAGGGTAATCCGGTAGGCGCCAGGATTGAGCCGGAACCCCAGCATGCTGTCCGGCAGCAAACAAAACTGAGGTTCGGAGCGAATGGAAAAGGGTTCATGCCGGTAGGGCCGGTAGCCCAGTAGCCATAAAGCCGCTTCGGTCAACAACAAGGATACCAAAACCAAATAACCTGTATAAATAAGATTTTTCAAAAAGGAAGGATTATCTCCACACACCAATACCGGCTATTCAAAAATATCAAATTTGCCGTACCGAAGCACCGGAGTAGTATTATTGGATAAAGATGAAATGCGGAAAATCAATGATGTCAGCTAAGCGGTATGTTGTTTAAACATTACCCAGGACGTACATCATTTCAAGCGTTGGAGTCTCACTGCCGCATTTCTTTTCAAGGGTTACGGCAAATGCCTGTGGATTCTCCATGGAGACCATTTTCTGCAGTCGTGTTTGGTCCGGATCAACATCGAATACGCCCATGCTCACCGGTTTGCCATCGACGATCGCCCAAAGCTGATATTGCTTGTCCGAGGGTGGGCGGGGCAGGAAATTAATATCCAGGTATACCTCTTTGGAGGCGCTGCTCCAGTAAACCATCGCAAAGGATTCGGGTGATATCTCCAAACCTTTCATGGGTATGGCCTGCATGTCCGGATCCCTTATGACGGACATATCTTTCTTATCGAGCTCATAATTGGCTTTCATCACATCCATATCCTGTGCCAACTCGGTTCGCTCGCTTTCCAGCGCAGCCATTTGACGGCGCACTTCCGTGAGCTTTTGGTGCTGATAGATATTCAAAATCCCGCTGGCTACCAGCAAAATGACCGAAGCAGCCGCCAGCCATTGGAAGATATTCGTTTTACGGGGTGTTGTATCTGCTGCGTCTTTCGGTGCTTCCGTAGCTGCCGGGATTTTCGGCGAATCGGGCATCTGGCCGGGATCATCGATCTTATCCAGGATCTTATCGAGCAAACCATCCGGCGGAGGCAATTGATGAGCCCGGGCATAATCCTCGAGCGTCTTCCGGATCAATTCGATCTCAGCCCTTATTTCCTCATGCTCCGCCGCATACTGTTCCACCTCTCCAATCTCTTCGACAGAAGCTTGCCCGATCACATAGCGTTCGAGTATACCGGAGGATTTATAGGATTTTATGTCCATGTTTATTGAAAAATAGCTCTTAATTGTTTCATGGCGATCTTCAGCCTGGTTTTCACCGTACCCAAGGGTATATTCAATTCCTCGGCAACCTCCGCCTGGGTATAACCGTTGAAGTATACCAGGTCAATAATATTCTTATGTTCGGGTTTTAAACGGTTGATGATCTCCTTCAAGCCGATCTGATCCGTATTCATAGACATCCCTGCTTTTTCATATACGGAATAATCTATTTCCAGGACTTTGCCCGATTGCTTATAGCTTTTGGACCGGGTGAGATCAATAGCGCTGTTTCTGGCAATATTCAGGATCCAGGTAAACAACCTGCCTTTGGAAGCGTCATAATGGTCGATCTTTTGCCAGATCTTGACAAAGGACTCCTGCAAGACATCTTCAGCCAGGGTTTGAGAACCTACAATCCTGAAAACAACACCGTACAAGGCGGCAGCATACCGTTCATAAAGGATTTCCAGGCCTTTTTTATCCTGACCTTTCAATAAAGCGACAAGCTTTTCTTCTTTATGTGTTGCAGCAGCCAAATGGTTAGAAGGAATGTGTAAAAATATTATTTTTCGGCAATTTCGGAGGGGATGAGGGTCAAATATGCCGAAAAGTTTCCGGATCCGGCGCAGACTTTAGCACACCGCATATTAAAGGATACCATGAATAATTCGTTATCTTTACATCATACCCACTATCGGAAATGGAAGAGCGGAAATCAACGATCATCACTCATTTTATACCGGTTCCAAAGATCTTTCAGTCGTTTGTGACCGCTTCTCCTTTTGACCATTGTATTACCTGTGACCAATATCTGTTGGAAGACGGCACCCAATACTTAATTGAAAAAGCTTTGAATAAGCACGATGTGATCTTCGAATATGCCATGTGCCTGAACTGTGCCGAAAAAATGAGGGATACCTTGTCCAAAGAATCCTTACAAAAGATCGAAAGTTACTTTAACCGGAACAGCGACTTTACCTACCGGAACGATCTGATCGAAAACGAATCCTATGATACGGTCGAACCCTGGATCGCGCAATGTATCATCAAAGGAACGCCTGTTTCCGATTGCTACGAGTACCAGATCTTTGCGCTTTGCGACGGACGTGATATGCTGTTTAACCAGTTCCCCTATATGATCGGTGGTGAGGCGATGGCAGAATGTTCCGAATTATTATCCGCCAAAACAAGAGATGAAATGGATGACTTTATCGATGATCATTTCGGCTTACCGCCCGAATGGAAGAAAGCGATGAAGGAAACCGACAGAGTATTGATCTGAGGGCATTTACCCAAGTAAACCCATTTATTTGTCCGAATAACTTCCCCCCATGTGCGGCAGATTTTCAACCACCAAAAAAGAGGAGAAACTGGAGGAACGGTTCAATGCCAAATTCTATACCGAAACGATCGAGAAGCGGTATAACATCGCTCCTACCCAGCGCAACCCGGTCATCACCAACCATGATCCCGACAGGATCAAGCTTTTACGGTGGGGATTGATCCCTTTCTGGGCCAAAGACCCGGCGATCGGCAATAAGATGATCAACGCGCGGGCTGAAACATTACTGGAGAAGCCTTCTTTTAAAAACCTGGTTGCCAAAAAAAGATGCCTGGTGCTGGCCGATAGTTTCTATGAATGGAAGAAAACACCGGGGGGTAAGATCCCTTTCCGGATCGTGCTGCAAAATGAGGAGCCTTTTGCTTTTGCCGGGCTGTGGGATTCCTGGAAAGATCCTGAGGGAGAGATGCTCCATACCTTTACCATTATCACCGTGCCGCCGAACGAATTAATGGAGTCTATTCATAACCGGATGCCAGCTATTTTATTGCCCGAGCACGAGTCGTTATGGATCGATCCCAAGCTAGGGGCTCCGGATGTGATGGACCTGCTCAATCCTTATCCGGCAGATGACATGAAAGCCTACACGGTATCCACCCTGGTAAATTCGCCGGCCAATGATGTTCCGGAGGTGGTGGCGCCTGTCGACTATCCCGGAGATCTATTCGGATGATCATAAACTTTCCTGCAACGCCGGATCCAAAAAAACCGATTCGATCTTATCCCCAATCCCTAATGCCCCGACGACATCCATTCCTTCCACCACCCGCGCAAAAATGGAATACCGGCCATCCAGGTGAGGTGTCGGCGAATGTGTAATAAACCATTGGCAACTTTCCGTGTCTTTTCCCGCAGAAGCCATCCCCACATAGCCGGCGCCATAATTCAAAGGGCCGAATTCCGATCGGATGGAATAATCTTCACTGCCCCATCCATCGCCCCTCGGACAACCACCCTGCGCCACAAAATTGGGCACGACCCGGTGAAAGTTTTTGCCCTGGTAATAGCCTCGCTGAACCAGGTCCACAAAATTAGCCGTTGTAGCCGGGGCTTCTTCCGGGAATAATTCCAGAACGATCGCTCCCTTATTCGTACGGATCACGGCCTGCTGACCGGCAGGGATCCTGCGGACCAAATCCCAATCGATCGGATGGTTGTAAGGATTTTCGGGTCGCTTGCCGGGCGGGGCATCGGTTAAATGATCGATCGCCTTTTGTAAGGCGATATAGGTCTCGATATCGCGTGGTAAGCTCAAACTATCTCTTGCGGCCATGATGAGTGAAGTATGCGTTTCAAATGCCAGGTCCGGATCCGGATCCGCAACCAGGTCGGCCGCAATAGCCAGCACCGCCTGATCCGTTGAGCGAAAGGCACGTACCAGGATCTCATTAAAAATGGGCACTAATAGATCGGGGAAACCAGGCTTGCGCCGCATGTTTGCCAATGCGTCCATACCATAAGAGCGGATAACGGGTGATTGGGCGCTAAAAGTGGCGTGCTCCAAAAAGGCATACGTAACAAAATCGTGATGCATAGCCTTTAGCAGGTGGGCTTTTTCATACACATGGGTCGAGGCATCATAGGTACTTCCCAGGAATTCCCGGATGTCTTTTTTGTCCGGTGCTGATTTCAGGGCGATCTCAAACAATTTGGACCGTACACGCCAGCGACTATTCGACTTCCCCATTTTCATGGCCTCAGCCGGATCGATATCAGCGCTTAACAGATAGTCAGCCGCTGCCACGGCGACATTTTCCGAAGGATCGTTCAATGCTTCCCGGATCTGGGCCCGGACCCTGGGATAGTCCGATGGCTTCAACGCCCTGATCGCATTGATCTTCACATTCGGATCCGTGTCCCCGGTCAGGAAGCGCTTCAATATGGCGGTTTTTTGGGGCAGGCTAATGTGCGACATCGCTGCGGCCAACGCCATCCGGACCTCATCATCCGGCTCATTCCTGATGATCTCGCTTAAAGCATTGAAAAAAGGATCGAGGTCGATATCCTTGGTCCTGGCCAGGTAATGGGCTGCGCCAAGTCGAACTTTTTTCCCGCAGGTATCACCCAATAATCTTATCGCTGCTTTACCGGCGGCTTCCGACCAGAGCCCTTTCAAGCCGGCACGGTACAAACCCCAGGCCTGCCCGATCTTGGAAATGCAATCCAACTCCCGGTAGCTCGACAAAGCCGCTAATCCCCTGGGACTGGCGCACTTTCCAAGCGCTTCGAGCAGAGTCATTTTTACGGCCGGATCTTTCTCCTTATCAATATAATTGATCAGCGTCAATTCGATGATCGTTGTTTTCAGTTGTCCGATACTATACGCCGCCGCTGCCCTGACATCCTTTTCGGGATCATCGAGTAATAGGGCCAATTCCTTCAGCACACTCGAATCCTGGACCGAAGCAAAAGCCAAAGCCGCTTCCACACGGTACTGGCGATCTTCATGTTTTAAATAGGTTAATAAGGCCGCAGCATCCCTGGTGTCCTGCAGATCATGTATCTTCCGCATGACCGGATCATCGAATTTATGTGCATAGACTTGCTTTTGGGCGGGTCCGGAGGAAGGATTGCAGGATAGCCAGACCAAAATTCCGGTGAGGATCAATCCATGGGGGGCTGTCCGTGAAAGGTGTCTGAAAATATTCATAAAATCCCTGTAAACATTAGCTTCTCCGACAATTAGTTATCGCTTAAAATTGACCTAAAATAAATAAAACTTCAACCGAAATGAATTATATTTAGCAAATAATTGTTGCCCCTTGAAAATCGCCGCAAAAATGAAAAAAATCAACCAAACTCTCCTCCTGCTTGCCAGTGTCTTGATCCTCTCGATCCAGGAAACCCAGGCTTCAAAGTATTCGCTACTGCTGCAGTCCGGGTCATTTACACCGAAAGCAAATTTCGAGGATTGGTCAAAACATCCGGAGATCCTTCCCGAAGAATCGATCCATGGCTATTATTACCGCTATGTCCAATTCAGCCGGATACCATCATTAGGGGAGCAGGCAATGCTGGCACAACAAGGAATACTATTGCAGTCATACCTGCCGCATTTCACCTACGTTGCAGCGATCCCGGTATCATTTGACCGGACGGCTATCCAGGATCTGCCTGTTCGCAGTGTGATCCCTATCACGCCGGTCTATAAGATCAACCCTTCAATTGCCGGGAATACCTACCCTGACCATGCGATCAAAGTAGCAGGCAAGATCGATATCCATGTGCAGTATTACGGCAACTTACCGCATTCCCTGATCCGGCATCAATTATCGGCCGCCAACCATCGGATCATCCATGAATACCGGCGGGCGCATAGATTTACCCTGAGAATACCCCTGGAAGATATTGAAAAAGTCGCTTCCCTTCCCTGGGTCCGGTATATCGAAGCCATCCCTCCCCCTGCCGAACCGGAAGATACCCGCGGCAGGACCCTGCATCGATCCAATGCCATATTCACCGATTATGGCGCCGGACGGCAATATGACGGGGAAGGCGTGAATATTTCCATCAACGATGACGGTATCGTCGGGCCGCATATCGACTTCACAGGTCGTATCGAGCAATCGGAAGTTATCGGTGTGATGCTGGGCGATCATGGCGATATGACTTCCGGTATTGCCGGTGGCGCCGGGAACCTGGATCCAACCATGCGCGGAATGGCATCAGGGGCCTATTTAAAGATCCGGCAATATAATGCGGATATGACCGGTTCCGACAGTTTACATAATACCGAGGATATCATGATCTTTTCCACCTCTTATAGCGATGGATGTAATGCCGGTTATACTACGGTAACGGAATTAATGGATAAAGAGATCTTCGATAACCCATCGTTGCTGCAGGTTTTTTCCGCCGGTAACAGCGGTACTTTTGATTGCGGTTATGGCGCAGGCACCGGGTGGGGCAATGTAACCGGTGGCCATAAGATCGCGAAGAATGTGATTGCCACCGCAAATGTTAACGCCACCGATGAACTGGATAATTTCAGCAGCATCGGGCCGGCTGCCGATGGCCGTTTAAAGCCGGATATAGCAGCTAACGGATTGGGCCAATGGTCGACGGATCCGAATAATACTTATGCCGAGGGTGGAGGGACATCTGCCGCAGCGCCGGGAATCGCCGGTGTATGTGCACAATTGTACCAGGCCTACCGAGCGCTTAACGGTGGTGCAAATCCCGAATCTGCATTGATCAAAGCCTGTTTGTTGAATACCGCTGAAGACCTGGGCAATCCGGGACCCGACTTTACCTTTGGCTGGGGAAGGGTAAATGCTCTCCGGGCGATCAACCTGATCGAACAAAACCAATACCTGCAGGATTCGGTAGAGCAAGGACAATTGGACAAACAGATCATTTCCGTTCCGGCAGGATTAAGTCAACTGAAAGTAATGATCTACTGGCGGGATCCCGAGGCTAATCCGGCTGCCGCCATAGACCTGGTCAACAACCTTGACTTCCTGATGAAAGCGCCCGATTCCACCAGCTTTCAGCCACTGGTGCTGGATCCTACTCCCAATGCCACGAATTTGGGCGCAGATGCCGCTCCGGGAACCGATACCCTGAATAATATGGAACAGGTTACCATCAACGATCCTTTGGGCGGTAATTACCTGTTGACCATTGAAGGCACCGCCATACCATTCGGGAAAGCAGCCTATTATGTCGTTTATGAATTTGTGGAAAATGAGATCGTGGTTACCTATCCCGCCGGCGGGGAAGGTTTCGTTCCCAACGAATCCGAGCGTCTGCGCTGGGATGCTATCGGGGATACCGGGAATTTCCACCTGGAATATTCTACGGACAACGGCAATATCTGGAATACCATCAGCAATAATGTGAACGGCGATCGCCGATATTACGATTGGGTGGTTCCCATTGCGGCAACGGTTACCGGAGAAGCCTTTATCAGGATCAGCAGGGGCGCAACAACCGGAATGAATGCTCAGCCTTTAAGTATTATCGGCCTGCCGGCCAACCTGAGCATAGGCTTTGCCTGTCCGGACTCTTTCAGCCTGACCTGGAATGCTGTGGGCAGCGCTAGCGCTTACGAAGTCAGTATGTTGGGGACAAAATATATGGATTCCGTCGGTACTACTACGGCAACGAGCTATACCTTTACCAATGTCAATCCTATCAACGAATATTGGGTTAGTGTCAAAGCGCTTGGACCCGATAATGCCAGGGGCCGCAGGGCAAACGCCATCTTCAAGGCTCCGGGCCTCGTCAATTGCCCGCTCCAGGAAGATGTACAGGTGTTGGAGGTTGTCAAACCCTTGCAGGGCTCATTCCATGAATGCTCTTTCCAGGGCGCTCAACCGGTTGAGGTGATCCTGACGAATAAGGGTTCCATGGATATCTCGAACTTTGGCATCAATTTCCAATGGAATGCGGATCCACCGGAGAATGAAACTTTTACGCCTACCCTGGCAGCAGGAGATACAGCAACGTTTACTTTCCAGGGCACTTTTAGTCAGCCTTCGGCCGGTGACAATGAACTGGTAGTCTGGACCTCCTTACCTAATGATGAAAACCTTTATAATGATTCCCTGACACAAAAATTGGATGTTCAAAATGGCTCTGCACTGGCTTTACTCGTTGTCAATGATTTCGAAACGGATGATAACTGTTCGGTAAACCTGGATTGCGGATT
>JANQFB010000479.1 GCA_028278085.1 Chitinophagales bacterium
AAAATGCGATGGAAAGCAGTTGGGATCAGGCTACGAGGCATGGACGATTAGTCGTTAAAGATATCACCGAAAGTCTCCCGAAACTGCTCGACCAGGTGAAAGAACAGCAATTGGACCTGAAGAACCTGGAATGCCGGAAAATGACGCTTGACGACCTGTTTATCAGCATGACCGGGCGGCATTTGGATGATAACCCTTAAATAGCTTATCCCCTATAGCATGTTTTTACAGTTAACCCAGCTTGTTTCAGCCCAGTTCAAGGAATTTATCCGGAATCCCGGCATCATTTTTTGGGCGTTGCTGTTCCCTATCCTCATGGCCTGGGGGCTGGGTATTGCATTTACCCAAAAAGGAGAATTGACCCGGACGGTTGCCGTTTATTCCCCGCAAAAAACCCAGCACGAAAAGTTCCGGGCTTTTCTCCAAAAGGGTGCAACAGACGGGGAGGATCCTGCCGGATTTTCCGTAACCCTGGCTGATGAGAAGCTGGGGGATACCCACTATAAATTTTTGTATGTCGATTGGCCGGCCGCCGAATTAATGATCAAACGGGGGAAAGCCACGGTGGTCATCAGTGAATTGGCCGATACCCTTCAATACCATTTTGATCCCCTGAATCCGGAAGCCCAGTTGACCTACCTGCAGCTCAGCGCCGCCATTAACAATACTTCGTCAGGAGGGCGATCCGGTGTTATCATGCCTTTAACCGAGACAGGAACCCGCTATATCGATTTCCTGATACCGGGATTAATGGGCATGGGTATCATGATGTCGTGCATGTGGGGGATCAGCTACAACCTGATCGACAAAAGGTCGAAGAAATTACTGCGGAGAATGGTAGTTACGCCCATGAAAAAGAATATTTTTCTGCTATCACATTTTGTTTCCCGGGTCATCATGACCGGTGTTGAATCGGCCTTGCTTTTTTTCTTCGCCTGGTGGTATTTCGACATCGAAATGCAGGGCAGCCTGTTGGCGCTGTGCCTGATCTTTTTTGCCGGTGTAATGGCCTTTACCGGTATCGCGATCTTCATGTCGTCCCGCACCGATAACAGCCAGATCGGCAATGGATTGATCAACCTGGTGGTTATGCCGATGATGGTGATGTCAGGAATATTTTTCAGCTACCACAATTTTCCGGAAGCCATCATCCCGATCATTCAGTTTTTCCCCCTGACCATCCTGGCCGACGGGGTCCGCAGCATATTTATCGAAGGGGCGGGATTAGCGGAGGTCAGCCGGCCGATTATCGTACTGGCATTGACCGGGGTGGTGTTTTTCAGTGTAGGGTTGCGGATCTACAAATGGTACTAAGCCCTCTGGCGCAGCATCACTTCATCCTTATTTTTCTTTCGTGTCCTTCTCAATATTCTTTTTCAGCACTTTGCCCATTTGATTAGGTTTCCGGAAACCCCTGATCACCTCATCCATGCTGAAATCATTGTGGAGAAAGACAAAGGAAGGATAAGACAACTGCCCGGATAAAAGGCTAAGCGCTAACTCATGGGCTCCTTTGCCGGGTTTACCATATTCTTTGTTCAGGTTGTAGGTTTTACCGTTATATTCGATGGGGTCTTTTTGTTCGGCATTGAACTTGACCGGTATATAATGTTCATTCACAAATTTGATGATCTCCGGATCCGTAAAGGTTTGCTTGTCCATCATTTTACAGGGGCCGCACCAGGTGGTATACACATCGATCATGATCTTTTTATCCACTTTTTTAGCTACCTCCACCGCTTCACCGAAGGATATCCAATTGATCTTGTCAGAAGCAGAGGATTTCGATTCCTGGCTGAACAGGCTATTGATATTAAAGCCGGCAAGTACAACAAACAGTAATAGATTTTTCATAGAGTGATCGTTCATGAGTCCGCAGAAAATTAAGATAACCCTGCCGGAAAAAAACGGCCGGAATTATCGTAAAATGGATTTATACTACATGAAAATACTAAAATAAGTTGAAATTTGGGGGATATTATCGGCAATCCCCTGTATGGATCGAGCTTGATTTTACCCATGGAAAAAAAATTAGTCGTTGCGATTACCGGTGCCAGTGGCGCCATTTATGCGAAAGTGTTGCTGGATAAGCTGGCGAGGGTCAAAGATCAATGCTCCGCGATCGGCGTGGTAATGTCGGATAATGCCCGGCAGGTTTGGACCTACGAACTGGACCATGAACAATACCGGGACTATCCCTTTGACTTTTATGCCGAAAATGATTTTATGGCTCCCTTTGCATCGGGGTCGGCCGGATATACCCATATGATCGTCTGCCCCTGTTCGATGGGAACCCTGGGGAGAGTTGCCAACGGAGTGTCCAATAATCTTATCACCAGGGCTGCGGATGTGATGTTGAAGGAGCGAAAAAAATTAATATTGGTTCTGCGCGATACCCCGTTTAACCTGATCCACATCCGGAATATGGCACAAGTGACGGAGGCTGGCGGGATCATTTTGCCTGCGAGTCCTTCCTTTTATTCCAAACCCTCGGATTTTGAGCAATTAGCGGCAACAGTAATCGACAGAGTGCTTGATATCAGTGGGTTTGACCATCAATCCTATCGTTGGGGAAACCTTTAGGCAATGTTAACGTATTGTTAATAATTGCCTATGCTGTGGATAACTTTCCCTTTCATTTAACAAAATCTTTTATAATTTAACGCTTTCAAACTTATCCCTCTATAAATGCTCGAATTTGCGAAAAAGGTATTGCTCAATGTAAGTTTCGATAGAGAGTTATTTAAGAAGGAGTTGAAAAAATCACTCCGGTTTTTGGGTAAAAAGGAAGCGTATATGCTTTACTCCTGGTGCCTGCTCAACTTCGGTGAAAAATATCAGGAAATAATCATCCAGGTTTTTACGGACGAAAAGATCTGGATCTGATATTTTAGGTCTGAATAACGCCTACATTGAATTTTCTTGTTATGGTCGAATGATTTGCGGCCTCGATGCCGGTGGAGATGATCTGCCTGGTTTGCAGCGGATCGATGATCTCATCGACCCATAACCTGGCGGCGGCATAATAAGGCGTTGTTTGGCTGTCATACCGCCGGGTGATCTCATCCAACAATTCTTTCTCTTTTTCCGGTTCAATGGTTTCCCCCTTTGCTTTCAATGCAGCTACCTGGATCTGTAACAAGGTTTTGGCTGCCTGTGATCCACCCATCACCGCGATTTTTGCCGTAGGCCAGGCTACGATCAACCGGGGATCATATGCTTTGCCGCACATGGCATAATTGCCCGCCCCGTAAGAATTACCGATCACTACGGTAAACTTCGGCACCACGGAATTGGAAACGGCATTGACCATCTTGGCGCCGTCTTTAATGATGCCTCCGTGCTCCGACCGGGAACCGACCATAAAGCCGGTAACATCCTGCAAAAAGACCAGGGGGATCTTCTTTTGGTTGCAATTCATCACAAAGCGTGCGGTCTTATCGGCAGCGTCGGAGTAGATCACACCACCGATCTGCATTTCCCCTTTCGTGTTCTTAATGATCTTCCTTTGATTGGCCACAATACCGACCGCCCATCCGTCGATACGGCCATATCCGCAGATAATGGTTTTTCCGTAGCCTTTTTTGTATTGTACAAATTCCGAACCGTCGACCAGGCGTTCGATGATATCCACCGAATCATAGGGCTTGGCATTGTTTTCTGCCAGGATTCCATAGAGCTCCGCAGGATCTTTGGCGGGGTCCTGGGCGTCGATGCGGTCGAAACCCGCCGATTCCGGGGAGCCTGATTTATCCATGATCGATCTGATCGTATTCAGGCAAGTCTGGTCGTCCGGCATTTTATAATCCGTAACACCGCTGATCTCGGAATGAGTGGTGGCGCCGCCCAGGGTTTCATTATCGATATCTTCTCCGATCGCCGATTTAACCAGGTAGGAGCCGGCCAGGAATACCGAGCCGGTTTTTTCCACGATCAGGGCCTCATCGGATAAGATCGGCAAATAAGCGCCACCGGCGACGCAACTTCCCATGATCGCAGCAATTTGCAGGATCCCCATAGACGACATGATCGAGTTGTTCCGGAAGATCCGGCCGAAATGTTCCTTATCGGGAAAGATCTCATCCTGCATCGGTAAAAACACACCGGCGCTATCGACCAGGTAAATGATGGGCAGCTTGTTTTCAATGGCAATTTCCTGTGCCCGGAGGTTCTTTTTGCCCGTGATCGGGAACCAGGCGCCCGCTTTTACCGTGGCGTCGTTGGCTACGATAACGCATAATCTTCCGGAAACATAGCCAATACCCGTAACCACGCCTCCCGCAGGACATCCACCGTATTCCGGGTACATTTCATACCCGGCGAAAGTGCCGAATTCAAAAAACGGCTTACCGGGATCGATCAGCTTTTCAATTCTTTCGCGGGCCGTTAATTTCCCTTTCTCATGATGCTTTTCAATTTTTTTCTTACCGCCTCCCTGCATGATCTTATCGATCCGCAGATTCATTTCTGCCAACAAAAGTTTCATGGCATCCTCATTCTTATTGAATTCTATATTCATGGGCTTGGAGATTTAAGTTGCACAAAAATAAGGTTTATTAGGAAAAGCCAGGTGATGATAAGCAGGTGTCTGAAATTATGTTGACCAACACCTGAAAAATTAGGAATTCCCGGTTACGGATCGATGTTTTTTACTTAATTTTGCACTGCTTTGCCGAACAATGGATCGGCCAACCATCCGATAGAAAGATATTTAACGCTTGGGCAAGTCTTATACGACCAGCTCCTGCTGAATCCCCCAGGTCCGGAAGGGAGCAAGGGTAGGCGGTTGTAGCGGTGCGATATAAGTAACTTGCCCTTTTTTTGTGCCCTCGTTTTTCCCGGAACTCCATCCGTCGCATCCGGCAACTCCGGGCGACATTTCCCGCCTGATGCTGAATGAATTAGCAGAAAGCCTCATAGGTAATTCACTTAATTACCATACCAATTTCAGGCTATCCTTAAAAAAAATTGATTTTTTGATTATCTTACGGATTGAAATTCAAGAGTGCGCTGTATTCGTCCCCTTCCGGGCGGATCTAAAAATTTTATTACTGCCTGTATTATGAATGGGATTCAAGGTATCCATAATGTCGGTGTTATGCATCGATATTCATGGAAAATGGCAAAAAATGGCAAAAAAAATACTCGAAGGCGCTATCGATGAGCATATTCTTGCCATCAATGAATTGACGGCTGATGCCTGGGAGTTGAACCGGGTGGATCCGCAAAAGGCATTGCTTTTCAGTGAGAAAAGCCTTGCGCTCTCCGAAAAACACGAGTACCCGTTAGGGATAGCCTGTTCCCACCGTACCATCAGCATCTGCAAAACCTGGCTTTCGGAATTGAATGAAGCTTTGGAGCATGCCAATGAGGCTTTGGCTATGTTCGAAGCCCTGGAGGATATTGAACATCAGGCCCAAACGCTCCATATCCTGGGTACGATCTATTATTACATGCCCGATTTTGAGCATTCCTTCAAGAGTTTTCTGCAATCCTCCAACCTATACCAAAGTATCGGCCATACCTATGGCGAGATCAATGCCAATAATGGGCTTGGAAGCGTATACATTTCCATTGGCGCTTATGATAAGGCCTTCGAAGTATTGCATCATGCCCTGTCTATTTCCGAAAAGACCGGTGACCGGGAGATCCGTCCTAAGATCCTGGAAGGCCTGGGACAGATCTATGCGCACCGGGAAGCCTATCCCCAAGCGATCAACCATTATCAGCAATGTTATGAGATCACCCTTGAATCAGGCGATAAGGGAGGGCAGGCCTATGCCTTGAGCGGAATCGGGGAATGCTATAATAAGATGCTTGATTATGATCAGGCTTTCAAATATTATACCAAGAGCCTGGAGATCTGCCGGGCGGTGGATTTCCGGATCGGCGAAGCGAATGCGCTCCTGAGTATTAGTAAGCTACTGATCAGGAAAGCCGAATACGAAGATGCTTTTAAAGATGCCAGTAAAGCCCTGGAAATCGGGGAACAGCTCGGCAATAAGAAAGTTATATGCCAATGCCATGAAGTCTTTTCGGAGTACTACGAACATACCAACGATACCCAAAAATTCGTAACGCACTATAAAGAATTTCACCGGCTGAATGATGAGGTTTATAAGGAGCAAACCTTGCAGCATCTTTTATCGAAGGTACTGGATGAGTTGCCGGAAAAGGTATTCCTGAAAGATAAATCAGGGAAGTTCATCCTGGTCAATAAAGCTACTGCCCAGGCCTATCACAAAAACGCCGACGACCTGGTCGGCACCTCTGATTTTGACTTCTTCCATGAAAAAGACGCTCAGGCCTACCGGAAGGAAGAGCTTCAGATCATGGAATCCATCAAACCCAAATACTTCCCGGAAGAGATCTTTAAGGATCCAACGGGTCAGCACAAGATCCTGCAAACGGTCAAAAAGCCCTTTTATATCCACCATTTGAATGAAGTGGGCATACTGGGTATCCAATACGATATTACCGAGGTTAAAGAGCTCGAAAAGAAGATCAAAAAGACCAACAAGGAGCTGGTCCGTCAAAAAAAAGAGATCGAGCAATCCTATCAGAATATCAAGCTGCTGAATGAGATCGGCCAGAATATTATCGCTTCCTTATCGATTGAAAAGATCAATGAAACGGTTTACAAGCAGGTTAACTCTCTGATGGATGCCTCCTGTTTCGGGATCGCCATTTTTAATGAAAAAGAAAAACGGCTGGATTTTCCAGGTTTCATTGAGTACGGTGAAAAGCTCCCTTTGAATTTCGACCGCCTGGATGATCCCAATAGCTTATCGGTTTGGTGTTTCCGGAATGCCGAGGAAGTTTTTATCAATGACATTACCATTGAACATAACCGGTATATTCCCGAATACCAGGGTGCTGTGATCGGCGAGCAAACCAACTCGGTTATCTATGTGCCGCTGATCGGTAAACAAAATGCGATTGGCGTAATTACAGTGCAAAGCGCCTATAAAAAGGCTTATTCCGAACGCGATCTCGACATGTTGAAAAACATTGCCAATTATACCTCCATTGCCCTGGAAAATGCACGGATGTATGAAGAGATGGAAGGAAAGGTCAAGGAAAGGACGCGCAAGGTGGTGGAACAAAAAGAGGAGATCGAAAAAGCCTATCATAACCTGGAACTGTTCAACCAGATCGGGCAGGATATCACCTCTACGCTTTCCGTTCACGAGATCATCCATAAAGTGTATAAAAAGGTCAATAGAAATATGGATGCCTCTATTTTCGGGATCGGCATTGTGAACTGGGAAAAAGGCGTCATTGATGTTCCGGGCATATATGAAAAGGGAAAGAAACTGCCGCCTCATGTGCAGCAACTGAAAGATAAAGATCGTTTGGGGGTATGGTGTGTCAAACAAATGGATACGGTATTTATCAACGATTATCAAAAAGAATTCAACCGTTATTTCCCGGATGTCAGCATTCCCAAACCGGCGCAGGGAGAGTTACCGGAATCGGTGGTATACATCCCGCTTATTGTTAAGGAAGAAGCGATCGGCTTTTTGACCGTACAAAGCTTTAACAAAAAGGCCTATCGAAAAAACCACCTCTACCTGCTGAAAAACCTGGGTGTTCAACTGGCCATCGCACTGGATAATGCCAAGCTCTACGGTAACCTGGAGGAGAAAGTAAAGATGCGAACGGCCGACATGGAACGATCCTATAAGAATGTGAAGCTGTTAAGTGAGATCGGCCAGAATATTATCGCCTCCCTTTCCATTGAAAAGATCAATGAAACCGTTTATGAGCAGGTCAATGCCCTGATGGATGCTTCCTGTTTCGGGATCGCTATCGTTAATATGAAAGAACAAAGGCTTGACTTTCCCGGATTTATCGAAAACGGTGACAAGCTTCCGCTGAACTGGGATTACCTGGATGATAAGAATTGCTTATCAGTGGTCAGCTTTTTAGGGTTACGGGAGATCGCCATCAATGATTACAATAAGGAATATACCAATTATATCCCCGAATATAAGGGCACCATCATCGGCGAAAATACCAACTCGGTTATTTACCTGCCGCTGGTCAGCAAAAAGAAGCCGATCGGTGTGATCACGGTGCAAAGCGCTGAAAAAAACGCCTATACCGAGCAAGATCTCAATATGCTCCGGAATATCGCAAACTACACTTCCATTGCCCTTGAAAATGCCCGGATGTACGAAGGCCTGGAAGATAAGGTCAGGGAAAGGACGGAGGAAGTGGTGCAGCAAAAAGAGGAAATTGAAAATACCTACAAAAATGTTAAGCTCCTCAGTGAGATCGGACAGGAGATCACGGCAACCCTTTCCATTGAAAAGATCATCGAACGGGTTTATGCCAATATCAATAACCTGATGGATGCTTCTGTTTTCGGGATCGGGATCAAAAATGAGGCGGAAAACAGGATCGATTTCCCGGGTGCCATTGAAAAGGGAGAGGTCTTACCCTTTCATTTCCATACCCTGGATGAGAACGATAAGCTTCCGGTGATCTGTTTTAACCGAGCCGAATCGATTGTGATCAATGACCTCGAAAAAGAGGCCCAAAAATATACCGGAAAGCCTCCCGAGATCCTGCGGGGAGAGATGGTTTATTCGCTGATCTATATGCCCTTGATCCTGAAAGATAAGGTCATCGGGGTTTTAACCGTCCAAAGTTTTAACCTCAATTCCTACTCGGATCACGACGTAAATATACTGGAGAACCTCGCGATATATATCGCCATTGCTATTGATAATGCCTCTGCTTATAAAACAATTAAAACTGCCCGGGAAAAGATCAAGCAGTTCGCCGACCGGCTGGATATCGTCAATGCCATTGACAAGGCCATTTTAAAATCGGAAACCCTGACCCAGCTTGTTCAGCAAGCGTTGTCGCTGCTCATAGATCGCTTTGGTCTGGCCAGGGCGAATATCCTGATGTTCAGCCTGGAAAATCAAACCTACCAGATCTGTTCGTTGGATCCGGATATGTCGGGTGGTATCCATGTTTCATCCGAACGGCCTTTACCCGAGATCAATGGTTTGAAAAAGCTTAAAACAGACGATCATTACCTGGTCAAAAATTTGCAGCGTAAACGGAAGCCGGCGGGTATCGAAGAGATCTATTACCGGGAAAAGATCCAATCCTATATGCTGTATCCCCTGATGGCCAAAAATCAACTGTTGGGTTGCCTGGCCGTAGGTTCCGATGACGTGGATATGTTCACCTGGGACCTGGTGAGCATCTTTACCGAGATCTCCGGTGGTATCGGGGCGGCGCTATACCAAAACCAGTTGCAGGACGAGATCCGTATTCATGTCAATCAACTGGAAGAAAAAAATCAATCGATCACCCAAAGCATTCGTTATGCCAAGCGGATTCAGGATGCCATTCTCGTATCGCAGACCTATTTCAACAGTATGCTGCCGCAGAACTTTATATTCTTCCAGCCGAGGGATATCGTCAGCGGAGATTTTTACTGGGCTTACGAAACGCCTGACAATAAAGCCATCTGGGCTGTTGCCGACTGTACCGGACATGGTGTTCCCGGCGCTTTCATGAGTATGATCGGTCATAGCTTGTTGAATGAGATCATCATCGAAAAAGGCATTACGGCGCCCGATATTATTCTTAATGAGTTACGAAAGGAGATTATCAATTCCCTCGGGCAAACAGGCGCCGAAGGGGAAACCAAAGACGGCATGGATATCGCCCTTTGCACCCTGGATAAGGACAATCGCAGTATCCAGTATGCCGGTGCCTATAATCCGCTGTACCTGGTGCGGAACGGGGAGTTGATCGAGATTAAAGGCGACCGCCAGCCCATCGGCTATATCAGGGGAAACCTTGGGTCCTTCACCAAACATGAATTGACGATCATGAAAGGTGATCTGATCTATCTCTTTTCCGATGGTTATATCGATCAATTCGGAGGCAGCCAGGGTAAGAAATTCAAATCCAGGAACTTCCGTGAGTTGCTGCAATCGCTCTATGGAGAAACCATGACCAATCAAAAGAAGATCCTCGAAACGGTGCTCTCGAAATGGCGCGGGGATCAACAGCAGGTGGATGATATCTGCGTGGTTGGGGTTAAGGTATAGATTAGTACTAGATTTTAGATATTAGATGTTAGACTCTTAGACTGGTGTGTCTAAAGTCTAACATCTAACAGTCTAATATCTAATCGACATTCGTTATCGACAACCGGTAATATCCTTTTCGCGTATTTGCAAATCAGATCGACCCTCTACTCAAACACCTGCCTCAACTCCTCGGGATTCGTTCCTTCTTTTAAGTGATCTCTCAGGTACAAGTACACCTCTTCCGGCCATTGGGCGACATAGTTTTCGCAATAGGCCAGCGCTTCGTCATATGCTTGGGCAAATATGGCGCATTGGATGGCAATTTGCAGGGATTTCCGCTGATCGGGATAAGCATAGGCCACCAACTGCCGGCTATAGGCAAAGGCTTCCGGGTACCGCTTCAGGAAAAAGGAAGCTTCCATCAAACCGATGTAGTTGGCCTTTAATGCCGGATCATATTGTTGCGATTCCCGGTGATGAGCCAGGGCTTTTTCGTATTGTTTGGCCCTTCTGTAATATTTCCCGACATGCCATAATAAGTTGGCGTATTCCGTGTCCTTACCCGCTAAGGCATAGGGTTTTAATTTTTCCAGGACATTCAGATACCTGGCGATATATTGTTCAGGATCATCTTCGATCAGTCCGATCCCGGCATGGATATCCCCGGCCGACCGGATCCAGTAGGTTTTGAAGATATGGATACCGAGGCTTTCCAATCGCTGAGATAGCATCTGTTTATCGGCATTTACGGCGAAGATGGGTAGGCAAAAAAGGCAAAGCGCTATGACCGGTCCGGCTATGGATGAGTAGATCTTCGAGCCTTTCAGGGGAGCATAGATAGCTACTGTCGTCATAAAAAGTGCAGGCGCCGGGAGGATAAAATAATCCCAATCCATGGGCATTCCCATCAGTGGGTTGATCATGAAAAACAGCAAGACATACAAGCCGAAAGTCATGCCGGTGAGGATCACCTCCGGCCGCTGCCAGTCGATCTTTTGCCGGAATACAAGGATGGATATCAACAACAGGAACAATATCCCCGGCGACCACAGGAACCATAGATTAAAGTAATCAAAGAAGTGGCTGAAGCTAAACAAGGTATACCGGTCGAGGGGTGGCGCAGGGGCCACGATAGGCAGGAATAAGCGTTGGTAAATATCTACCTCCGGGTTCACAAACCTCGGATCTGTATGTGACTCGAGCACAAAGAAGTATACCATCGCCCCGGTCAAAATTATCGGTAATATGATCCAAGCTGTTATATTGCGCCAGGTAAACAAGCGGCCGATCCAAGGATTCCTTTCCCGGTAACGAAAGAGGAGCGCCAACAGGAAAGAGGGCACCAGCAGAAAAGAGGCGGAATGGCATTTTAAGGATAGCCACAACAAGCCCCCCAGGAGCCAAAGCATTCGCTGTTGCCCGGATTGAAGGTATAGCAGCAATACCATTAAATAAGCAAAGCTGACAGGTATGATGGGGGCATAGATCTCCATGTAGCCGAAAAAGAATTGTAGAAAAGGCGCTGTCAATCCCAGTAAGCCGAATAGGAACTTCCCGGTCGGGTCTGTGAATCGGCGATCCACAAAAATGAGCCAGATCCACACAAACATCATCCCGAATAAGGCATCCCATACCCGGTAGACCTGCCGGTGCGTCCATCCGGTAGCATAAGACAAGAGCCGGATAGCGCTCAATACCGTCAGGTTACCGTTTTTGGGCGATAAAATATCGGGGGTCAAGAGTTGATAGACATATTTCCCGTCGAAGGAAGTGGTCCGGTCGCCCATTCTTTCCCGGAATACTTCACTGTCACCATAATGGCTTTCATACATCGGGAATTGGTAAAAAGCAAGCCCGGCGAGCACGGTAATGCCTCCGATCAGCAGCCCTTTGTTGATCCCCTTGGGTAATTGAAAACTAGGGAACGGCCTTACATAGAAGTACAGCAGCAGCAACAAGCCAATGACCGGTAAGCCAACTTTCAACAAAGGGGGAAGGAAAGCTGTAAAATGAAGGCCCCACCAGGCATCGGGATCCCAAATCGCCCAGCCATAACAACCCCAAGCCAGCAATCCCGGGATCAGGATCCACCATTTTGAGGCTGTAGTGTTTGTTGTTTCGGTTGACATTCCGGAGACCGGATAAAGTTAAAGTTTTATCGCAATACCTATATGCCGTTTTAGCTATAGCAGGTCACCCAATAGTAGATGGGGAAACTGCTTAGGAGTGCATAGCACAAATAGACTTTAATTGTTTTTCAAATAATAATGATTTTTTATGATAAACATTGTCTACATTTAATAGCTGGATCCGGGCTTCTTTTCAGCAACAATAAACCTGGGATAAAAAAATGAATCATGAACAAATCAGTAGTTATTCCTTCTGAAGTTATCCTGGATAAAATTTACGAGATCAGGGGGGTAAAGGTCATGCTGGACCGGGATCTGGCGGAGCTGTATGAAGTGCAAACAAAAGTACTGAAACAGTCCGTGAAGCGTAATCTGGATATTTTTCCGGAGCATTTTATGTTCGAATTAACAAAAGAAGAAAACGAATTTTTGAGGTCACAATTTGTGACCTCAAAAAAAGGAAGGGGTGGAACACGCTACCTGCCCTTGGTCTTTACTGAGCATGGGATCTTACAGTTAGCAAGTATATTAAGGAGCAAACGCGCCAGGTACATGAGCATACGGATCATTGAGATATTTGTTAAGATGCGTGAAATGCTGTTAAGTCATCAGGAACTTATGGTGCAATTGGAGGAAGTGAGCCGAAAAGTAGCCGGGCATGATGAAAAGATCAATTTGATCTTTGGTTATCTTAAAGAAGTTGAACAAGCCAGACAAGAGGAATTGGAGCAGCAAAACAGAAAAAGGATCGGTTTCAAAACCAATAACGAGGAATAAATCCAAGCTCTCCTGCGGTTGGAGGAGCCAAATAGTCGCCTCCAATAAAATATCCCAATTTATACAGACCTTTGCCTTTCAGTAAAATCATACCATGCAAGTTTCCATCAACGACATCATCTCCGCCTTAGAAGACCTCAAAGATCCTGAAAGGCTCGAGTTTGCTAAAAGATCTTATCCAACCGCCATGAAAGTGATCGGCGTTACGGTACCTAATGAAAAGGTGGTGCTGAAAGCCCTGAAAGATCAAACCAAAAAACACACGGTCCGTGAGAAAATAGAGCTGGCCAAAGCGTTGGTCAACACCGGCATTTTCGAATGCCAGCATATCGCTTATGAATACCTGGGCAAGGATAAAAAAGCTTTGTCCGAATTGACCCCGGCCGATATCGATGATCTCGACCGGAACCTGGATAACTGGGTGTCGGTCGATTGTTTCAGCGCTTACTTGTTGGGTTATGCCTGGCGGGAAAATATCGTCGATACGGAGAAGGTTAGATCCTACCTGAAGGCTGAAGATTTTTGGAGGCGAAGGGTACCGGTCGTTGCAACGGTCGCTTTGAATCAAAAGGCCCGGGGAGGGAAGGGCGATGCCCCGCGAACGCTGGACATATGCGAACGGGTAGTCAACGACCACGCCGATATGATCAATAAAGCCTTGTCCTGGGCTATACGGGAGTTAGCCAAAATTGATAAGGAGCCTGTCGTCGAATTTATAGAAAAACACGCCGACAGTCTGCATCCCCGGGTGTTGCGGGAAGTCGGGAATAAGCTCGAAAAAGGGACTAAAAATTGAAAAGAGACTTTTAGACGTTAGATTTTAGACTTTAGACCTGCGTGTCTAAAGTCTAAAATCTAACAGTCTAATATCTAAAAGCCTATCAGCCCTGACAAAGAAGGTCCGCGGGGAACAAATTCCGAGGGGATCCCCATTACCCGGCAGGCTTCTGCAGCTACCCGGATGGCATTGTTAACACTGCGTTCATCCGGATAGATATGCATCATATTGGCCAGGAACAGTTGTTGAACCGGCAATCGGCAGGGGATAACTTTTCGGGAGAAATTCAGATCACAAACCGTGGCGGCGGTATTCGTTTTGAAAACATGTACTTGTCGAACCCAGGCCTCCTTAAAACCGGGATAGATTTCCGGCAGCCTTGACAGCATCAGGGTTTTGATCGCTTCTTTGTCCAGGCTGGCGATGGCTTCGTCCGGCGTAAAGTAGCGGGAAAGGTAGACCACATGACTCCCGTTATAGACCTGTGGGCTCAAAAGATTGGTCTGTTCGATCACGCCACCGAAAGGAAAGCCCGGCTGTGTAATATTCAACCAATAAATATCGCTCAGCTTCCGGTCGAGCTCGAGTATGGTGCAGATGGCGCCGAAATACTCGATGGATGCGAGTTGATTTGCCAGATCGGGATGATAGGGTTTTAACAATTCGGCGATGGGCGGGGCAGGGATCGTCAAAACGACCTGGTCCCCTTCAATAATTTCGTCACCGGTTTTCACGCCATAGACCTTGTTGTTACGGATAAGGAGTTCCCGGACAGGTGCATCCGCTATCAGCCTGACGTTCGCCTGGCTGAGCTGTTCCAACAATGCATCCAGCAATACCTTGAGGCTACCGGTCAGATAACCCAGGGCTTCCCGGTTACCCTTGCGGGAATTCATCCGCTGCCGCATTCTTCCCACCATCCAGGAAAGCGGGACTTCATCTGCATATTTGCCAAATTTGGTTACCATTAACGGCCGCCAGATGTTTTGAATAACCCGAGGTCCGGCCCAACGTTCCAACCATTGGAGCGCCGGGGTTGCTTCGACTTTTCGCCAATCGACACTTTTCCCGAGGTACAGGCCCGTAAGGCCAAAGCGCAACTTGTCGCCAAAATTTAAGGAGCGGAATCCAAACAGGTCATTGATGTTGGTGAAATCATGGATCCGTTGATCGTGAAAGACACCCATTTTAGTCGGGTAAAAGGCCAGGTTGTCGCGGATACCGAGCTCATCGATCAGCCACCGGATCTCGGCATCATGGGTAAAGAAGTGATGATAAAACCGTTCGAGATGCGTACCACCCACCGGGAAGGTGTGCAGTAATCCACCGAAATTCCCGGCTTTTTCCAATACCGTTACCTGCATACCTGACCGGGCCGCCAAATAGGCAATGCTCAGGCCGGTGATGCCTCCTCCTACCACGATGATATGCTTCTCCATGACACTCATTCCTTTGAGCGGCAAAATACCACAAAAACCAGCCACCGATCTATCGGTAAGTCTGCGATTACCGGATCACCAGCTTACCACCGCCTTTCAGCCGGCCTTGGGAGTTGATCCGGTAAATATAGGTACCTGCCGCCAGGACTTCCTGATCGACGATCACTTGCCCTGCGGTAATATCGTTTTCCCGGTAGATCAGCATACCGCTGAGTTCGAAGATCTCCAGCGAATGGGGACTATGGTCCAGGTTTTTAAAGGTGATCGTCACCGTTCCTGCGGATGGATTAGGATAGGCTTGGGCCTGCGCTATGGTTACCGGTCCGGGGCCGAGGAAGGCCATGGGTGATCCTTTTTTAGGGAGGAACCATGGATCCAGGTCCAGCCGGTCGTATAAGGAATCCGGGGTCGAATGATCTTCAGTTACCAATCCGAAGCTGATATCGCCCCATTGCGATAAGGAAGGCTCTCCTACGGCAATGGCTTCGGCAGTCGGCCAGGTATTATCTCCCGGGCCAATGACAAATTCGCGGTCGCCCCAGTCGTCGAAAGTCGCAGCCGAAGAGATGTTGTTGGTATTATGTTTGGCCCGGAAAATCGACAACCGGCCATCACCCAGGGTATCTGCGGCGGCAAAGTAAACCCACCAGTCCGTACCGTCGTTCCATAAATGCGGTTGCAGATCGGCATATCGGGAATTCAGGGTGTTGATCCGGGTTTTGGGCGTCCAGGTATTGCCGCCGTCAGTGCTGTAACTGTACCAAAAATCCGTGGAATCTTCGGGGTCGGTATGATTATCGGATAGCATGAGGTAATCTGTTGCCGATAATTTTTCAACATGAGGATTCCCTTCGGTAGCGGCGGTATTCATACCTGTTGCGGGTTGTCCGGGAGCATGAGGATTATGGGTCACATTCCGGAGGATATATATATCATCGCTATTGGTACTGGTGTTCCAAACAAACATATCTACATTACCACCGGGGTTATCGATGGAATGAGGCGCTCCGTCATATAAAATAGAATCGGACAGATTGGAGTTGATCCACGGCGGGAAATCCGCGTTGACATTCGGCCGGGTGGAATACACAATATCACTATGGATCCACGGATAACAAGGGGCGCCGGGAGGCATGGTATCGATGCCATACATGGGCCCGCGGAAATAGGCTTCACGGCCCTGACAACATGGGTCGCCATTGCAACCACCCGGATCACCGATGTGGGCTGCAAATAATGGCAGATCCATTGGAAGATAGAAGCAATACAAATGCAAGCCATCGCGGCTCAGGTAAATGCCATCTTCCCAACCGTCTGTAGCATTGGGTTGAACAAAAGGCGTTTCGTAATCTTGTGCTGTAAGCGGGCGAATCTCCGGTACGGCATGTACCCGGATACTATCCCATTGCGGGCCCTGGGCAGTCAATGAACTAGCCCATAAAAAGAAGACAGTTGACAATACGGGTATTTTATTCATCATCGGCAGTTTTTTGGAGTGAAATACCTATGGAATGATATCATGAAAATAAGTTTTTTTATTATACCAAGGTAGGCTTGATAGATGCCAGACTATTAGACGTGAGACTTATTTAACATAAAGTCTAACAGTCTACAAGTCTAATATCCCTCTTCTATCTGGAAAACTTGTGCATAACTTCCTTTGTCATTGTTTTTCAGCGGGCAGTTATCTCCTTAGCTTTGCCCAATCAATTCGGCAAAAATTCCTAATCCATGAAATTTTTTATCGACACGGCAAACCTGGATCAGATCCGTGAGGCCAAAGACCTGGGTGTGCTGGATGGCGTAACCACCAACCCTTCGCTGATGGCCAAAGAAGGGATAACGGGCAAAGAGAATATTATCAACCATTACAAAGCCATTTGTGAGATCGTCAAAGGTGATGTCAGTGCGGAAGTGATCGCCACCGATTTTGAAGGAATGATTACAGAAGGGCAGGAACTGGCCAGGATCGACCCGCATATTGTCGTCAAGATCCCGATGATCAAAGATGGTGTAAAAGCCCTGAAATTTCTATCTTCCAAAAATATCAAAACCAATTGCACCCTGGTATTTTCAGCCGGTCAGGCCATCCTGGCAGCCAAGGCCGGAGCTACCTATGTTTCCCCATTTATCGGACGGATCGACGATGTGAATTGGGATGGGATCGATCTCATCGAACAGATCGTTCATATTTACGGAGTTTATCAGTATGACACACAAGTACTGGCCGCTTCGATCCGGAATCCGATGCATATTGTCAGGTCTGCCGAGGTCGGTGCGGATGTGGCCACTTGTCCGCTCAGCTCCATTCTGGGCTTACTCAAACACCCTTTAACAGACATTGGCCTGGAAAAATTCCTGGCGGATCATCAGAAAGGAAACGCATAAGAATGTTGAATTTCGAATGTAGAATGATGAAGTTATCACTTCGTTATTCTTCATTTCACATTCATCATTCTTCAGCTAATCATTGATCACTTCCACCCAACCGCTGTAGTTTCCTTCCTGACAGGATAAAGCAAAATAATACATCCCGTTTTTCAAGAGCTTTTCATTGGAACCGATCCCCTGCCAGTTGTTTCTATAGTTTTTTTCTTCAAAAACTTTGTCGCCGAACTGGTTGAAGACCATAAATGTACAATCGGCAAACGGTATACCGGTCATTTCATAGGTCTTGGTAACGGTTTCATCACCCACGTAAAAAATATCCGGGGCATAAAAACCTTCGCAAACTTCGATCGGCAACAGGGTATCCCTCCAGCAGCCGTTGACATAGTACAATTTAAACCTGGCATTATAGGTGGTGGGGTAGCTAAGGTCGCGATCATATTCATAGGTATGCATCAAAGGATAGGGGGAAGGATTGGACAATCGCATGCCGTCGCCGAATTCCAGGATAACACTGTCGAGCATGGGTACGACCGGACGTTTGAAATCAAAGTATACATCTTTGGGATAGCAGTCATTTTCGCCATACCGAACACTGGCCCGGGGCGCCGGATTGGGCAGGAGTTTCAGTTGTATGCTATCGGCGGATCGGCAAGCTCCGGTTGAGGTGCCGATCAGCGACAAGGTGGCGGATCTTTTTGGAAAAAAGCTGAGGTTGGGATCTTTACCCCGATAGATCGTATCGATCCTATTCGATACCCAGGTGTATCGGGCAGCATTGCCGGTTGCAGGGATATCCAGGGCTTCCTTAAAATTCGGACACAGCTCCATATCTTCTGTCAGGATCTCAACGGCTGGAACTTTGTCGATATATACCGTCTTGAAAACGGTCAGGCTGTCATGATAGGCATTGGATACTTTGAGCATGATCTCGTATTTGCCGGTTTCGGTGAACACATAATTGGCCTTTGCGGATTTAGCCTGCACCGCCCCGGGAGCTTCATCGCCGAAATTCCACTGCCACGAACTATTGTTTTCGCTGTTACCGTCCTCGAAGCTGATGGGGCTGTGTGTACAAAGTTTCCCCGTGATCTCAATGGAAGCGGCGATGGGGGGGATGTCAGCCCGGGCGATCAATTCTGCCGCTGCCTTTTCTTGTTCGAGCTTTTCAGCCCTGGCAATGCTATCGGCGATTTCTTTTTCACGCCGCTTGGCTTTTTCTTTGGCAATCTTCTCGGCTAAGGCAATGCTGTCGGCAATCTCCTTCTGGCGTTGTTCGGCCTTTTCCTGTTTGATCTTTTCGGCTAAGGCAATACTGTCAGCGATCTCTTTTTGGCGTTGTGCAGCACTTTCTTTGGCGAGCTTCTCTGCTAGAGCAATACTATCGGCGACCTCTTTTTGCCGCTGTTCCAGCTTTTCTTTGGCCCTGACCGTAGCAATACTGTCGGTCATTTCCTGTTTACGTTGCGCTGCTTTTTCGAGAGCGATCCTTTCGACCATTTTGATGCTATCTTCGA
>JANQFB010000219.1 GCA_028278085.1 Chitinophagales bacterium
GCAATAAGGACGAAGTTGTTAAAAACATCATAAAATTCATCAAAAGCAACCCTAACAAATCCGGTATCATCTACTGCCTGAGCCGGAAATCCGCCGAGGAGCTGGCCAAGGTACTTTTGGTTAACGATATCAAAGCCGCGGCCTACCATGCCGGACTGGATTCGGTAACGCGGTCGGAACGCCAGGATCAGTTTTTAATGGAAGAGATCGATGTGATCGTAGCTACGATCGCTTTCGGTATGGGTATCGACAAACCCGATGTCCGGTTCGTGATCCACTATAATTTTCCCAAAAGCCTTGAAAATTATTACCAGGAAACCGGAAGGGCCGGCAGGGATGGCCTGGAAGGTAAATGCATTGCTTTTTACAACTATAAAGATATCCTGAAGCTGGAGAAGTTCATGCGCGACAAGCCGGTGGCGGAACGGGAAATGGCGGCACAATTGCTGACGGAAACCATCGCCTACGCCGAAACGGCTGTTTGCAGAAGGAAATTTATCCTGCACTATTTCGGAGAATCCTTGTCGGAAGAGAATTGTACCAACTGCGACAATTGCCTGAACCCAAAAGAAAAGATCGATGGTAAGGAATACATACAACTGGCTATTCAAACCATCTCCGACCTGAATGAAACCTTCGGCATACAACATGTTATCCATGTGCTTACCGGCACCAAAAATCAGCAGATCAACTCCTACGACCACGATAAAAAGGACTTTTTCGGCAAAGGCAGTCATCAAAATGCCCATTTCTGGAATACTATACTCCGGCAAGCATTATTGAACAACCTGCTCAGAAAGGATATTGAAAATTATGGCCTGTTGAAAATAACGAAGAAAGGACAGCAATTCCTGAAGGCTCCTTTTTCCATTATGCTTTCGATGAACCATAATTACGATGTGATGAAAGACATCGAGGAGAATGACAATGGCCGGACCAGTGTCGTGGATCCCCGTCTTTTCGACCTGCTGAAAGATCTCCGCAAAAAGGTCGCCAAAGAAAAAGACCTTCCACCCTATGTCATTTTCCAGGACCCCTCGTTGGAAGATATGGCCTCTCAATACCCCATCACGATGGAAGAGCTGTCCAATATCACTGGCGTCAGTAAGGGGAAAGCAGTCCGGTACGGGCAGAAATTCATCGATCTGATCAGCGAATATGTCGACGAAAACGATATTGAGCGCCCCAATGATTTCGTGGTTAAATCCATTATCAACAAATCGGGGTTGAAGGTCAAGATCATCCAGAATATCGACCGGAAAATGCCGATAGAAGATATCGCGGAAGCCCAGAACCTAACCTACGACGAGATCATTGAAGAAATCGAAACGATCGTATCCTCCGGCACCAAAGTCAACCTGGATTATTATATCAATGATCTGCTGGAATATAATCAGCAGTTGGATGTATTCGATTATTTCAAAACTGCGGAATCCGATCAACTGGATCTGGCTGTGGCGGAACTAGAAGATGAAGGGTTTTCCAGGGAGGAGATCCAACTGATGCGTATTAAATTCTTGTCGGAAGTCGCCAATTAAGGCTCAAAGGACGCTCACCTTAACTTTTTCCTTCAATACAGCTCTTACCGCATCGATGATATCGCCGGTATAATAGCCGCATTCGGTCCAGAGCTCTTTCTGGGAGCCGTGCTCGATCACCCGGTCGGGCATACCCAGACGCACGACGTGGGCCTGGAAATTATGATCGCCCATGAACTCCAGTACGGCGCTACCCATACCGCCCATCAGGCAACCATCCTCAACGGTGATCACTTTGGAAAAGTTGTTGAATATTTTGGTTAATAGCTTTTCATCCAAAGGTTTGGCAAACCGCATATCGAAATGGGCCGGATATACCCCTTCGGATGCCAGCTCTTTGCATGCTTCGACGGCAAAGTTACCCGTATGCCCGATCGTTAAGATAGCTACATCTTCTCCGTCGCAGATCATTCTGCCGCTGCCTACCCGGATCTCTTCCATCGGTGTTCGCCAGTCGATCAGAACGCCCTGGCCCCTCGGGTAGCGGATAACAAAGGGGTTTT
>JANQFB010000226.1 GCA_028278085.1 Chitinophagales bacterium
CCGGAAGATCATCCCGTGTGAGGGTGATGGATGCAACGCCGGTATGTAAATCGCTCAGCGGTTTACCGGTGATATCCATTAAGCGGACAGAAAGGTATAACCCAGGGGAAAGGTTTTCAATGATCATGGATCCCGATGCCGGGTTAGGAAATATCCGTACTTGCTGCGATCCGTTTGCAGGGTTGTGCATACCGGCGAAAATCTCCGTGCAGCCCAGGTCTTCGTATAAAAAATCACGGATAAAATTTTCCGTGGTATCCATATAAGCATCACTATGGGCATAGGGCACATGGTCGGCGCCTTTAAAGGCATAAAATGAATTTTTCATGCCCAGCGCATCCGCTCTTTTATTGATCGAATGGCCTCCGGATACCTCTCCCAGGGGAATGATCGCCAGGGTCAGCACTTCCGTACCATAGGGAACGGTCTCATCATCGGTCCCATGCATATTCAGTACCGGTTCATCGCCGGCGCTTTCCATATGATCCACATCTCCCATGGCGCCGCAAAGATTAATGATGGCCCGTACTTCCGATGAAAAACCGGGGTTACCGCTGTCGCCTTCCAGGTCGCCTAATTGCCCGGTATTGATCTCCGGAGGGATCTCGCTTTGCTTATCGGTATAGGTCATTTGTAAGGCAATGAACCCACCGGCGGAGCTTCCGCCAAAATAGATATGATCCGGATCGATCTTGTAGGTATTGCTGTTGGCGGCATCATCCCGGAAAAAACGGACGGCTGCTTTCCCATCCTGCATGCCCCGCCAAACGGCTTCGGTCATCGCCTTTTTGCTGATCAGCGCCGAGGGAAGCGATAGCCGGTAATCGATAGAAGCCGTAACATAGCCGCGCCTGGCAAAGCGGTTGCAGAGCTTCACCATATCGTTATCGGTTTTGCTGCCGCCCAAAAAAGTACCGCCATGCGCCCAAATGATCAATGGCCTGGTCGGCAGGGTGTCACCATCCGGCTCATAGATATCCACCTTAAGGTCCATGTTGCCGCCGCCGATGTCGAGGTTGTTGCCATACACCACATCGCTGGTGGTGTTAACCTGCGAAAAGATCTTTTCATAATAACGGTCCCCGTCACAATTGATCTGAGCGAAAGCTGCGAAAGGCAACAGCCCTATGGCGAGCATTATTCTTTTTCCCATGAGCGTTTGAAAAAGTTAATCCACGAATAAAGACAATAAAACCGGTGATCTCAGGTAGGTTTAAAGATACGGAATAATCCCTTCAACAGTTTCGCGAAAAAGCATTTAGCGGTATCAGGGTTATGCTTTCCAGCCAATTGAGGGCGGGTAGCTTACAGAAGCGCTCATCACCGGGCCTGGAAATATTTGTAATTTTGAGAATCTTTGGTTCGCCTACGTTTAAATTATGGAACGCTCATTAACGGATTATCCCATTCATTTTGAAAGCCTGAGCAATGGATTGCCCGTGGATCGTTATTCGGCCGTTTTTGTGCTAACGGATACCAATACCCTTACTTTTTGCTACCCGATCCTACAAAAAGCGCTGGTATCTCCCGATCGTGCAACGCCTATCGAGCTATCGCCCGGAGAGGCATCCAAATCGCTGGAAAGCTGCCGGTACATTTGGGATCAATTGTTGGCGCATCGCGCCGACCGTAAGGCTTTACTGATCAACCTGGGCGGAGGGGTTGTTTGTGATATCGGTGGTTTTGTGGCGGCTACCTATAAAAGAGGGATCGATTTTATCCACATGCCCACCAGCTTGTTGGCCCAGGTAGATGCAGCCATCGGTGGTAAAACGGGCATCGACATTAGGGGAGAAAAGAATATGGTGGGACTCTTTGCCCGCCCCGCTGCGGTGATCATCGACCCGGAATTCCTGGATACCTTACCGCCGGAGCAGTTCCGGTCAGGTTGGGCGGAGATGATCAAGCATGGGTTGATTGAGGGAGGGAAGCATTGGCACCGGCTCCAACTGAAAAACCGGTCTGATCCGGAACAGGTGAAACCGCTGATCCGGGATTCGGTTGCTATCAAACAGAAGATCGTGGAGGCCGATCCCCTGGAGCAAAATATTCGGAAAACACTGAACCTGGGCCATACCATCGGCCATGCCCTGGAAACCTATACATTGGTAGATAGCGAAAATCCAATGTTGCATGGCGAAGCTATAGCTGCGGGCATGATCATGGAATTAAATGTATCCGTACAAAAAGGTTTGATGACGCCTGGCTTGTTTGAGGAGATAAGCCGCTATATCTTTGATGTTTTTGGCCAGAGGCATTTCCCGGAAAGTGATATCCCCCGGATCATCGGATACCTGCAGCAAGACAAAAAGAAGGAACAAGGAATGATCTATTGCACGTTATTAAAATCACCCGGGACCCCGGTATTGGATGTGCCTTGCTCTACGGAAGAGCTTGCTTCGGCCTTACAGCATTACCGGTCAGTGTTACAACCTTAAATGGCAAGCCTTCGCATTTCCAAAAAAGACGCCCGGATTCACGGCAGCCTGACCTTAGACGGGTCGAAGAGCATCAGCAACCGGCTACTAATGATCCGTGCCATCTCGAAGGAACCGGTTGAATTACATGAATTATCGGCCAGCGAAGATACCCAAACCCTGGATCGACTGTTAAGCCGGGACAGCGCCAGGTGGGACGCCGGAGCAGCCGGAACATGCTACCGCTTTCTGACCGCTTACCTGGCCACCCGGCCCGGTACCCGGGAATTAACGGGCAGCCCGAGGATGCTCGAACGGCCGGTGGGCCCACTGGTGGATGCTTTGAGAGAATTGGGCGCGAATATTAGTTATCTCGGTAAACCGGGCTATCCGCCCTTGCAGATCACCGGAGCGCCGCTTAACGGGGGAAGCGTATCCCTGTCGCCTAAGCTAAGCAGCCAGTTTGTCTCCGCATTACTGCTGATCGCCCCGGCTTTACCTGGTGGTTTAACCATCAAATTCACGGCCGAACCGGTTTCCTTCCCTTATATCCGGATGACGCTGGCCATCATGGAACATTTCGGCGTCAGCCATCGAATATCGGGCGATGAGATCTCCATTGCTCCTCAATCCTACCGGTCCGGGTCCTATACCATCGAGCCGGATTGGAGCGCCGCATCTTATTACTATTTAACGGTTGCGCTGGCTTCGGATGCTCAGCTTGCCCTCAAAGGTTTCAAGCCGGATAGTATCCAGGGTGACCGGGCCATCGTTCCGCTGATGCAAAACTTCGGTGTCAGCACTGATTTCCGGGATGACGGGATCGTGCTCAGCCAAATGCCGGTGCAGATCCAGGACTTCCAATATAATTTTAAGGATACACCCGACCTTGTCCAAAGCCTGGCAGCCTGTTGTGCGGCTTTCAGGATCCCCGGCGTATTTGAGAACATCGGTCATCTGAGGATCAAAGAAACCGACCGCATCAGCGCCCTGGCCAGCGAGCTGGCTAAGCTGGGCATCGAATTCAGCGAACTAAATGGGAAGGGCAGGCTCACACCTATGCGAGATCCGGTGCATCCGATCTGTTTCCGGGTATTCGACGATCACCGGATGGCGATGGCTTTGGCGCCTTTAGCCATGCGCTACGGACCGGTGATCATTGATCGACCGGAGGTGGTATCGAAATCGAATCCGGATTATTGGAAACATCTTCAGGCGCTGGGATTTGAGGTGGAAGCCGTTTCGTAAAAAGTTCCCGGTAATCGGTTGGCCGCCTGGATTCCAGCCATTGAAACCCGGATAGCATAAGATCATCGGGATCCAGGTCCTGCATAGGATGGAAGGTGGCATTTGGCTTATCCAGGAAAATGATATGATCCACCTTTTGCGTTTTGAAATAAATATCCATTTTGCTGCAGGAGGCTTGATTGGCTCCCAGGTATGCCCCCAGGTCGTCGCGGGCATAGTATATACTTTCGCCGTTCCCGATGGTCTTCATTTTATATAGCGTGTCATCGCGGAAGTAGCCGAAAATATCCTTTCCCCTGATCTGGTTATACAAACCTGTGTCTTCCAGGTTCACAATAAATGCGGAACGGATGAGGTCCAGGCGATGGGCTTTTTGATTTTTGAACAGGATGGCGATCGTATCGGCGGTCATTTGGCTGGAATCGATCCATAGTATGGGAGACTTGTAAAACCGGATGACAGAATCTTTATAGGAATAACTCAGGGAATCACATTTGCCTTGCATATTATCCCGGAAGATCAGGACATCATGATAACCGATCAACACCCGGTAGTCGGCCGAATCGGTGGTGTCGATATAGGCCAGCAGGGTGTCGGCGGCGATATACAGGGAATCGCCACTCTCGAAATTACAGATCACCGGCGTTTGAGTAGCGACAAAGGTTTTTTCCCGTTCCAGGTATTCCGCATAATCACAATAGATGATGTTCTTTTCAACCGTATCCAGCCATTCGACATTATGGTAAGCCTTTCCAAAACCGGTTGATTTTTCATAATAGATACTATCGGCCCGGATCACCTGCGGATCGTTCTCAATACGGGCATTTTTTTTGAAAAAGGCGATATCCTTGTTAGCATCGAACCAGCCGTCTTCGCAATAGATGATACTCGAATCGCTGATGATATCGGTCGGCCCAAAGAAATAGGAAATATTTTGATCCACATTATATTTCAGGGTATCCGCGTGTAGTGTATAGGAAGGATCGATCAATACCACGCTGTCTTTAAAATAGGCTACCTTGCTTTGTTCATAATAATATCCCACCCTGCTGGTCAGATGGGTTTCCTTGTGCCGGATAGCAGCGCCGCTGTGGTACCGGGCGACTTTATGGTCCAGGTCATACACTAACCGGTCTGTTGTCAAGGTCATTCCTTCCTTGATCAATTTTACATGATGGTATAAAGTGGCCAGCTTTTCCGGACCGATATAGATCAGTGAGTCGGCATAAATATCCAGGCTATCGCCTTGCGTGATATGAACATTCCCATAGGCATGTACCCGGTTCACTTCCGCAAAAAACCAGGCGCTGTCGCAATCCATGATGATGTCGTCCTGTTTCATTTTTACATTTCCCAGGAGTTTCCTGATCTTCTGGCCGCCGACCTCATCGTAGCCCAACATATCGGCATTCAGGATCTTTACTTTGGTCTTTTCCTGGGCGATACCGTGCAGGGGAATGAAAAGGGCCAGTAAAAAGGTCAGAACCGTGATGGAAGGATTCATAAACGGGTGGATCTGGGTGCATTTGTGGGAAATACCCCCTTATTCCTGCGGACTTGAAGATTAATTATTTTGCCGCCTTTCTTGTCTGCGGAGTTTCTTGTCTTCTTTTTCTTTTTTCTTTTCCGATTTGCTCTTACCCAAACGGATCCGGAAATACTTTCCGGGATAGTCCTGCATGTCTTTGAGCAACGCATCCAGGTCGCCGGAGGCATCCGATAGATTCTTATATAGCTTATCATCCTGCAGTAAAAGGCCTAAGGATCCTTCACCGCTGTTGATCTTACCCATCACCACGGAAAAATCGTTCAGGGCCTTTTCCGCATTTTTAACCGCTTCCTGGATATCCGATTCGGCGATGGATTCGGTTACCCGCGCCGTGTTTTCCAGGATCTCGGTAACTTTTTTGTTGTTCCTTCTCACATTGGCGGTAATCGATTCGGCATTGGACATGATCCGGTTCACATGGATCGCCTCCCGCTTCACCAGGGTATCGATCCGTTGGGAAGTATTGGTAAAGCTCCTGATGGCCATTTCCAGGTTGGCAAAGCTTTTATCGAAGTTTTCTTTGTTCTTTTCATTCAGGAAGTATTGTACGACCTGGATGGTTGTATCCAGGGAGCCCAGCAGCTTCTCGGTTTTGACCTTTAATGGTAAAATGGTTTTGTTGACCTCTTCCTGGATGGTACCTTCGATATCGGATGCCAGGGTATCTCCCGAACGGGCCAGGCTATCTGATTTTCCCAACAGTATCCTGATCACTTTTGCCCCGAGCAGATCGGAACTGGCAATTTGCGCCCTGCTATCTTCGGGGACCGTTATCTTTGGATTAATAGAGAATTTGACAAGGATCTTACCGGGCTGGGCTTTCGAGAGGGATAATTCATTGACCCGGCCGATGGTCAGGCCGTTGATCTGTACCGGATCCGCTTCTCCCAATCCGTCAATGCGGTCGTATACGGCAAATAATTTGGTTTCTTTAATGAATAAGTCTTCCCCTTTTAAAAAGTTATAGCCCAGTATTAAAATGGTAATACTGACCGTGACCAGTGCGCCGACTTTAGTTTCGTTGGAAATTCTCAACCTTCGGGAATTTAAGGTAGGTCAAAAATAGCTATAAATAAATAATTCTAAAATTATGGGGGAAGCGAAAGATTATTTCTTTAGCATGTTGATCGCTTCTTTCATGGTAATGCGTTCGTCGCCGAGGTATGGTACTATAAACGCATCTTTAAAGCCTTTTAGTCTAACGGACTTCTGAAAATCAATGGCCTCTGCCAGCGTTTGGTAGGCGCCAACAAGGTTTTTATAGCCACCTGATTCCATCTGATCGTAGTAAAAATCATGTAGTCCGGCAAATTTGGGAAGTTTGGGATCCAGCGGTGTGTTGGAAATACCGATCTGTACCCGGAATACCGGCAGTTGAGTGGGGAGGTCTGCAAGATCCGCTTTTTCTTTGGCAATCCTTTCGGCTTCCGCCTTTTCTTTAGCAATTCTTTCCGCTTCTGCCTTTTCTTTAGCGATCCTTTCGGCTTCTGCTTTTTCTTTGGCTATCCTTTCGGCCTCCGCTTTTTCTTTAGCAATTCTTTCAGCTTCTGCTTTTTCTTTAGCAATTCTTTCAGCTTCCGCCTTTTCTTTGGCAATCCTCTCGGCTTCCGCTTTTTCTTTAGCAATCCTTTCAGCTTCTGCTTTTTCTTTAGCGATCCTTTCAGCTTCCGCCTTTTCTTTAGCGATCCTTTCGGCCTCCGCTTTTTCTTTGGCAATTCTTTCAGCTTCCGCCTTTTCTTTGGCAATCCTCTCGGCTTCCGCTTTTTCTTTAGCGATCCTTTCAGCTTCTGCTTTTTCTTTGGCAATCCTTTCGGCTTCTGCTTTTTCTTTAGCAATCCTTTCGGCTTCTGCTTTTTCTTTAGCGATCCTCTCGGCTTCTGCTTTTTCTTTAGCGATCCTATCGGCTTCTGCTTTTTCTTTAGCGATCCTTTCAGCTTCTGCTTTTTCTTTAGCGATCCTCTCGGCTTCTGCTTTTTCTTTAGCAATTCTTTCAGCTTCTGCTTTTTCTTTAGCGATCCTTTCGGCTTCCGCTTTTTCTTTAGCGATCCTCTCGGCTTCTGCCTTTTCTTTAGCAATTCTTTCAGCTTTTGCTTTTTCTTTGGCTATCCTTTCGGCTTTTGCTTTTTCTTTGGCTATCCTTTCGGCTTCCGCTTTTTCTTTGGCAACTCTTTCGGCTTCTGCCTTTTCTTTAGCGGCATTTGCCTCAAGATCATCTGGCGGCGTTTTGCTTTGCTGCGATTCTGCGCGTTCCCGGGCAATTCTTTCCGCTTCCTTCACATCCAGATCCATCCAGTCGCGCTCATGGGCATTCTTTTCAGCGTTTTGAACCTGTCGGGCGATCCATTGCTGTTGTTCCTGGTTTTTCGGTGCTTGTTCAGTGGTTGTCTTTTCTTTGTTGAGCGGACGGTTTGGGGTTTCCACATTTATCGGCCCGCCTTTAATAGCCGGTTCCACGACTTTGATCTCGGGCTTGTTATCTGTTTTGCTATCTGCTTGTCCGGCTTTATTGGTGGCTTCCTTGGGGGATTCTCCTGTAGCTTCCGAAACGGAAGAAGGCTTTTGAATATCATTGATCAATGGTTTGGGTTTGCTTTTATCAGCCGTGAGGTTTGCCGCCTCAAGTCCTTCCATCTCCAGCTTAAACGCTTTAAAGGCCCGGTAAATGGCGGAAGATATATAATCCTGCCCCAGGGCGGTTTTGAGATACTTTTCTTCATTTTTATTGGTGAGAAAACCGGTTTCGATCAAAACGCTCGGCATAGCGGTTTTATACAGAACCAAAAATCCTGCCTGGCGCACACCCCTGCTGCTTCTTTTGGCGCGATTTTCGAATTGATGCTGGATCTTGGAGGCCAGGCTGATGCTTTGGTCGATATAGGCGTTTTGATACAATGAAAAGATAATGTGAGCCTCCGGAGAGTTGGGATCAAATCCGTCATAGTGCTCCGCATAATTCTCCTCCATCAGGATAACTTCATTTTCCCTTTTGGCGACATTCAGGTTATCGTTGGATTTATGCAAACCCATCACATAGGTTTCCGTACCGAAAACTTTCGAGGGGCCGGCATTGCAATGGATGGAAATAAAAAGATCCGCCTTATTCCTGTTGGCGATAGCTGCCCGTTCGTGCAGCTCGATAAAAATATCCGTTTTACGGGTATATACGACTTTAACGTCAGGGAAGTATTTCTCGATATATCCGCCGACCTTCAGGGCAATGGCCAGCGCAATTTTCTTTTCGTAAACAGTGGAGCCGAGACAGCCCGGATCATGGCCGCCATGACCCGCATCGATCACCACTGTTTTGATCTCATACTTGCTATCCGCAGCATTTCCCGCCTTCAATGAATAACCTGCCAGCAATAATGGAATGATAATTGCTGTTGAATAAAGACGGAATTTCACAATTACGATTCTTTAATTAGCTTTGAACTTCAAAAAAGCACAACACACAAAAATAGTATAAAAAACTATTTGAAGATAGTAACAATCATAGTTGCCGGAGTGGCGACCCTGTCAACTTATGCGGTTCCGGCGGTTGATAATGGCCAATTTGTAGCAAATATTGGACAATCGGCAACTAGCGGGGGAAGTCCTGTAATCTCCTTAAACGATAGCTTGCCCGAAGTTGTTACAAGCCAAGCCGATTCCTTGCTGGTTGATAGTCTCCCGGTCGACAGTGCTTCGGATTCCTCCCTCACCCGTTCCCACTCCTACAAGATCTCCAAAGATTCCCTGGAAGCTCCGGTGCTCTATGAATCGACTGATTCCATGTTTTTCGATGTTAAGGATCAAAAAGTTTACCTCTATGGCGATGCCAAAGTGGCCTACAAGGATATTACCCTGGAAGCCGAATACATCGAGTTCGACTGGAAGCAACACCTGATCATCGCCTATGGCTTGAATGATACGGCGCCTGGCAAAGACAGTATCGTCGGATCACCGGTATTTTCGGAAAAAGACCAGGAATATAAGGCCAAAAAGATCACCTATAATTACCAGACCAAAAAAGGCAAGATCCTGGAACTGATCACCAAGGAAGGGGAAGGCTATATCCACGGCGATGAGATCAAGAAAACCCCTGACGACGAAATGTATGGCAAACATGCCAAATACACCACCTGCGACCTGGAGGATCCCCATTTTGAAATTGCGGTTTCCAAGATCAAGGTGGTTCCGGATAAGGTACTGGTGGCCGGACCCTCAAACCTGGTGGTGGCCGATGTTCCTACGCCCTTGTTTATTCCGTTCGGCATATTTCCGTTGAAAAAAGGCAGAAAATCCGGGATCCTGGTGCCTGAATTCGGTGATGACCGTCAATTGGGCTATAACCTCCGACGGGGCGGCTATTATTTTGCCATCAGCGATCATTTGGATGCGGCGGTAACCGGTGATATTTTTTCGCGGGGAAGCTGGCGAACCAATGTCGCCTCCTCCTATGCTAAACGATACCGGTTCAAAGGGAATGTCAAAATAGATTATGCCGAACGCCGGCAGGGAGATCCGATCACGCCAAATTTCTCCAAAACAAAGGATTTTTTGATCGACTGGTACCACAAACAAGATCCCAAAGCCCGGCCGAACAGCAATTTTGCCGCAGATGTGCATGCCGGAACCAGCAGCTTCCATCAAAACAATTCCCTGGATTTCGAGAACCGCCTGACCAATACTTACCGGTCGTCGGTTTCTTATACCAACAGCTTACCGGGAACGCCATTTAACCTCACAGCCAGCCTTGGTCACAGCCAAAACACCAAAACCAGGATCGTCGATCTGACCCTTCCGAGTATAGCCCTGAATATGAACCGGCTTTACCCCTTTAAACGTAAGGTCATAGCCGGGTCGAAGAAATGGTACGAATCGATCAGTGTCGGATATACCGGAAATGCCAAAAATCAACTGACCGTTGCCGATTCCCTCTTGTTCGATGAAGATGCCCGTGATTTCAGAAATGGCGCTCAGCACAAGGTTCCGGTTACCACTTCTTTCAAGGTGTTGAAATATTTTACGATCAATCCGCGTATCGATTATACCGAAAGATGGTACTGGAAAACGATCCAAAAAGAATGGGTGGATGACGGGGATACGGCTTTCCTCGACGTTAGAAATATCAGCAGCTTTAAAGCGGCCCGGGATTTCAATACCAATATCACCGCCACTACTAATTTATATGGCCTGGTGAGCTTTAAAAAAGGTAAGCTACGGGCAGTCAGGCATGTGTTTACACCCTCTTTCGGGTTAAGCTACCGGCCTGACTTTTCCGACCCCCAATGGGGCTATTATGACAGTGTACAGGTGAACAGTGAAGGCGATATGCAACAGTATTCGTTTTTCGACGGAGGTATTTACGGGAAGCCTCCCTCCGGTAAACGGGGCGGGATCAACCTGTCGGTCCAAAACAATTTACAGGCCAAGATCTTCTCCAAAAAAGACACGATCAAAAATGAAAAAAGGATCGTTTTGCTGGAGGCGCTTTCCGCCAGCACTTTTTATAATGCCGCCGAGGATTCCCTGCAATGGGACCCGATCAGCGTCAGGGCCCGAACCAACCTGTATAAATATATCCGGTTAATCTACAACAGTACCTTCATTCCCTACGACCAGGATAGCCTCGGCCGGCAAATTAGCCGCTCGGAGTGGGATGCCCACCGCCGGGTGGCCCGTTTGAAGAACCAAACCCTCGAGATCAGTACCTCCGGTTTGCGGTTCGATAGTAAAAAGCTTCAGGCTGCCAAAAATAAAACCAGTGATAAAGGATCGGAAGAGGAATTGGCCATGATCAACGAATACCCGGACGAATATGTTGATTTTAATGTGCCCTGGTCGGCCAGCCTGGGCTATTCCCTGACCCTCAGGGATAAACGGGATGAATACGATGCCGTTAATAATGTGTTATTCGATACGATTACCGTGGTCCAATCCCTGAATCTTAATTTCGACCTCAGCCTGACACCCAAATGGAAGCTGGATGTCCGTTCGGGTTATGATTTTGTCAACAAGGAAATCACCTATACTACGGTCAACATTCACCGGGACCTGCACTGCTGGCAAATGAAATTTACCTGGATCCCATTCGGAGAACGGCAGGGCTATAGCTTCAGCCTGAACGTAAAAGCCGCGGTGCTGCAGGATCTGAAGTTGAACAAAAAGAGGAATTGGTATGGGAGTTAGAGGGGGTAGATTTTTAGACTGTTAGATTTTTAGACTACTAGACTGTTAGACATTAGATATGAGACAGCTAGAAAAACATCGCTATCAGTCTCATATCTAAACATCTCAAGTCTAATAGTCTCATATCTAGTCATCTCAAGTCTAATAATCTCATATCTAGTCATCTCAAGTCTAATAATCTCATATCTAACCGTCTAAAATCCATTCCCAAACTGCGAAAAATCTAACCCTGATAACATAGAGGCATTAACATCAACCATAATACCCAAACACCCGCTTGAGTAATTCCGTGGTCCGGGCGATGGGATCTTTGCGGATCTTCTTTTCTTCTTTTTCGATCATAAAAAACAGGCCGTCCATCGCTTTTTGGGTAACATAGCCATTCAGATCCGGGTTCATCTTTTCCACCAATGGGATCTTATTATAGGTATTCACGGCATCTCCCCAATATTTGGTCGCGCCCACTTTGTTCAGGTTTTTCCGGATCACCGGCTTGAATTTCGCCCTGAGCTGGTTCGAAGTTGTCCGCTTCAGATACTGGGTGGCGGCATTGTCGGCGCCTTTTAAGATCCCGATGGCGTCTTTAATGGTCATTTGTTTGATGGCCGATACAAAGATGGGTTTGGCTTCTTTGGCAGCCTCTTCCGCTCCCCGGTTCAGCGTCAGGATCACCTTATCGACCTGCTTGTTCAGTCCGATATCCCGGAGCTTGGTTTCGATCTTTTTGGCTTCGGGTGGGAAAGGGATCTTGATCCTGGGATTTTTGAAATAGCCGTCTACCTTGGAAACCGTTGAAGCCCCTTTGGTAATCCCGATAGATAAGGCTTCTTTCAGTGCTTCCGCTGTTTCTTTTTGGGTAAGCGGGGTTTTATTTTCCTCACCCAGAACATCATTGATGCCTTTTAATACATCAGTAGAGGTACATCCGGCTAATAGCAACCCCGGCACAACTAGAAAAAAGATACGCTTAAACATAAAGACTGGATTTTGGTTCAAAGCTAACATTTTATGCCCTTTTCATGATCCCGGGTGAAAAATTGATCCGCACACCGGCTGATTTGAGGGCAATATCATGTGTTATTAGCTTCAATTTGACAAACTTTGTGCCAAAATCGGTTTTGAATCCTTGTTCATCATCGGGCTTTGCCTGGAAACCATAACCCACGCACCCCGGCTAAATTCCACCGGATGAATGCAATTATTTTAACCATTGGCGATGAGATCCTGATCGGCCATACCCTGGATACCAATTCCGGCTGGATGGCCCGGGAGCTGGTGAAATTGGGCGTGACCGTTCAAAAAATGATTACCTTGGCCGATCGCAAGGAAGATATAATGGAGGGATTGAAAGAGGCGGAAGCCCTGGCCGATCTGGTACTGATCACCGGCGGTTTGGGGCCTACTAATGATGACCTGACCAGGGATACCCTGTGTGAATATTTTAACACGGGCCTGGTCATGAGCGCCGAGGTATTGGCGGACCTGGAAGCATTCTTCGGGAAAAGGGGCCGGAAGTTGACCGACCGCAATAAAGAACAGGCCATGGTTCCTGAAAGCTGCACCGTATTGAGGAATCCTGTCGGAACGGCTCCGGGTATGTGGTTCGAGCGTCAGCAAACCATATTCGTATCGATGCCGGGCGTACCCTTCGAGATGATGGAGATGATGGAAAACCTGGTTATTCCCAATATCCGGAACGGTTTCGAGCTTCCCCATATCATTTACCGGCATGTCAATACCATCGGCATCGGGGAATCTTACCTGGCGGATCTTTTATCCGAATTCGAAAAACAGTTGCCGGTTAAGCTGGCCTATTTGCCGGGACTATACACCGTCCGCTTACGGTTAACCGCCTGCGGTACGGACAAAGAGCGCCTGGAGGCCATCCTGGAGGAACAGGTGAGCCAATTAAAGGTGTTGCTGGCGGATTATATTTATTCCTTTGACGATGAAACAATGGAAGGCATGATCGCCAGCCTCCTTTTAGAACAGACAGCTACCTTAAGTACGGCTGAGAGTTGCACCGGTGGGTATATCGCGCATAAGATCACCTCTTTGCCCGGGAGCTCGGAATATTTTAAGGGAACGGTCGTTTCTTATGCCAATGAGATCAAGGCCGAGGTGTTGGGCGTACAACAGTCGGCCCTGGAAGCATCCGGCGCCGTTAGCGAACCGGTGGTCAGGGAAATGGCGGCAGGCGTGAAGCACCTGATGAAAACCGATTATGCCATTGCGGTATCAGGCATAGCCGGTCCCGGAGGTGGTAGCCCGGATAAGCCCGTGGGAACCGTATGGATTGCAGTGGCCGGACTGGATGAGGTCATCACCAGGAAGTATAACTTTGGCAAGAAACGCCTGCAAAATATTGAATCTACCGCCCTCATGGCCTTGAATATGTTGCGCAAATTGTTAACCCGGCCATTAGATTAAACAGCGAAAATATCCTATTTTTGTAATAGGCTTTATATTTGAAAACCAACCACCCGAACATGGCAAAAGTAGAACTTATCATGCCCAAAATGGGCGAAAGTATCATGGAAGCCACGATACTGAAATGGAATAAAGCGGTCGGAGATGTTGTGGAAGAAGATGAATCGGTATTGGAGATCGCAACGGATAAAGTGGATTCGGAAGTACCTTCGCCTACCGGCGGGACCATTGCAGAGTTATTATACAAGGAAGGAGATACGGTAGAGGTCGGCAAACCCATTGCCATCATTACTACCGTTGGAGCAGAAGGGAGCGATGCACCGGTTATCCCTGTGCAACCCGCAGCCAGTCCGGAG
>JANQFB010000263.1 GCA_028278085.1 Chitinophagales bacterium
ATTGTTTGCCATCGCCTCCTTTCAGCCGCAACGACCGGGTTTGCTGCCCACCCCCCTTTTTGATCGGCGTCAATCCGCCTTTTTCACGCTTGAGGTCGAGCATGGGCACTTCTACGGGTGTTAACCAGGCTTCGCGGTATTGATTGCCTAATAGCAGGCGCTTAAATTCACCGGCTTCGTAAATATCCCCCGGAACAACCGTTACGGTGCTATCGGCATAATCGAGATCGGACCATGCAATGTTTTCCGGCCTCGGCCGCTGTGGGGTAGCCGCTTCCAACCGGATCTTGAAGATCAGTTGTCCGGTGGTATCACCAACCGCCGGAGCCCAGGTTTCCAGCCACACTTCGCCGTTTTTGAAATAATCGACCTTCATAAAGCCTTTGTTAGTGCTGGTAAAGCCGGAGCGGTTACCCTTAGCTACATAGGTGCTTTTACAGCCTGATCCGCTGACCAGGTAATGCTGCTTTTCATATTTGAAATACTGCAGATTATGTTCATGTCCGGCGGCATACACCAGGCCGGGGTAGGATTCGAACAATGCCAGCAGCGACTTTTTCAGGGCCTGGTAGCGGGGGTGTGGAATATCCTGGATATTACCCAACAATTTCCGGTAAAGGGGATAAATCGATCCGATAAGGGGCAAGGGTATAAACAGATCTTTATTAAGCGCTCGCAGTGGGAATAAATGGTCGGCGACCTGAAAATTTCCCCCGTGGTGACCATTGCTGAACAAGGGGTGGTGGGCCGCTACCAGGATCCTCTTATGTTTATGCCGGTCAAGGGCATCTTTCAATTGGTTCAACATGGCTATTTCATGGTCGGCGTCACAAGCATCTCCTTTGGGTTTACGATGCCGGTGCAGCCACCATTGGGTATCCAAAACGATCAATACAACTTCCTTCGACAGCTTGATCTCAACAGGACCGGGACATCCCTTATCCGGCAGAAAAACATTGCCGCGTTCCAAATATTTTTCTACATAATGTTCCTGCCGCCTGACCGCTTTTAGTCCCCCTTTCTTCCCTTGCTTCCAGTCATGATTTCCAGGGATAACAACAATCCTTCCGGCATATCCGGCCAATATATCCAATTGTGTTTTCAGCCGAAGTTCTGCCTCCTGCCGTTCGGGATCCTTCTTTTTAGGCAGCCCCAGGGGATAGATATTATCGCCCAGGAATATGAGGGTGCTCTTTTTACCCGCTTGTCGTATTTGCCGCTGCAACAGCGCCAGGACCGGTTCCAACGGATCCCTTTGGGCTTCGCCGGCATCGCCGATGAGAAATACGGATTCCTTCAGTTTACCCGCCGGTTCCTTGATCTGGGCCTGCCAGTCCTTGTACGGTTTCGCATACCAGGGTTTGGTCGGATTACAGGACCACATCAATAATCCTGACAAAAAGCAAATACCAATGACTTTCTGTGAGATCATGGAACGGGTTTAAAAAGCAGGATATTGGCATTACCCAATCTTCCTTCGTTGGAGATCAGCAAATCGCCTGAATCGGTAAAAGTAATGCCTTCCGGTTGGGGAAATAAAAACTCCGACAGCCTGATGGCGGTCCTGATGGTGCCTTCGCGATCCATGATCACTAATAGTTTTCCGGACGCTGCGATAACATAGATATCCCCGGTCAGCGGATGGATCGCGATACCCGAGGGCATAAAGTCAAATTTTCCGAGAAAGGTATTTTGCTCCCGGGCGATGGCTTGCAGCTCTTTTAGGTTTATTTTAAGCACCGGCTTATTTTTCAGCTTTTTTTCTTTCAGATCAAAGGCATAAATGGCCCGGTGATGCTTTAGCTTTTTTGACTCGCCGGGATCGTCCTTACAGGCAACCAACAATCGATGCTCCAGGGGATCGTAACACAGCCCTTCCGTATCGTTGCTTTCATCCAGGTGCGTTTTATATTTTTTGGTATGCTGCTCTTTGGAATCCCAATCCTTTACTTTGAAAAGGGTGCCATCGCTTCTGAGTATATACAGCTTTTTCTTCGCTTTGGTGATGTCTTCATAATCGCCGTCTTTTTCAAATTTAACTTTGTCAACGACCTTTCCGTCCTTTAAACGAAGCACGAAAATATAACCATCTTCATCCTGAACTCCTGCAATATGCTTATCATCCAGCCATGTGATACCCGAAATTTCCCGGAGTTCACCGGGCAGGGTATAGGTTTTATCCGGACGGTCCAGGTTGTAGGGTAGTTGCGGATACTTCATCGCACAACCCGATATTAAAGATCCCAGCAAAAACAGGAATGCTAATATGGGTATCCGTATGACGTTTTTAAGCATAGCCATGGCTACTGAGCCCACAAATTTAAGGGATCGGTGTGAAAGAGTATTAAAAGTCAGATGATCTGTCTCTCGAATGCTGTTCTATCCCGGTGAGCTTATTTACCGGATCGCTTTGAAATTGTCTCAGACCTATTTACTATATTCGAACCGCGTTCATATCATGAACCTGTCGAACATGGGCAATAAGCATACGATCCATATCCTGTTATATCTAGTTATATCCTTAGCCGTGTTTCCCCTTCAGGCACAGGATACCATCCTGCCCTACCGGCTAAAACCTGCCGGTGAAGTTGCCTTACTGACCACAGCATTCGGCACCGGTATCTCCGCTATCGTGATAGAGCAAAAGTCACCATTGCTTACTGCTGCGGACTTGGAAGGCCTGGGGCCGGAAGATATTCACCCCTTTGACCGATCGGCCGTGTATAATTTTTCCAGGGGTGCCGATCTTGGTTCCGATATCCTGGTGGGCGCCTTGTTTGCAGCGCCCGGCATTGCCGCACCGATCTTAAATCATTGGGATAGGCGAAATACCTTGATCCTATATCTCTTATATGCCGAAGCCATCGGACTGAATGGCAGTATCAACCTGATGGTGAAAGAATTAAGCGACCGAAAAAGACCCTTATTGTTCAACCCCGGCTTGACCGAGGAGCAAAAACTCGAAGGCCGGCATAAAAACCTGAAGTCTTTTTATTCCGGGCATACTTCCACGGCATTTACGGCGGCTGTCTTCCTCTCCAAGATGTATCACGATCTGCGGCCACGATCAACTTCCCGGGCCTGGATATGGGCGATAAGCCTTGTTATGGCCGGCACGGTGGGATATTTCAGGTATGAAGCCGGTAAACATTTCCCGACCGATGTTATTACAGGGGCGGTGATGGGAAGCTTTTTCGGCTACGGGATCCCTGCGCTGCATAAAATAAGCCAGCGTTCTGACCATTTTTCCTTTCAACCCCTGATCGGACCCTTCCGGGGATTTGCTATTAGTTACCATTGGTAGGGCTGGATCATTTCTGTCCGGGTAAATTCAAATTATCCTGAAATGGTCCGTATTTTGAATATCGAACAAGGAATGTCGATTAACGATTTAAGAAGTAAGTTGTTGACTCCCAACTTCTTAAATCTACATTCGTTAATCGATATTCGATATTCTTTATGGAGGTATATGATTTGAGGATCAAAATACTATTTGCAGCCCCTGAATATTTGAGATTCCCTTAGCGTCAATAAGACTAAGAGTTAGGAGGCATTGGCAACTATTTTAACCGGACACCAATGGGTCGAGATCTTTGCTACCGCTTCATGAGGCTCCCCGAAATAAAAAATCCCTCCGGCAGCGCTTCCGCTTTTCCGGAGGGATCCGTTATCTCTCGCTCAGGTCCGGGGGGTTAATTCACTATGATCTTTTTCATATACGAATCATTCTTGGAGGTGGCGGTGATGAAGTATATACCGCTGTTCAGCCGGTTTTCGGTATCGATCGCTTCAATGAATCCATTATGTTGATCGACCATTCTTACTTTTGAATAATGAATACGGCCGATCATATCTGTCAATACCACCAATACTTCCTCATCTTCGAAATGCTCGAGGTCTACATTGATCGGGGAATCCGGTTTTACGGGATTCGGATAAACCTCGAAAACATCTGCAGGTTCCTCGATATAGGCGGTGATCATTTTGGAATAGGTAAATTGACCGTCGATATCCGTTTGCTTTAAGCGGTAGTAAGAGGTTCCGTAATAGGGCTCATCATCGGTCAACTGGTAGTGGGTGGGGATCGTGCTATTACCGATGGCCGTTACCTGGCCTGCCGGTTCGAAATCCACGCCATTTTTACTCCTTTCTATCGTAAAGTAGTCATTATTCTTTTCGGAGCCGGTCGTCCAGTTCAACGAAACGCTGTTTTGATCCGCTTCGGCTTCAAAGCTGCTTAATTCGATGGGCAGGATAACCACATTCGTGGCTTCGATATCGAATTCGACGAATGAGGCGGCATAACCATCCATAACGAAATAATAGGTGGTACTTGGAGCAGGCGTAAACGAAGCCGAGTAGGTAGTTAAACCTGTAACATCTTGATGACAATCAATAGAGCTCCACGGACCGGTTACACAGGTACCATCCAGGATCCCGAATTGCCAGCCTTCATTCGAGGTGATATTATCGGAAGTATCTGCCGAGATATTGGTCAGGGTGATGTCGATATCGGTACCTACAGCATCAGAAGTGATCTTCAGCCATAGGTTGTTCTCTACTTTGGATGCGCAAAACAGAGCCCCCGGAGGATCATTGGGGCCTTTGGTATAGGAAATATTATCCATCCTGTAATGTACCGGGGAAGTGGTAACCTGGGAAGCGCCTACGCATTCATCATTGGTAACGCCCGGTGAATAAGGGTCGATCGTCAAGGTAAAAGGACCACTGGCGCCGCTGTTGGCGTCAATTTTAAAGTAATAATCACCGGCAGGACCTAAGTAGACCGAACGGCCCAGGGCATCGGACTCACCACTCGGTGCGGTAATACCGCCGGGGAAGGTACCATTGTAGGTCGCATTTTCATAGCAGCTTAAGGCAGCGCCACAACCGCTCGGAGCGGTGAAAATAGAAAGTTCCGTCTTATTGCCTGCATTGGTTCCGGTCAGGTAGAAGGTCAGGTATTCGTTTCCGGTGGAAGTGTATTTGAAGAAGTAATCCTCGCCGGTGCCACTGGTGGCCGTATATTTGCTTTTACAACCGCCGGTCGAATTATTCCCGAATCCTACCGTGGTACCGGTGTAGCTGAACGGCAACGCCAAAATATCATTGGCCGCGCAAGCCGTAGAACCGACAACCGGTGGAATATGTTCAAACACTCTTACATTGTCCAACCTGGGTGTTTCGTTATTTTGGTTATTAGAGATCTTCACGGTGATCACTACACTGCTACCCCCCATTAAGCCGGTAACCGCAGCCGTAACGGAAGTTTTACCGCTGTTCGATCCATTGACCGGGAACAAGGTTTCTCCGGCGCCATCCAGGTTATAATAGAAATTGAAATAATCAGAGCCATTGTCGCAATGAAAATCTCCGATAAGATCTGCCGTGATATCAACACCGGCAAATCCGGTTATATCTATGGCTTCGGATGTCCAGACGACCTCACCATCCGTATCCCGAACGCGGAATTGATTGCTAAGCACTTTGGCATAATCGGTTGTGGGTACTTTGGTCCTGGTCCATGCTGTTGCTCCGGCATCGGAGGTGGTATTATTCGGCAATGTAAAGGTTTCATTCCAAATCAACACTTGCGAATAGGCCGGAACGGCAAAAAATAAAGTGAACACCAGCAGGGATAGTACAATATAGAAGATTGCCTGGGGTAACGTAAAATGAGGAGTGTAGCTCTGATTCATACCGAATGGATTAAATGTTAATTGTCAATACAGTAACCAACAAATGCTGCCCCGGTTAGGGGGGTGGTTAAGCTTTTTTTGATCTTTTTTCGGGTATGAATCCAGGCATAGCCTACCGAATATACCTAGGATACGTGGCCTAGGTGAAAGACCTATGGAATTGTGATCGATCCCAGGGAGCCTGGGATGAATGGGTCAAATGAAGGGATGAAAAATACCAGCTTTTCGTGGCTGTCTGAAATGTTGGCAAATTGGCAAAAATTTGACGGATGTGTTTATTGACCCATCCCTACACCCTTCCGGAGGAAGGGATTAGTGGTGTCAAATTTTTGCCAATTGAACTATCTAACAATGATATAGAGGGCCCCGGCGAATGCTTAGTGAAGCTCTATTTTCCGGTAGATGATCCGGGCTTCACCGGTGATCTTTACGAAATAAACGCCTTTGGCTAGATCCGAAAGATCCAAGGTATGATTCGCAGCAGATCCCGGAACGAGCTGTTGCCGGTGCATGGACTGACCGGTAATGTTCAGGATCTCAACATGGTTACTCCCTTCGATATTGTCCAAACCGGAAATATAACATAACCCGGTGGTAGGATTCGGAAATACGTTAACATACCCACCAAGCTCCGGGGATCCCACGCCGGTAGCATTGACGATCTGCAAGGCCTGAACCAGGAAATCCATGCATCCCTTTTGCTCATGCTCTACCGTCAGCCTGACATTATACGAACCGGTAGCGCTGTAGGTATGGGTCGTATGTTTGTCGGCGCTGGCATTCCCGTCACCCAGGTTCCAGTTGACAATATTGTAGCCGGATCCGCGATTGACGAAGGACACTTCTGTTCCAACCACCGCCGGATTCGGCACGATCTCGAAATCCGCATGGGTAAATACGACATTAACCGACTTATGGACGGTATCGCTGCCAAAGCTGTTGTTGGTGATCAGCGTAACATCGTAGATCCCGGGCAGATCATATACCTTAATGGGGTTTGGGGTGGAAGAGGTGGTACTGTCACCGAAATCCCATTGCCAGCCAGCAGCCTGGTTGACGCTTTTGTCGGTGAACTGAATTTCCCCGTCACAATTGCCGATATGCTCCTCTTCAAAGTCGCTGACCGGCGGCACCTGGCTACTGGTAACGGTAATCGTATAATCTTCGGCCTGGCCGTTCATAATATCCGTGCATGGGGTCAGGGGCGTTAGCAGGTCGGCGCTGGAGGCTACCCGCATCCGGATGGGAACATCATGAGGGGTTCCGGTGGGAACGGTAATGGCCCCACTGTGGTAAATGAACTGATCATCGGATGAAAATGCCAGTTCGGTCACCGGATCAAAGTTGGTGTTGTTATCATAATCGATCCAAACCCTGACATTCTCATTGAAAATAGTTCCTGTCAGGATACTGACCGGATAGGTTACGCCTTCGATCAACCGGGTTTGCTGACCGCTGCAGGAGTGATCGGCATAGCCTTCCATGTTGGCATCGAGGGAAGCATATCCGATCGTGTGGAGGTTAACTTCGAATATCCCGACGTTCGGCATGGTTCCCAACAGGGTTTGCGGCGCACAGGCAGGATCCGGAGCCCCATAGTTGTAATGGATATACTGATCATAGGTGGCCGTATCGCAGCCATAAGGGTTACAGGCGATCAACTGTATGGTATAAACGCCGGTATCCAGGTAGGTATAGGTATGGGTTGGATCCTGGAGGGTGGAGGTCGTCCCATCCCCGAAATCCCAATCCCAGGAAGTCGGGAAATTAAAGGATTGATCCTGGAAATTGACCGTGCCGGAACAAGTGAGGATCGGGGCGCCGGTAAAGACCACCTCAGGCGGGAACATATTTTCCTCGATGATCACGCTATAATCTTCTGTTTGCCCGGTGGTGATACCGTTACAGGGATCGGGTGGCAAGCCAAATGCCCAGTCGGTTTTGACACGCATTCTCAACAAGGTATTGTAGGTTACGTTTTGGGGGATCAGCAGGGTGCCTGTATGGGTGATCAATTGGGGATCGGAATCAAATACCAGCTCTCCCGGATCGTCGAGGATGCCATCGTCATTAAGGTCGATCCAAACTTTCACATATTCCTCGTAATTCGGGCCGGTAACCACCTTGATGGGTGTCGGCACACCGGCAGTGATGGTGGCCACCTGGGTGCAGGTATAATCCTGGTATCCTTCGATACCATTCTCGGTATTATGCAGGAAGGTGGTGTCGATCTGCACCTGGTAAATTCCGGCTTCATTGAAATAATTATTGGTCGGTATGCAATTGGCAGCTTTCGGGCTGGCGTTGGTTACTTCAATATGATCTGTTTTGACGATAACGTCCTGTCCGAAGGCATTGGTTACCGTCAGGGTAACGGTATATAAACCGGGATTGAGATAGGTGTGGGTGGGATGTTGCAGGCTGGAGGTATTGCCATCTCCGAAATCCCACTGCCAGGTATCGGGGAAAAATCCCGACTTGTCGGTAAAATCGACCGTTAACGAACCGGTGCATTCCAGGGTGTCGGAAGCCACAAATGCCGCCACTGGCGGGTCGTTAATTTCTTTGATCAGGATATTATCCACGTAAACGCCGTTGCCCATATCCAAACCGCCGTCGTTATAGGCATACCGACAGTTCGACTCAAAGGAGACCTCCAAAAAGCTCCCGACATAGGCCGAAAGGTCCATATAGATCGTTTCCCAATCCCCGGTAACGCCATTGGATTGATAGATATTCCCGATCTGGTTACCATCTACCGTTACCCGGAAATTGGTGAAGCGATCGTCGACATAATACAATATTTTCAGGTCGAAGATGAGCCCCAAAGAACTGAAGCCGGTAGCATCCACGCACAACGTAGCAGTTGCCAAATGGTCGAAATTCGAAAAGAATTCCTGACCCGGAATGGGTGTTATCCAGGAAGCAAAAGTATTGCCCCCCATAACCATACCGAATCCCTGCCCGTTGGCCCCGTCGCCGGAGATCAGCAGATCCGATTCCCTCCTGGTATCGACGATAAAATCATTCAGGGTAAACAATCCGCCGTTAAAATCCTGGCTGTAAGGAATGGTGAACGGGGCTACTACTTCTATGAAATCCTGGATCTCCAGGGTATCGCTTCCGTTGGTATTGGTGGTGATCAAACTAACGGTATAAACGCCCGGAGTGGCATATACATGTGTCGGATCTTC
>JANQFB010000306.1 GCA_028278085.1 Chitinophagales bacterium
ATTCCGCGACTTTTTCTATTTGTCGCCGGATAATAACCTGGACCGCTTCCAGGACGATTTTGTCGGGCAAAAGGTGCATACCCAAACCCTTCCAAGCAGCGACCAATACCAGGTATCCTTCAGCTTCCAGGTCCCCAATGGATTAAGCGGTCAGCAATATATCATTGTCCATGCCGATGCCTGGGATCAGACGCTGGACGTGAACCTTGCCGACAATATCAAAGCAGAACCTGTTTATGTCAAGTTACGCACGCCTTCGGATCTTATCGTTACTTCCGTAACAGCGCCGGCCGCTCAGTTATCCGGTCAGCATATGAATGTCGATTGGATCGTGGCGAATACCGGCACCGGCAATACCCGGAAGTCATCCTGGAACGATGGGATATACCTGTCGTCGGATAATGTTCTGGACGGTTCGGATCATAAGCTGGGATACAAACGCAGGAATGGCAACCTTTCACCAGGGTCGAATTATCAAAACGGCATGAGCGTGTTTATCCCTACCTGGGCCAATGGGAATTATTATATCATCGTCAAGGCCGACAACAGCAATGAAGAATATGAGCACCAGGCAGAGGGCAACAATACCCAGGTAGTGAACATCGATATCCATACCCCCCTCCCATCCGACCTGGTGATCACCGGCATTCAACATCCGGATACCGTAACCTCCGGAGAAATAGCGGGTTTTGGCTGGACGACCGTTAACCAGGGGCTTAACACCGCAACCGGCCAAATTGCGGAAGCCATTTATATTTCACCGGATACGACCTGGGATATCAACGATCCGCTCATCGCATCCACTAACCGGAATCTATCCCTGGGCCCCGGCGGCCAATCTTCCTTTATTATCGGCGGGAATATTCCGGGTGTTGCACCGGGACCATACTATTTGCTGGTCAGAACCGATCTGCAAAATGTATTTCCCGAAGACCAGGAGGGGAATAACACCGGGGTATCCATTGGCCAGGTACATGTACAAGTTCCGGAATTGGTGATCGACATCCCTTTCCCGGATACGGTTGAGCACCAGGGATCGAGGTTTTACCGCGTAGAGATCGACGATTCCACTGAGATCGGCGAAGCCTTGCTGGTTTCGTTGACCGGCGATAGTCTGAATGGCCGCAATGAACTGTACATGAGCCTTAATGTGTTGCCTTCGAGGTCCGATCACCAGTTTTCTGCCAACGCCCTACAGGGCAACCAGGAAATTTTCATACCGGTTACCCAGGCAGGCACTTACTATGTTATGGTTTACGGAGAACGCCAGCAGGGGCCCGATCAGCCGGTCAGTGTATTGGCGGAGATCCTGGAATTTGAGATCCGGAGTATCGAACCGGAAGTAGGCGGAGATATCGGTTCAGTAACGGTTGAATTACGGGGTTCTAAACTGGATTCCATGCATACCTATTTACTGACCAACGATAGTACCACTATTACGGGTTCTTATTATGCCATCGTGGATCATTCGCAGGTGTTTGCCACTTTCGATCTACTGGGACAACCTCAGGGCCTCTACGATGTGAAAGCCATCAATGCTGTAGGCGATACCGCTGTACTTTACCGGAGCTTTCAAATTGTTCCCGGCCAGCCGGCAAAGCTGGAGCTCAGTTTGGTTACCCCTGCACGCACCATACCCAGCAATATTGAAAAGGTGTTTGTGGGTTATACCAATACGGGTAATGTCGACCTGGTATCTCCCGAGATCCTGTTTAATAGCATCGGCGGAGCCGTTATTGATTTCGATGTTGAAAATTTACTGGAACCCGGCGAAGTGTATGTAGAAAACATTCAGCTTCAAACCGGATCCAGGGATGGTAGTGGAAATGTTTGGTTCTTCTTCGAAGATCTCATTATACAAAGCACCTCCACCTCCATGGTCATTACGGTTTCCGAACTCGGCGGACCTGCCGGGATCTTACGACCCAAAGTATCCGGTACTTACACGGTCTATTGTCGGGTGAATGGGCTGATGTCGTTTTCGGTGGAAAAATACACCAATCAATAAACCTGAAAATTTAAAACCGATTACTATGAATTTGACATATTTTATGAAATCGAAAAAAACAATCCTGTTCCTGCTTTCAATTGTGTTGATCACGCAGGGAATTTGTCAGGGACAGTCTCCCACTAATCCTAATCCAGCCCCGCCGGATGGTTTAAAAGGTCAGAAGTTAAGGACCTGGCTTAAGAAAAACTGGTATGACAATATTTACACGTTACCTCATGGAAGTTCGGCTGCATTGAATTATTTAGCGGCAAGACAACATCTTTATGGAAATGTTTTTTGTGAACCCGGAGATACGGTAGAAGATGTTTACGGAGGCTACCGAAAAAATATCAAAGGTCTTCATAATAAATGTGATCTGCCTTCTGCTCAGCTAGGTACGCCGAAATTTACCACTGAACATTTAGTTCCTCAATCTTTTTTTAATTATAGTAACAAACCTAAATCTGACCTGCATCACCTTTTTCCTGTTTATTCCAGATGGAATAGTGTAAGACAGCATCGCCCTTATGCTATTATCGACAATAATGTGGCTGATAGATGGATGAAAAAAGCCTCTGCTATTCACAAGCAATTCGATGAATATGAAGGTTGTTGCGGATGTCACAACGGTTCTTTCACCGAGCCATCAGGGCCATGTCCCCAATCCCCATCAGGGTCATGGAGTAAGGCGCTAAAAGGGAAGTATTTTGAACCTCGTGATGTTTTTAAAGGAAATGGTGCAAGGGCTGCATTTTACTTCTATACCATGTACACTAATCATGGAACGATCAATGCACTTGGTGATCCAACCACCCTATATAAATGGCATGTAGAAGACGGTGTAGAACAAATTGACAGGACACGAAATCACATCATTAGTCAACATCAGAACAACTATAATCCGTACATCGAATACCCCGAGGCCGTTTGTAATGCCTGGCTGGATATTGTCGACTGCACGATGCCATATGTAGATACGGTGGAAATAGAATTTTGTGACCTGAATATTTATACAGCCTATTGGAAGGAAGGGACGAATAAGCGAACGTTTTTCCCGGAATTTTTTCCTGGGGCTGTTTACAAGCCCAAGCACCTTAGACATTTAGATCAGGAGGAGGTAACCTTTAAGATCCATTTTAATGAACCCATGCAGGATGTTGAATTATTGCTTGTACATGAGGATGATCCTCAAAAAAACTTCCTCCCTTCCATAGGCCCTATCAAATCGGATTACGACCACACCTGGACATTTAAAGTATTAATAGCGGAAATACCATTTGTAAGCGGAGGAGGTGAAGACCGTTACACCCTCAACATTGAAGGCACGAGCAAACAAGGCAATCCATTATTATCTCCTAAAAACAAGCCAAGCCCGCCAAAAGTAACTGATAATGATAATTTACCAACCTATACTTTCGATGAAATAATTTCACCTCCCATCAAAACACCCAAAGTTAAATGGAACTGGAATCCTAGTTACTATCAACTTGATGACAAATGGCATGACTTGATCGTAACCGAAAATGTGAAATTAGGCATATCTACCAGTAAAAAGGACTCGTGGAGCCCCTTTACCCCATTTTTAGAGTGTTATGACAAGAAGCGAGGAACGATCATTTGGGCCGAGCTCAAAAATAAAGGCGCCGGGAAATTTAAATTCGAATGCGCCGGGGAGAAAAGATACAACCTGGAAGTAAAGGTAGTTGTGGAAAATACAATTATCGTAGTTGGGGTAGTTGCGGTTTCAGGCTCTTTTATTTTGGCATCAGGTAGTAAAGTTGCCGTTCCGGTTATGTTGGATCCCATGGTTGGAAGACTTTCGCTGGCCGAAGCCTCAAAGGCCGGCGGTTTGTCCATTGCCCGAGGTGTTGGTGGGGAATTATCAGTGGCGACAGCTTCAGGTGGAACGCTGACCCTCGAGATCGTTTCCGGAGATATCATGCTGGCAGCATTGCCAGGTTCACAATTCCCGATCGCCATTGTTACCGACGCTGTTGCCGGAGCAGCAGTTGGAGGAACAGCCATTGGCGTTATTGAGCTAATTGATACCCTTGCTGAGCCGCCTACTCCTCAACAGTAATAACTTTTAACAGGATACTATATCAAAAGACCGGACTATAATACGCCCTCCGATCTGATCATAATTCCCATTACAAACCCAAGGAATAGTTAACGATGAAAAATCCAAATTCAAATATATCCAACCGAATAATTCTGGCAATATATTATACAGGTTTAGCAATATTAGATATCAGGCGTGCAGGTATTCGTAAACTTGTCATCCTCATTCCAGCCTTTGTCATGGGTGCAACGAATGCGTTTGGCCAGGTCCAGGCTGTTATCGATTCGGCATTCGTAAATTTTACACTAAATCCCCCGGCTTATGACATAGGTGTGGACGCGTTAACTTACCCGGAAAAGGGTTGTCTGAGCGATTGTGAATCTGTTAAACTGGCCATTAAAAACTACGCAGACGATACGGTTAAGCTTGGTTGTTTCCCGATAGCCGAAGTTTTTGTAGAAATGACAGGGCCAACCGGAGATTTTTCAGCAGATGCCGGCGTTATTGGAGCAATACCTCCCGGTGATACGATGGAAGTGAGTATTGAAGCTTGTTTTGATATGAGTAAAATGGGAGCCTATAAAT
>JANQFB010000362.1 GCA_028278085.1 Chitinophagales bacterium
CATCCCGGTCCGATCAACCGTGGCGTCGAGATTACTTCAGATGTCGCCGATTCCAAACAATCCATCATTTTGCACCAGGTGGAGAACGGTGTCGCGATCCGGATGGCCGTTTTGTACCTGCTGGCAGGGATCGTGGAAGACAAGGAATAACAAGACTTTTAGCTACCATTAGCGTAAGGTAAGCTGCCAGGCTCCCTCTTTCGCCGAACTATACAGTTCGATACCGGCGTTCGCACAGGCTTTTTCCCATTTCCTTAGCTGGTAACTGTTATTGGATCCGTCGATCACGATGAGCGGGGTATGGAAATATTGCAGCAAATGCTTTAGGCCAAAAGGCGGATTATTACGGATGAGCACGCCATCCAGGGCCATCGGTTGTTGCGGTTGTATATACCTGGGCAGAGAGTCGAGGATGGCAAACTTCTTATCCATAAACTGGAGGAAAGGATAGTGCCATTGTAATCCGGCCAGCTCCGACTGCCGGTATCCGGAAATACTATCGTTGGGATGTACTACCTGGGTAGCTTCGATATCCCTCATCCATTGGTGCTGACGAATATGATAGGACATTTTAGTTTCCTTTTGAAAAAGTTCGGGAGAAACCAGGAGACAAGAGTTTTTACCGTTGATGAATTCTATAGCCGTATAACGAGGCACCTGGTAGCAAATGATCCGTTGCTGCCGGGCAGTATCGTATTGGAACTGGAGGTGATGGATCGCCAATGGAAAACAAGCTACCAGGGCGCAGGTCAGGGCATAGGACCTTTTTACACGCCAATATAACAAGGTCATAAACAGGATGACATAGATAAGGATCACTTCCCAGGATTGGAGCATGATCCCCCTGATCAAAGCCAGGGGTAATTCCTCCATCCAAACGATGGCATGGTTGAGCACACTGATCGTGAATTGAAGGACTTGCCCGGTTAGGTTAGCCAGGAAATCGATAGGGGAGATCAGCAATAAGAATATGCCAAGATGCAGGATAATCGTTGCGGCAGGTATAACCAGTAAGTTGGAAAGCAGGAAGTAAGTCGGGAATTGATGGAAGTAGAGCAGGCCGACGGGAAAGGTAGCGATTTGCGCGGCGATGGACACAGCGGAAATAGCCCAGATCTTTTCCACCAGCCAATTCTCCGGTTGCCATAGACCATATATTCTGGGATGCAGATACACGATGCCGAGAACAGCCAGGTAGGATAATTGAAAACCTACCTCCAGGATCAGCCAGGGATCCAGGATCAACAGGAAAAAGGCCGATGCGGCCAGCGTATTGTATATATTGGTATGCCGGCCATACTGTTTTCCTATCACGATAAAACTGAACATGGTTGCCGCCCGCAACACGGATGGGGAAGCTCCGGTGATCATGGCATAGCTCCAGATAGCCACGATCAGTAAAATGGTTTTGACCGGTGATCCTCTTTTCCGTTTATCCAGGAAATTCAACAAGCTGCCAAGGATGATATAAATGATACCGACATGGAGGCCCGATACAGCCAAAACATGCATAGCGCCGGTGCCTGCGTAAGCCTTTTTGATATCCGGGCTCAGGTAGTCTTTGTAACCCAGGATCAGGGCTGCAGCGACCGCCTTTTCATTGGTTCCGGAAAGATGTTTGTCGAGTTGCTGAAGCAGTATATTCCGGATATGATATACGCTTCCAGCCAGCCAATGGGCGTCGTTGATCGGCAGTTTGACCCAGTCGCCGGGTGCCAAAAAAGCTTGATGATGGATCTGTTGACGGCCCAGATAGGCTTTATAATCGAATTCACCGGGATTCCCGGGGCCCGGTACTTCCGATAATTTGCCGCTTGTCAGGATATGGTCACCATAGGCAAGCGGAAGGCTGTCCTTTTTCAAATAGATCACCGCTTTCCCACTGACCGGCAGGGGACATCCTTCCCGGATCATCTGCCGGAGACTAACGATGGCCTTGTAAGATCGTTCCGTGGCCTTTAACGGTTCATCGATCCGCATGACCATAAATCCTTCTTTGGATATGCGGGAGTCAGGAGATACCGTTGTTTCGCCGGTAAGGATCATACCGACTGCCAGCATCAGCATATAATATACCGATCCGTTGATCCAGTGAAGCCGGTAAGAGACCAACCGTTTAACATGTGTCAGGTACAGCCATAATAAGCCCGCTATCAATCCGGGATATACGATTAAGGGGTGGACCGGAAAGTATACCTGGCATAAGATGCCGCCGATAAA
>JANQFB010000384.1 GCA_028278085.1 Chitinophagales bacterium
GGTCGATCCCTGCCCCGGCTTGCTGCTGACCCGGATCTTACCGCCCTGTAGTTCCGCCAATTGACGGGCAATGTTCAAACCCAAACCGGTTCCGCCGTATTTGCGGGTGGTTTCGGTTTCTGCCTGGGTAAAACTTTTAAAGATCTTATCCAATTTGTCTTTGGGAATGCCGATGCCGGTATCTTCAACGGTAAAGCGCAGGTCCACGGAAGTTTTGGTTTCGGCCCGCAGGTTTACCCCTATGCTTACCTTGCCCTGCTCAGTGAACTTGATCGCATTGTTCAGCAGGTTCAGCAGGATCTGGTTCAGCCTGACAGGATCGCCATTGATCACCGCCGGGATATTCGGATCTGTTTTCAGGTGAAGGGATAATTCCTTTTCTTCGGCTTTGAATTTATTGGCTTGCAGGAGATTTTCGAGAAATCCGGGCAGGTTGAAGTCGATCGCTTCGAAAGTTACTTTCCCGGCTTCGATCTTTGAGAAATCCAGGATATCGTTGACAATAACCAATAAATGACTAACGGATGATTTAATAAATCCCAGGTATTTGGCCTGGGCATCATCCAATCCCGTATTCGATAGCAGTTGCGTCATGCCGTTGATACCATGCATAGGCGTCCGGATCTCATGGCTCATCTTGGCGAGGAACTCCTCTTTGATCTTTTCCGATTTTTCTGCCCTCAGTCTCAAGCGGTTGGCCTTGTTCTTTTCTTCTTCCAACTGTTGGTTGGAGGCCGTCAATTGTTGGTTGGCATCGGATAGTTTTAGATTGGCTTTCTTCTTCAGACGGTACCGGTTATAGAGCAGGAAGGCGATGATTAGGACAAACCCCCCGCTGAACAGGGAAGCATACTGGATGATACTTTTTTTCTTCAGAATGGCCTCTTTCCGCGCCAGTTCAAGGTTTTTAATGTTGTTCTGCTGTTGAAGGAGCATGATATCGTTCTCTTTTTTTTCCGTATCGTATTTGGTCCGGATTTCGGCAATAGCACGGCTGTTTTCGGCATTCAGCAGGCTATCTTTGATATCGATGAACAGATCTTTATAAGCATACGCCTTTTTGTAATTGCCTAGTTGGACGTAGGCTTCCGCCAGGCCCTCATAGGCTTCTTTGGTAATTTGCCGGGCGCCGATCTTCAAACTATTGCTGCTGCTCTTCCTGAAATAGTCGATCGCCTTTTGCGTCTTATGTTGATCGAGGTAATTGAAAGCGATATTGTTCTGTAGTTTGGCGAGTCCATGCTGGTCGCCGTTGGCATGAAAATAATGATAGCTTTTTTGAAAAAATTCGTCGGCTTCAGCGTACCTGCCTAAAGCATTATAGGCTTTGCCGATATTTTGGTAGGCGATATTGATAAATCTCGCATCATTGAGCTCCTGGTAGATCTTAAGCGCCTCCAGGTAGTGCGCCAGGGCAGTTTCATGTTTGTTGAGATGGCCATAGGTGATCCCGATGTTACTCAGGGAATGGGCAATACCCCGGTCATCGGATACTTCGCTCCTGAGATCCAGGGCTTTTTTATGGGCTTCCAATGCCGATTCATAATTCTTCTGGACATCATAGATCAGGGCAATATTATTATAGGTATAGGCAATACTCCGCTTGTCTCCCAGTTTTTCTTTGATCTTCAGCGCCTTGAGATAACTTGCCAATCCCAATTCGTATTCCCCGAGCTGGAAATGGGCCAGGCCGGCATTGCTGCAGGTCCTGGATAAACCGGAAGAATCGTTCAGTAGTTGGAAAATGGCTTCCGCCTGCCGGTAATGTTTAAGAGATTTTTGAAAATCACCTGTTCGCAAATAAACCGTGGCCATGCTGTTGATCGAATAAGCCAGTCTGGTACTGTCTTTCAGGATCTCCAGGATCTCCATGGATTTCCGGATATCTTCCAGGGATGCTTCATAATTGCCCAGGTCTTTATGGTTCCATCCCATGATCGCATAGGCGTCTGCGATACCTTTTTGATAGCCCAAAGTCTTGGAAGTTTCAAGCGTTGCCCGGAGCGTGTGATTGGATTCCTCGTACTGGCCTTCCATGGAAAGAATTTCTCCCATGTTCAATTGAGCAATAAGCATACCTCTTTGGTAACCGATGGATCTTGACAATTCCAGACCCTTTAAGGTATAATGCTTTGACAGGTCGGTGTCGGTTTTCTTCAACGCCCGGAACAATGCCTGGTAGGTCAGCACTTTTTGAGTGTCCGGAATATTGGTGGTCAATGCCTCCCGGAGGCTGTCGACATTCGGGTTAGCCGATACGGATAGGTTGCCTAGCAGCCATGCCACTATGGGCAGGTATCTATATTTCATAGGTTATACTTTAGCCAGCGGATAATCCTGATCTTGTTTAACAACATCAATAAATCTTTTTCCGTGAACCTTGCTGTGGATCCAGGAAAAATAGTTGAAATACAGCAGGTGCTTTGTCTGTTGAGATAGATCATAGAGTTGCGTACGAAGGATATTGAGTTGTGCGCTTATTTCTTTTTGAGAGCCTGCTTTCAAAACCCGGTGCTGGAAAAAATCAAGGATGGCTTTTTCAATGGCGCCGTTAAATCCTTTTTTAACCAGAAACCGTTTGGTAGGAACGATCAGGTTTTCGATCAACAAAAAATTGCCCAATTCGAAATGGATCAGGATATTCAGGATCTTAACCTGGCAGTGAATATCCGGCCTGATCTTGTCAGAGGTATCGTTCAGCACCTTGTTCACCCAGTCCAGCGCCGATTCGTAAGCGCCCGATACAAAGCAATAATAAGCCGTATTGTAAAACAACAATTTTAAAGCCTCCGGTTTGATATGGGGTTTCAACTCCTGCAAGCCCTCTTCGATCTTGGCAGCCATTTGGGTCTCTTCATCCGGGATACCTTTCTGCAGATAGGATTGCAGACCGATGATATAGGAATGGATAAACAATTTCGCCCGGATCCCCGGCGGTATGGTAAGGGTATTATCAGACAAAAACAAATGCAGCCGGTTGAAGGATTGCAGGAGCTCCAGGTGTTTACCGGATTGGAAGCATAGGGTAATGTGATTGCTTAAACTGATGAGGTAATTCTTGACCTGTTCTTTCAGTAATTCCGGTTTGGATTCGAATAATTGTATTAGCAGGTTCGAATAATGATAGGCTTTTTTGTGCCGTCCGTTCTCAAAATGCCGGGTGGCTTTGAGGTAATGGTTGTATACCTGCTCTTTAAAGCTGGTTGCCGAATGCCCGGCCTCATCGGGCACGAATGGTTCGGTAGGTTGATCGATTTTGGGCCGTGGGCTGCCGTTATCTTCACCCAGGAAAAGACTTTCGCAACGCAGGTTCAGGTGGCCGATGCGCCGGATGATCTTCTCTTCCTCGCTCATGAGCTGCTTGAATTTTTCCGGGTTGACCTCCGGATATATCCCCGACAAGACCAACCGTCTTTCCCATTGTTGGGCGGTTAGCAATATCGGCCAAAGCTCATGCATTTCAGCCAGGGATTTTGTTTTGGCGATCAGCTTACCACAATGCTTGTAAAGCCCTTTATTATATAAGATCTCGATCTGTATGATCCAGTGATTGAGCTTTGCCGTAACGGTTTTTTCCCCATGATATTGAGCCAGGCTCTTTAGGATCAATTCCTGCAGATAATTCTTAACGCGAGGCAACTGGTTAATGAACTTCTCCTTCCTGAATTTTTGCAGGATCTCCTTTTCATTGTATTGGCCGATGGCCACTTGTTTATCCACGACATCGAATACCTTCAAAGAGTTATTATCGCCATTGCTGACATGTCTGGCGGCGAATACTTTAAAATACCTTTTCTCCGTTCTGCTCAGGGAGCTCACCAGATCAAAGAGATCTGTTGAAATGCCTTTTGCCATATGACCAAAATTAACAAATGATTCAATTGATACGGCGGAAATGCCATCGGTTCTGTCATAAATATAATAAATTTTGAATTGTAAGAAAAGGGGGTGATGATTACACAATTAATGCTATAATCTGATAATCATATAGTGATTTGATTTGTAAGTATAAGTTTATTTTGTTTTCAAATAATTAGCCCATTGCGACTAATTTTCATACCATCATAAGGATCGGTTAAGCCATGCCCGGAGGATGGGATCGAATGGCTGAAAACAAACGAAGAAAGCACCGCAATGATGGCAAGCACGCCGTTGGAAAATTTAACCGGGGGAGGGAATGATACCCGCATGGGTGAACTGAAGATACTGTTTATCCCCGCATCGAACGGTGGCTTATCGCACCAGATCCCACTATATGTATATGGTCAACGGCTGCTCAAAGAATCTCCCGGGATCCGGGCCTCATTCCTGTTGCCCGGGCGAGATCATCAAACCTTCCGGCAGGCCAGAGTGCCCGTGCTAGACATCGATTACAGCGGAAGCCTCGATGAATTGCTGCAAAAGGAGCAACAATGCTACCATGCCTGGCAACCGGATATCGTTTTCGATGATGGTAATGCCACCACCTTCCTGGCTAAAAAAGGATTCCCAGTGGCCCATATCACGATGTACAGGGCCGGTATGTACCGGGAACCCGGCGTCTGGCCTCCCCATTATACCCATAGCGGATGGAAAAACTGGATAAAAGATCATCCCTTGTTAGCTGCCAGGGCGATGGAAGCTACGGGCCAACGCCAGATCGAAGCATTCACGAAGGTTACCAAAGTTGTACCCGGCATCCCGGAAATTGAACGACTCCCGCCTATGTGGCAAGCCGATCCATCCTTCTTTTTTTGCGGTCCCCTTTTGATGTCGGATCAGCTACCGGCTGCCCGCGAGGAGATCTTCGACCGTTTTTTTAAGGCCATGAAGGCGGCCGGAAAGCCCGTGGTATTTTTTACCATGGGTTTGGCAGAAGAAGCTGCCCCGGTCTTGATAGATGCGGTGAGGTGGATGCTGCAAAATGGTTTTGCCGTTATTTCGACGGTTGATCCCGGACAGATATCCCCACAGGAGGAAGCTTTTTTCCTGCACGATCCCTTTTGTCCGATGGACTATTTGTCTGCCAGGGTCGACCTGATGATCCACCACTGCGGAAGCGGGATCTATCATTATCCCATCCTTTATCAAAAGCCGGCGGTTACCATCGGAACCAATTGCTTCGACCGGGAGGAAATTGCCCGCAGATTGGCACATGAAAAGCTATCCTTTCATTTGGATGCGGCGGAAAATGATCCGGATTTTCTCCACGCTTTTCAATCGGCGCTTCAGTTGTTTAAAGACCACCGCAGCGATTTTATCGATCACAGCCGGTTGGCTCATTTTCATCAACGGCTCATGGAACAACTATCGGTTCATACCTATACCCTTCCGATCCGTCATGCCCTGGAAAATGCCGGGGTGGAGCATTAAGTCTGGTTCTTTTGAAATGTAAGATTAGCGGATTTCGCATTTGTGCATGCCACTGCGGACGGCTAATTTTCAACCTGAAATTGACAGATCCTCATCATTAAATGATACACCCATGAAAAAGAAAACCTTGAAGCTGGAAGAATTAAAGGTCCAAAGCTTTGTTACCTCACTTGACCAAAAAAGCAAAAAAACGATGAAAGGGGGTTTTGTAACCGGCGGTCCGTATTGCGCCCTGATATCCTTGTCGGTTTGGTTGACCGATGAATTGGATAACATTGCGAGTCGACGGCATACCAAGGAAGATACTGGCTGTAACAGCCTGGTCGGCTGCGACCTCACGGAAGGCAATGAATGCCGGACAAAAAACGATTGCCGGAGCGAAGATTATAGTAACCCGGGCGCTATGTGTGTATAGTTCCGGGCGAATATTTATAGATGTTAAAATCAATTGAATCCCATGAAAAAGAAAAAACTTAAGCTGGAAGAACTAAAAGTCCAAAGTTTTGTTACCCAATTGAACGAAACCAACAAAAAGACCATGAAAGGCGGCTTTATTACCGGCGGCCCTTATTGTGTGCTGGTTACCTTGTCCGTTGCCCTTTCCGATGCCATTGAAGATATTGCCAGCAACCGGCATACGAAAGAGGATACCGGATGCAATTCGCTTGTCGGCTGTGATCTCACGGAAGGCAATGAATGCCGGACGAAAAATGATTGCCGCAGCGAAGATTACAGCAATCCGGGCGCTATGTGTATTTAACCCGATGCCCGTCTTGCGGGGCCTGGATCTCTGAATTTGATCCTGGATCAGGGATTGAGACCAGGAAGAACACCTATGTATAACCATCCTTCATTCAGCAAACCCCATTGACACATGAACCCCGAGGCTGTATGGCCAGGGGTTCTTTTTTTGATATCTACAGAACAATATGGCTGACAACGTATCAGTAGCGCCCGGGGAATTATAGATAGTTGTGAAATTGTTTATAATTTGATTTAAGAACAAGGAACACCGATTAACGATTTTTGAAGTATGTTGCTGATAACCAACTTCTTAATTCTTAAATCGTTAATCCTTGTTCGTTATTCTTCACGGCATTTTCGAATACAATATAAAATTACAAATAGCAACCCCAAGATTTTTGATCAACGGTTAATTCGGTGATAGTTTGAGGATTCCCTTTTTATTTTAATCGGACAATAATGATAATACATGCAAGAAGTAGTCATCTGCAGTTCGAATATCCGTGATCTTATGCCCGGCAATGATTCCATTGCACGCATCGAGATCGATGGTGTTCCGGTTTGGGTGGCTTTGATCGAAACACCGGACATTCCCTTCGACCGGAAACAGCCGGAGCATAAAAGAAATGTCCTGGTCCGCAAATTAGCATTCTCCTACAATTACCGGGAAAAGGGCTTGATGCTGGCTTATTCCGGCTTGTGCCAGAAGGGCGTCGCGGAAGATAAAGTGCTTTACTACGCGCTGGGTTCGGACTTTTTGGCCGAAGTGGTGGCTGTCGGATCCCAGGTAGAAGGCCTGAAAA
>JANQFB010000511.1 GCA_028278085.1 Chitinophagales bacterium
CGTTAATGGATATCGGCTTGTTTTTATTTTTATTCCGATCCAACCATTTTTCGGTTGGTCAACCGGAGGCCTTGGCCATCCCGGGCAAGCCGCCACCCGGCCCAAACCTTGTAAGTACTTCCTAATTGATAAAACTTTCCGGCAAACCCCATTCAAATAATTGAGTGATAGAAGCGCATTATGAATAAGATCCTGGTTATACAAACAGCGTTTATCGGTGATGTTATCCTGGCAACCGCCATCCTGGAAAAGCTGCATCAGCAATACCCCGATGCCCGCATGGATATGTTGGTGAGGCAGGGGAATGAGGCCTTGTTGACGGATCACCCTTACCTGACCAAGGTTTGGACCTGGGATAAGAAAGGATTTAAGCAACTGGGATTGCTCCGGCTGATCTGGCAGATCCGAGCTGCCCGCTATGACCTAGTGGTGAACGTTCACCGTTTTATGAGCAGCGGGTTGATCACTGTTTTGTCGGGCGCCGCTCATACCGTGGGTTACCGGAAAAATCCTTTGTCTTTGTTCTTCAGCAATAAGATCTGGCACCGGTTCGGCGACCAAACCACCTCCATACATGAGGTGGATCGTGTGCTCTCCCTGGTCCACCATTTGACGGATGATACTTTTGTCAGGCCCAGGCTTTATCCTTCCGCCAGGAATTTCGACAAGGTAGCCACTAAAGAAACCTATGTATGTATGGCGCCGAATTCCGTCTGGTTCACGAAGCAATGGCCTAAAGAAAACTGGATCCGATTATGCGACCGCATCGATCCCGATACGACCATCTATATGCTGGGCAGTCAAAGGGACTGGACAGCCTGCGATTATATCGGGCGTAAATCCCGTCATAAGCGGGTGATCAATTTAACACGGGTGTTGAACCTGATCGAATCGGCAGCATTGATGAAGCATGCCGCCATGAATTATGTCAATGATTCCGCCCCCCTGCATATGGCTACGGCCATGAATGCGCCGGTAACGGCCATTTTTTGTTCTACCGTCCCCGAATTCGGTTTCGGCC
>JANQFB010000431.1 GCA_028278085.1 Chitinophagales bacterium
CCGAGGGTATCCGTATCGAATGCGTAGATCGGCTGACGGAAGGTTTCGAAATTACCGATATAGCCGTAGTTAAAGATATTATCTCCATGAGTATCGTCCTGGACAGTAGACTTATCCTTGGTATAATCGACCTGGATGGAATAGAAAGCATTTTGCAGGTAGGAAGCAGAATTCTCTTCACTGTCTTCAGATTCCGTTTCACTTTTACCAAATCTTTGGGTAAAACGGGCATAACCCCGGTAAGTACTCCGTATCACTTGCGGATTGTTCCTGGGGTTAAATAAGGAGTATACATAAACATAGCCGTGATTATTCCGGTAGCTATAAGTACCTCCGAGCGTAAAAAAAGCATTGTCGCTCAACTGCAGATCCACTTTACCGCTCATGTTGACGGAATGCGCCAGAATATTTTGTTTAAAGGGTATCTTCTCCAGGTCGGTCATATTGATCTTTTCCGCAGTCCTGGTAAAAGCCAGGCCGGTAGCATCCGGCTCCAGGGGGAACTGTTCCAGGGAATCCAGCACTTCATCTTTGATCTTCCACATACCGATGGCAGAAGGATCGGGATCTTTTTCTCTCAGGTATTCACCGGCAATAAAAAAGCCTAAAAAGGATTTTTCCTTTTCCGTACCCTTATTTTTCAGGAGGATCGGTCCGGATAAATTACCCGAGACCATGTTATGGCCATAGGAATCGAACATTTCTGAGGAGATCAATTCCAGGCTTCCATAGAAGTTCTTAGACGGGCCACGGGTAGTGATATTGATAATACCCCCTGTGGCATCTCCGTACCGCGCCGGAACACCACCGGTTACCGTGGTCATCTGTTCGATAGCAGTGGCCGGAACCGCACTCAAGCCGCGTACCCGGATACCATCGATATAATATTCGGTACCATTGCCCCTGGCGCCCCTGATATTCAGTGCGTCACCTTCATCCCGTTGGAATACCCCGGCACTGGTGGAAGCGATCGATTGAACATTTCTTGTCGGCAGGTTCTCTATTTCCTCTTTAGTAATGGTCTGACCGGTCGAAGTTTCATCCTCACTGATCAGCGGTACCTTATAATCCACAACCTCCACAACATCCAGCATTTCCGCCTTGGAGGTTAAGGACAGATTGAGGAAGGTGATCTTATCGGCTTCTACCAATACACCCTGGGTAACGGAACTCTGGTAACCCACATAAGATACTTTGACATCATAAGTTCCCGGAGTGATCGGTTTCACGGAGTAATTTCCATCGAAATCAGTGGTAGTACCGCCCTTCAAAGCGCCGTTTTGTTCGACAACGATATTGGCAAATGGAATACCATCACCGGTTTCTCTATCGGTTATCCTACCATTTATCTCGCCTATCTGTGCAAGAGCGCCGGAGACACCAAGACTAACAATTATTAGGGTGTAGAGAATACGCTTCATAAAGAATAATTTATATTTTTTAATAATATTTAGACTGCCGGGGGCAGCAAATTAACAACAAAACATTTTTATTCCCAATAAAAGAAGGAAATTTTTTACCCATAAATATTTATATCCGGGAATTTTCCCCAAATATAATATTTTATTGTGGAGTACTAATTTAGATTTAAGTGTTAATTCCTACAAAAGCAATTGATAAGCGGACTATTCCAATTGATATCGAACGAAGCTCGCTTTATATCTATATTTTGGTGTTCTCGCTGTCTGCTTTTTCGGTTTTTTCCGCAAGGATACGGGTTATTTTTTCTTTATGCATAAGGAGGGATCTTTTGTGCCAGGGCCAGGAACTGTTCCGTACTAAGCTCTTCTGCCCTGGCCTTGAGCAGGTTGGCCTCGACTTGACTGAGCTCAAACTGGCTCAGGGAATTTCTAAGCGTCTTCCTCCTTTGATTAAAAGCAGCCTTTACCACCCCGGTCAAATGTTGTGGATCAACCTGGGGTTGAAGGGCTTTCCTGGCTATCCTTATGACACCCGATTCTACTTTCGGAGGCGGGGCAAAACAGCTTTTGCTGACATCAAATAAATACTCAACGTCATACCAGGTTTGCGTCAGTACACTTAAAATGCCATAGCTTTTTTGATGGGGCTTGGAACATAGCCGTTGGGCTACCTCCTTCTGGAACATGCCCACCATCCCTTTCACCCGGTCTTTCATATCGAGGATCCTGAACATGATCTGGGAGGAGATATTGTACGGGAAGTTTCCAATGATCGTCAACTGTTGGGCTGTCAATTGCGCAGGGTCGGTCAACAGGAAGTCTTTGGCAATGATCTGCTCGTCGGTCAACGACAAGTGATGTTTCAGGTAAGCTATCATTTGCGGGTCGATCTCCACTACCTTCAGCCTCGGGCCATATATGGGCAGCAAAAGAGCAGTTAACACCCCCTTTCCGGGCCCTATTTCCAGGACGTCGGATCCATCGCCGGCATCTTTGACCGACCGGACGATCTTTTTAGCGATGTTCTCATCCTGTAAAAAATGTTGTCCGAGGTGTTTTTTTCTGATGATCATGGCATTGCGGGCAGGCCCGGCAAAATTACGATTTTGTCAGGCGACCGGCTTTACTACCTTTCAGGTTATTTCCAATTTAATATTTAAATTTGTGGGCTAATCATCTGCTACTGTCGAAATGAGTACTGCTATCCAAGTTGCTACTTCTGTCAAGGAAGGCGATCATTTGATATGGGTTATCGATGACGCTAATCAATTGAAAAAGCTTCCTTTGTCAAAAAATGAACGGACTTATGCCAACCGGTTGATCGGGCAGCAGGAAAAGATCGTCCCCATCAATCAATACAACCGGATGATCTATATCTATTGTGTTCCGGACGGCGACAAATATGAAGTTCTTGAAGAAAGCAGGAAGACGGGACATCTGCTATTAGCGGGTATCAAAAAGAACAAGATCAAATCGATAACCATCATTAGCGATAGTGCTGCTCCCGATATCGATCTTGCCGTGGCGGAGGGTTTAAGCTTGAGCAATTATCAATTCCTCAAATACAAGCAGGATCAAAAAAAGCTGAAAGCGCCTTTAAGCACCATCAAAATTAAGGCTGCCGCCGGCCGCAAAGCTGCGGTCAGGGAATTGAATGAAATCCACCGGGCTACAGTAAAGGCGAGGGATCTGGTCAACGAACCCTTATCCTATTTAACCGCCCTTCAGTTCAGCGCCGAGATCGAAAAGCTTGGCAAAGAATCCGGGTTCTCCACCACCGTTTTAACCAAGAAGAAGATCGAAGCCTTGAAAATGGGAGGTGTTTTAGCGGTAAATGCCGGTAGCCAGCATCCGCCCACCTTTAATATCCTGGAATGGAAACCCTCGAAACCGGTCAATAACAATCCGGTTATCCTGGTGGGAAAAGGTATTGTATACGATACGGGAGGCTTAAGCTTGAAGGCCACACCCAACTCGATGGATAAAATGAAAAGCGATATGGCAGGAGCTGCGGCAGCGATCGGCGCCATTTCCTGTCTGGCGAAAAACGATATCCCGCTTCATGTGATCGGGCTGATCCCGGCTACGGATAACCGTCCGGGAGAAAACGCCTATACCCCCGGCGATGTGATCAATATGCATAATGGCTACACCGTAGAGGTTTTAAATACGGATGCGGAGGGAAGGATGATATTGGCCGATGCCCTTAGCTATGCCCAAAAGTACCGGCCGGAGCTCGTATTGGACATTGCCACTTTAACCGGAGCAGCTTCCCGGGCTATCGGACCCCTGGGGATGGTGATGATGGGAACTGCAGGAGAAGCCGTGAAAGCAAAGCTCATGGAATACGGTGAGCTGGTCCATGAGCGATTAGTTGAATTTCCACTCTGGGATGAATACAAATCCCAGTTAAATTCTGACATAGCTGATCTGAAAAACATCGGAGGGACGGAGGCCGGAGCAATAACCGCCGGCAAATTCCTGGAACATTTTACCGATTATCCATGGCTGCACCTCGACATTGCCGGTGTGGCTTTCCTGGATAACCTGGATAGCTACAGGGGTAAGAATGCCACAGGTACCGGGGTCCGTTTATTGTACCATTTTCTCAAAAGCATGTCGGAAACGCATGAGTAAGCCACGAACGACTATAGGCATTACCATTGGTGATATCAATGGTATCGGCATTGAAACCATTATCAAAACCTTTACCGATAACCGCATCCTTTCCCACTGCACGCCGGTTATCTATGGTTCTTCAAAAGCCATTTCCTATCACCGGAAGGCGCTGAATATCAGCAACTTTAACTATAACATCATCAAAAGCCTCGACCGGCTGAACCCCAAATCGGTCAATATCTTCAACTGCTGGGAAGAAGAAGTGCCGATAACCATGGGCGAAGCCTCCGATATTGCCGGCGAATATGCTTATATCGCCCTGGATTTTGCGGCAAATGATCTGAAGACCGGTAAGATCGATGCGCTGGTTACCGCCCCGGTACATAAGGGGTCGATGCAAACCAATACCAAGCAATTTACCGGTCATACCGAATTCCTTACCGAATACTTCGGTGTCGAGGAGAGCCTCATGATGATGATCAGCGATGACCTCCGCATCGGGCTGGCCACCAATCATGTGTCCCTGAAAGATGTTGGCGGCAAGATCAAACAGCAGCGTTTGATCAACAAACTCAATATTTTTCATGAATCCCTGATCAAGGATTTCGGCAAGGACAATCCGACCATAGCGGTACTGGGCCTCAATCCGCATGCGGGAGACGAGGGCTTACTGGGTAAGGAGGAAAAAGAAGAGATCACCCCGGCGATCGAAGCCGTGCAGGCCGACAACAAACTGGTATTCGGCCCGTTTCCCGCCGACGGCTTCTTCGGGGCCGGTCATTTCAAGAAATTCGACGGTGTATTGGCCATGTATCACGATCAGGGCCTGGTTGGATTCAAGGCCTTGTCTTTTGGTGGTGGGGTCAACTTTACGGCCGGGTTACCGGTGATCAGAACATCCCCCGACCATGGTACGGGATTCGAGATCGCCGGGCAAAACAAAGCTTCCGAAAGCTCATTACGGTCCGCCATTTTCGCCGCTATCGATATTTACCGGCAGCGGTCCCGTTATTTTGAATCCCGGAAAAATCCGCTGCAAAAAATGGCGCTCCGGGAAGAAACTGTTTGAGCGATATTTTTATCCAACTTATTGCCTGATCTAATCCGTATTATTGGAGGATTTTGTACCTTTGCGTTCTTTGTCCTCAAAATTTCTGTTGAATCTTGAAGACACATGATCAATATCTTATACCGATTACGGGGTTAAAACAAGGTATTCATGTGTTTAACTACTCGATCGGGCAGGATTTTTTTGAGGACTTTAAGCATTCCCCGATCAGCCGTGCGGCGATCCGGGTAAAATTTACACTGGATAAAAAAACGGATTTCTTTTATTTTAATTTCGATATCGTTGGAAGTGTTGAAACAGAATGTGACCGGTGCCTGGAACTATTTGATCTTCCTGTCGAAGGGAAATACAAGGTCATCGTAAAATATACGGAAACGCAGCCTCAAACAACCCAAGAAGAACATGATCTGATCTTTATCTCCCCCCACGACACCCACTTTGATATCCGTCAGTTGCTATATGAATACATAAACTTGAGTGTACCGATCCAAAGAACACATCCCATTGATAAGGATGGCAATTATACCTGTTCCAACGACGTGGTAAACATTTTGAACCGTCATCAACAATCAAAAACCGAAAAAAAGTCCGATCCCAGATGGGACGCATTGAATAAACTTAAAAAATAATCGAAATGGCTCATCCAAAGCGAAAAATTTCCAAACAAAGGACCCGTAAAAGGAGAACCCATTACAAAGCCGAGGCGCCGAATGTGATCAATTGTGCGAATTGCGGTTCCCCTACCCTATATCACAGGGTTTGTCCGGAATGCGGTCATTACAAAGGTCAACTGGCCATAGAGAAAGACAGCCTCAGCTAAGCCAATCCTGATTAAGCACCCCAAACAACCCTTATGCGGATAGGCATCGATATAATGGGTGGAGATTTTGCGCCGGAAGAAACTGTCAAAGGCGCTTTATTGGTAGCGGAGGAAACCGGGCAGGATCTGGAGCTGATCCTGATCGGTCAGGAAGAGGTGGTCAAGCAAAACCTGGTATCGGCAGGCGCCGACCCGTCTGATTTTGAGATCGTCCATGCACCGGAAGTCATTGAAATGGGCGAACATGCTACCCGGGCGGTGGCTCAAAAGAAGCATTCAAGCATATCCGTTGGTTTTCAGATGCTCGCAAAAGGCGGACTGGATGCGTTTGCAAGCGCCGGGAATACTGGCGCGATGCTGGTCTCATCCATCTATTCCATCAAAAATATTCCGGGCGTCATCCGCCCGACGATCTCTTCGTTGCTGCCAAAGATCAACGGAGGATTCGGTATTATCCTGGATGTAGGAGCTATTTCGGATTGTAAGCCCGATATCCTTTACCAATTTGGCATTCTAGGGTCGCTTTATGCCAAACATGTTTTTAATATCCCCGATCCAAAAGTGGGTTTGCTGAATATCGGGGAAGAAGAAAGCAAAGGCAATTTGCTGACCCAGGCCACCTATCCCCTGATGAAAGACACGGATAAATTCAACTTCATCGGTAATATCGAGGGCAGGGACCTCTTCAATGAAAAAGCCGATATAATTGTTTGCGACGGCTTTACCGGGAATATCGTCCTTAAAATGGCCGAATCCATTTATGAAATGGTGCGGGAAAGGAAGATCAAGGATGAATATTTTGACCGCTTCAATTATGAAGACTATGGCGGGACGCCTATTTTGGGGGTCAGCGCCCCGGTTGTGATCGGTCATGGCATCTCCAATGCCAAAACCATAAAAAATATGATCCTTTTAACCAGAGATCTGGTTGCTTCCAACCTGGTCGGTATATTCAAGAACGTATTCACCTAATCTCCCAAATCCCCCCGAACCGAAATGAATAAAATTTTTGCAGCGATTACAGCGGTCAATGCTTGGGTGCCGGAATACAGGCTAACCAACGAGGTGCTGGAAACGATGGTGGATACTACCGACGAGTGGATACTGACCAGAACGGGTATCCGGGAAAGAAGGATATTGAAAGGAGAAGGGCAAGGCACATCGGAGATCGGTGCCAATGCGGTTAAAGGCTTACTGGAAAAACGGGGGATCGAGGCGACGGACATCGATCTGCTGATCTGCGCCACAACAACACCGGATATGCAATTTCCGGCAACTGCCAATATCATCTGTGATAAGATCGGCGCTGTCAATGCTTTTGGTTTTGACATCAATGCGGCCTGTTCCGGTTTCATCTATGCCATGACCACAGCCGCCAAATATATCGAAAGCGGTATGTACGATAAAGTGGTGGTGGTCGGAGCCGATAAGATGTCTTCCATTATCGATTATACCGACCGTACCACTTGTGTTATTTTCGGCGATGGCGGCGGGGCGGTACTCCTGGAACCCAATACGGAGGGTTTAGGCATCATCGACAGTATCTTAAAAAGCGATGGCGCCGGACGGGTGCATCTGCACCAGAAAGCCGGCGGATCGGTGAAGCCGGCATCCCATGAAACCGTCAATGCGAAAGAACACTTTGTCTACCAGGAAGGGCAGGCTGTTTTTAGATTTGCCGTTACAAAAATGGCTGATGTGGCGGAAGAGATCATGAAAAAAAACAACCTTGCTTCGGAGGAGATCGCCTGGTTGGTCCCGCACCAGGCCAATAAGCGGATCATCGATGCAACGGCCAGACGAATGGGTATTTCGGATGAAAAAGTGATGATCAACATCCAGCATTACGGTAACACGACCAATGGAACCATACCCCTGTGTTTGTGGGAATGGGAGGACCAGTTGCACAAAAATGACAACCTGATCATCGCTGCTTTTGGCGGAGGGTTTACCTGGGGTGCGATTTATTTGAAATGGGCCTACGAAAAAAAATAATTTCTTAAATTAGTTTCCTCAAGAAAACAACTTATGGCTTCGACAGCGGATTTCAAAAACGGGCTTTGCCTGGAATTTAACAACGATATCGTTCAGATCGTGGAGTTTCAGCATGTTAAGCCCGGAAAGGGAGGGGCATTTGTCCGGACAAAGTTGAAGAGTCTGACGACCGGCCGCGTGCTGGAGCATACCTTTAATGCCGGGGTAAAAGTGAATACCGCCCGCGTAGAAACCAGGAAATATCAGTACCTGTACAAAGATGATTCGGGGTATTGCTTTATGGATAACAATACCTTCGAGCAAACGATTATCGGGGAGGACCTGGTTAGCAATCCAAAAATGCTGAAAGAAGGCCAGGAGGTGGAGATCATATTTCATGCGGAAACCGAAAAACCCCTGGGATGTGAGTTACCGCCATTTGTTGAGCTGACCGTAACTTATACCGAACCGGGTGTAAAAGGCGATACGGCCACCAATACGCTCAAAGCCGCCACCCTGGAAACAGGCGCTGAGATCAAGATCCCCTTGTTTATCAATGAAGGGGAGGCCATTAAAGTTGACACACGAACCAATGAATATGTTGAGCGGGTTAAATAATCCCCGGATTATCCCGAAACCTCAAAAACCGAATTCCGGAAGCCACGAAAAATTCAAATCGACCACATATGAACCTTAAAGAAATACAGGAACTTGTTAAGATCATTAACAAATCCAATGTTGCCGAGATCAGCATTGAGCAGAAAGATTTCAAGATCACGCTCAAGGCAAAGGTGGATGCTTCCGATAGCAGCAGAACGGAGGTCGTTCACCAACCGATCAGCATTCCTGTTCAGCCTTCTGCTCCCACACAACCCTTACCGGCAGCACCGGCGCCGGAACCACCCGCGCCTGCCCCAAGCCCTCCGCCCGCAAAGGAAGCCGACAATGACAATAACCTGATCACCATTACCTCCCCGATGATCGGCACCTTTTACCGGTCGCCCGGTCCGGACAAGGATCCGTTTATCAAGGTTGGGGATACCATTCAGCAGGGCGATGTGGTATGTATCATCGAAGCCATGAAACTATTCAACGAGATCGAAGCTGAAGTGTCCGGGAAGGTCGTAAAAATACTGGCCGAAAATTCTACGCCGGTTGAATATGACCAACCTTTGCTGCTAATTGATCCTTCCTGACCAGGTTAAAAAATCTTACAACCGGTATGTTTAAAAAAATAATGATCGCTAACAGGGGGGAGATCGCTTTGCGGATCATCAGGACCTGTAAGGAAATGGGAATAAAATCCGTTGCCGTTTATTCCACCGCCGATAAAGAAAGCCTGCATGTACGGTTTGCCGATGAAGCAGTATGTATCGGCCCCGCACCCAGTTCCGAATCCTATCTCAATGTGCCTAATATCATGGCAGCCGCGGAAATTACCAACGCCGATGCTATACATCCCGGCTACGGATTCCTGGCTGAAAACGCCGATTTCGCTGAGATCTGCAATGAATATGGTATAAAATTTATCGGCCCTACTCCCAAAATGATCAGCAAAATGGGAGACAAGATCACCGCCAAAGAAACCATGATGAAAGCCGGCGTTCCGGTTATTCCCGGTTCCGAAGGCCTGGTGAAAGATGTTCCGGAAGCTAAAAGCCTTTCCAAAGAGATCGGCTATCCGGTCATTCTAAAGGCAACTGCTGGCGGCGGTGGCCGAGGCATGCGGGTGGTTTGGAAAGAAAGTGATATTGAAAGCAATTTTATCGCTGCCAAACAGGAATCCGGCGCCGCTTTTGGCAACGACGGGATATATATAGAGAAATTTATCGAAGAACCCAGGCATATAGAGATCCAGATCGCAGGCGATCAAAAAGGGAATGTATGCCACCTGTCGGAAAGGGATTGCTCCATTCAGCGCCGGCATCAAAAGCTGGTGGAAGAATGCCCCTCCCCCTTTGTCGATCCCAAACTCCGGAAAAGAATGGGTGAAGCGGCTAAAAAAGCCGCGAAGGCCATCAAATATGAAAGCGTCGGCACCGTCGAATTCCTGGTCGATAAGTACAAGAATTTCTATTTCATGGAGATGAATACCCGGATACAGGTTGAACATCCGGTTACCGAAGAGGTGATCGATCATGACCTGATCAAGGAGCAGATCAAAATTGCCGCCGGTATCAAGATCTCCGGGAAAGATTATCTCCCCAGGCTGCATGCCATCGAATGCCGGATCAACGCAGAAGATCCCTTTAATGATTTCAGGCCGAGCCCGGGTAAGATCACCGCTTTTCACGCACCCGGCGGGCATGGCGTTCGCGTCGACTCACAGGTATATGCGGGATATACCATTCCGCCGAATTATGACTCGATGATCGGAAAAGTGATTACCGTTGCCCAAACCCGTGAAGAAGCCATAGCCACCATGGCAAGGGCATTGGAGGAATATGTGATCGAAGGGATTAAAACCACGCTGCCCTTTCATCAGGCCTTGATGCGCAACGAAGATTTTATAAATGGCAACTTCAACACCGCATTCGTCGAAACTTTCGACTTCAAGTAGTCTTCAGCGGACTCTTCCACTGCCCATACTTTAGCTACCCCGCTTACCAGGTATTTCCTGCCCGTTGCCATATCCTGGCATGCATAGCGTTTCCGAAGCTTATCCCCTTTGCGGAACACCTTTTGATTCGACAGCCGGAAAAGCGCGTCTTTTTCCAGCTCTTCCAGGTAAAAGGAGCCATCCTCCCGGTCGAATGTCCGTAGCAAGCGCATAAGGCCGGGATCGCTGCAGCTACTGGCCTTGGGGCGATTAAAATGTTTCACTAATCCGGCTTTCAGGCCATCAGGAAAAAACTCCAGGTAGGCTGTAATGATAGTCGTGTACTCGGCCTTCCATTCCTTCCCGTGCGATTTCACCCGGTTGCCGTATTTTTCCCAGGTAACCAGGTGCGCCATTTCATGCAACAATGTGATCAGGAAGGCATACGGATTCAGATCGTTATTGATGGTGATCAAATGATCTGTTCGCCTGACCGGTGGACGGTAATCCGCAAATTTAGTGCTCCTGGGACGTGTTATCTTCAACAAGAACCGGTATTCGTAGATCCGGGCTATTACCGGGGCCACGGAAGCTTCCGGCATATAATTGATCAACACCTGGTGTAGCTCCTCATGGGGTTGTCGATAAGATAAATTATAGATCATTCCAGCTTGATCTTCTTCGCCGCTTTGGCCAGATAGATGGTTTCAAAAATCGTATAAACGACATAAAAAAACAAAAACGGCAAGATAAACAACCGGGATCCCGGCTTGAAAATGAAATAATAGCCGACAATGATGATCACACTGAACATCACCTTAATGCCCATGGCGCCGAAAATAAAGGCCATAAATTTTGCATGTTGCCTGGACTGGGTCCCTTGATGGGCAAGAAAATAGAGCAGCGCCGTAGACACGGAAAAATACGCCAGGCTAAACCACGAGGGCGCCAGTAAGGGCTTAAAAAATGAAAATTGTTGCAGCACAAGGATCAAAGCAGCGGCTACAGCCGTAAGCAGCAGCATCTTCAGCAGGAAAGAGGCAGTATCAGTCATTCAATACTTGTTTGATGATCTGAACCAAAGAGATGATCACTGCTAAAACGGAGCAGGAAAGGGTGAAAACCGGGAATTCGTATTGGAGATAGTTATCCAGTTGAATACCGCCCCAAATGCCGATGAGAATGATCGCTATCATCTGGAAGGCGATACCAGAATACTTCAGATAGCTGTTAGGCCGTGGCTTTTTTGAGCGTTTTCTCCGCTCCTTCCTCATGCTTAACCTGTGGTTTTGTGCTTACTCCCATGTTACAGGTACCGTTGAATTTGGCGCCTGCCTCAACCACGATCTTGGCGGTCGTGATCTCTCCTTCGATGTGAGCAGTACTTTTCAGGTAAAGCAACTCAGAAACGACAATCTTTCCTTCGATATGCCCGGAAATATCGGCATTCTGGCAAACTACATCGCCATCGATATTACCTGTTGGACCTACCACGATCTTGGCGCTGGAAGAAATAACTCCGCTGACTTTACCATCGATCCTGATATCTCCGGCTGAGTTGACCTCTCCCTGGATCTTTGTTCCGGCGCCGATCAAATTGACCAGTGCCGAACCGTTCGACCCGTTCTTGGCAGGTTTAGGCTGATTGTCTTTTCCGTTACTGCTAAACATAGGCTCGGTTTTTAATTAAAAGCAACGTATTGTCCTGGGTTTACGGGGATACCGTTATGCCATAGTTCGAAGTGCAAATGGGGTCCGGTGGTTAATTCACCGCTACTTCCGATAATAGCTATAACATCCCCAGCTTGCACAAAACTACCAACTTTTTTTAACAATACCGAATTATGCTTGTAAAAAGATACTAAATTACTTTCATGTTGAATACCAATAACATATCCGGAATCCAACGTCCATGACGACTGGATAATCACACCGTCCATAGTAGCCTTGATCGATTCGTTTTCCGGGGCCACCACATCTATCCCGTAATGGGCCTTGGCCTTATTAAAATCCGAGGTTACAAAACCCTTTATCGGTGGGAAAAAATGATAATCCTCTATGGATTGCTTGGCGCCCGTGGCTGTGCCGCTGAACATCAGTCGGTAATTATCTTCGCTTTCCATTTCCGCCCTTAACATGGAATCTTCGTAAGAGATCTCTTCGATATCCAGATCTTCGAGGTTGATGGTCTCGGTTTTGGTGTCGACCCGTGAAGTATCGATGTTGCCCTGGATGATATTCCGGATATTCTCCACAAACAGGTCTTTCTGCACCAATTCGGTATGCATGGAGTCAACCTTCAGCTTCAGCAGGGTAATATCCCTGCGCATATTGACATCGGCATAACCGGGAATATACTCCTTTAACGGCGTTACCACGATCAAGGTCACAATGATGATATTCAGGGCTACCAATACAACGCTGATCAGCAGGTAGAGGTTGATCCTGGATAACTTGAAAGAGGCCTGCTCTTCGAAGTTATCGTCATTCATAACCACCAGCCGGTAACGACTGGTCAGGTAGTCCATAAACTTTTTCCGTCTGCGCTTGGATTTTACCATTTCCGAATGGAGAAAGTTTATTGATTTTTACCGAAAATTTAAAATAATTTTGTACACTTAGCAGTTATATATTGAATAAATAACGCGCTTTGAAGGTTTTTCGATATATCGCCGTAATCATTATACTCCTGACTGTGGTAATGGCCTGTTCCACAAAAAAAAAGGCACGGCAACATCCTTCACGATTACAAGAGGCTTACCACAACCTGACTGCCAGGTATAACGGGTATTTCCACGCAAAGTTAAAACTAAAAAACGGTTTAAAAAACCTGAATACCTCCCATAAAGACAACTACGAGGAAGTATTACCCATATATCCCTATAGCGCTATTGAAGATGCCTCCACGGCTTACCCGGATATGGATGAGGTGATCAAAAAGTCATCTTTCGTGATCCAGATCCATGAGATCAGCAAGTGGGTCGACGACTCCTATCTCCTGATCGGCCAGGCGCTATACCTGAAAAAAGAACATGACGACGCCCTGGCAACTTTCGATTATATCAATGCGGAATTTAAGGATATCGATAAAAAGCGGGCCAAACAACGGGCCAAGTTTAAAAAGAAGAAAAAGAAGCGCAAACCGCCCAAAAGAAAGGTTGTTAAGCGAAAAAAACCTAAAAAAAAGCCGGCGTATAAGAAGAAAAAGCGTAGAAAACCGGGTAAAAAAAGAAAACCACCCCCCAAAAGAAAGCCTGTCCAAAAGGTTAAAAAACCCGTTCCCAAGTCTACTTCTTCGGCCAGCAAGTCCAAAAAAGAGGAAGAGGAAGAAAGTGAGGAAGCCAAAGAAAAGAAAGGCTTCTTTCATTTCCTGAAACATAAACCCATCCGGGACGAGTCGGTATTGTGGTTGATCAAAACCTATATCGACATGGGTAAGTATGAGGAATCGGAGGCGATCATCACGGTGATCAAAACCGAGGAGCCGGATTTCCCGGAAAAGCTCAAACCGGAGCTGGAAGTGCTTCATGCCTATCACTTCCTGAAGCAGGAAGACTATGATAATGCCATCGAGCCCTTACAAAAGGCCATTGAGATCACTAAAAACAAGAAAGCGAGGACCCGTTACCAGTACATCCTTGCCCAGATCTACCAGCTCCAGGGGAACAATGTGATGGCCATGGAATCTTTTCAACAGGTGCTCAAGGGAAGGCCGCCTTATGAGATGGAATTCAATGCCAAGATCAATATTGCCAAAACCTATGACAGTCAGGGCAGCGCTTCTACCAAAGAGATCATGAAGATCCTGGAGAAAATGCTGAAAGATGAGAAAAATGAAGACTATTTCGACCAGATCTACTATACCATGGCGGAAATTGCCCTGAAAGAAAACGATATTGAGCAGGCCAAAGAATACCTGAAAAAGTCGGTGAGCACCAGTAGGGATAACCAAAAACAAAAGGCCTTGTCTTACCTGAAGCTGGCGGAGCTGTACTATGCGGAAGAACAATACATCCCGGCCAAATCCTATTACGACAGCACCATGACTTTCTTGCCGAAAGATCACGAAAATTATGCGTCTATCGAAAAGAGAGGCGGTATCCTGGGGGAGTTGGTCCGAAACCTGGATATCATCCACCGCGAGGATAGCTTACTGAAGCTGGCTGCTATGCCGAAAAAGCAGCGGGAAAGGCTGATCGATGAATTAATTGCCAAGAAAAGGGAAAAGGAAGCGGAAGATTCCATTAACCAGGATAATGCCTTCTTTAATCAAAACCAGGATAGCGATAGTGGGGTGAAAAAATCCATTGCCTCTGCCTCGACCTGGTATTTTTACAATGCCTCCGCCAAGTCATCGGGGTTTAGCGAATTCAAAAATGTCTGGGGCAGCCGGAAGCTGGAAGACAATTGGCGCAGGAGTGATAGATCATCCTTCCAGTTCGCGAATAATGGCGACGGGGAAGGCACGGATTCGCTGGCGGCCTCGGGCAATATGAGTGATGAGGAATTGAAAGCGGAAATGTTGAAAGGCATACCGGTAGGGGATGAAGCGACTGCGGCATCGAGAGAGAAGATCTTTGACGCCTACTACAGCCTGGCCAATGTTTACAAAGACAAGCTACAAAACACGCCGAAAGCCATCGAAACATTCGAGGAGTTCCTGGATAAATACCCGGAGAATAAATACAAAAAAGAGGTGTATTACAATCTCTACCTGTTATATGCCAAGATCGGAAACTCCAGTAAATCCAATCACTACAAAAACCTGTTGCGTAACGAAGAGCCCGAAAGCCTGTTTGCCAAACTGGTCGACAACCCCAACTACCTCGACAAAAACAAGAAACAAGAGCAGGATCTCCATAAGTTTTATGCGGCGACCTATGACCTCTATCTGAACAATAACTTTGAGGAGGTTATCCGCAGAAAAACCAAGGCTGACGAATTGTTCAAAGAGAACAATTTGAAACCGAAATTTGCCTTCCTGGAAGCCCTTTCCATCGGCAAAACCCAGGATAAAGCCGCCTTTAAGTCCGCTTTGGAGCAGGTGATCAATAACTACCCCGAAGATGAGGTCAAAACAAAGGCCCAGGAAATACTCTCCTACCTGATCAGGCCTTCCGGCCAAAAAAGTAAGCTACCGGAAAAAATGAACCGTGGCAATGGTGGTATGTTTTCCATGGATGAAGATATCGATCACTATATTATCGTACTGCTCCTGAATCCCAAGATCAAATTGCAGGATGTGATGAACGAGGTATCGGATTATAATTCGAAATTTCATCGCCTGAAGAAGTTGAAGATCTCCAAAATGGTCCTGGCACAATCCATGAATATGATCGTTATTAAGAAGCTGGATAATAAGCAAAAAGGAGAAGCTTATTATAAGGATGTCAAAAATAACAAGGATCTGTTCAAGAAAATGACCTCGAAAGACTATGAGCTGTTTGCCATCAGCTCCAAGAACTACAATACCTTATTGAAAAATAAAGACCCCCAGCAATACCTGCAATTCTTCAGGAATAATTACCAGCATTAACCTACTGCCCATTGGAACAGCCACCTACTAAAACAGCACCGCCGGTCTTCAAATACATCATCATTTTCTGGGCGCTTATCTTAACTGCGTTGATCGCTTCGGTTATTTTACTTTACAGCATTTCCAAGGGGGCTTTCGGGGAATTGCCGCAGTTCGAAGACCTGGAAAATCCCAAAAGTTACCTGGCTTCGGAGGTTTATACTTCGGATCATATTATGCTGGGTAAATATTATCTCCAGAATCGTTCGAACGTCCGCTACGAGGAACTTTCCGAAAACCTGATCAATGCACTGGTAGCGACGGAAGACGTCAGGTATTACGATCATGCCGGTATCGACATCAGGGGATTGTTCCGGGTTATGGTGAAAACGGTGATCCTGCAGCAAAAAGCCGGCGGTGGCAGTACGATCTCACAGCAGTTGGCCAAAAATCTTTTTCACAATATTCCCGAATCCAAGCTGGAGCGTATCCTTCAAAAGCTTAAAGAATGGATCATCTCGGTGAAGTTGGAAAAAAGCTATACCAAAAAAGAGATCCTGACCATGTATCTGAATACGGTCCCGTTTGGCGACAATGCCTATGGTATCAAGGCGGCAGCCAAAACTTTCTTCAATAAGACGCCCGATTCGCTGACGATTGAAGAATCTGCTGTTATGATCGGCATGCTGAAGGGGACGACCCTGTACAATCCGCGCAGGAACCCGGAAACCTCCCTCAAAAGGCGTAATGTGGTGATCAGCCAAATGAACAAATACGGGTTTTTAAGCGATGCGGAAAAGGATTCGCTGATCGCCATACCGATCACCCTCAATTTTAAACGCCAGGATCACAATGAAGGACTGGCGCCCTATTTCCGGGAACATCTGCGGATGCAGTTGCTACGATGGTGCCGGGAGAACGTAAAAGTCGACGGTTCCCAATATAACCTTTATAAAGACGGATTGAAGATCTATACCACCCTGAACCATAAAATGCAGCAATATGCCGAAGATGCCGTCCGGGAACATCTCAAAGCACATCAAGAGGAGTTTTTTAAACACTGGGAAGGCTATTCCCATGCCCCTTTCGATAAAAACCTGACAAAAGCAGAGATCGAACGGATCTTCAACCGGGCCATCCGGCGTTCGGAGCGCTACCGGTCACTGAAGAAACAAGGCCTCGACCCGGATTCGATCAAAAGCAATTTTAACAAACCGGTATCTATGCGGGTTTTTTCCTGGGAGGGAGAGATCGATACGGTGATGAGCCCCCTGGATTCCATCAAATATTATAAATACTTTTTGCAGGCCGGTTTCATGATCATGGAACCGCAAACGGGTTATATCCGCGCCTGGGTGGGTGGTATCAACCATAAGTATTTCAAATACGATCATGTCAATCCCCGGGCCAAAAGACAGGTAGGATCTACCTTTAAGCCTTTCGTTTATACCAAGGCCGTGCATGAAGGCTGGTCGCCATGCTTTGAGGTGCCCAACGTACCCATCACCTTTGAAGCCGGGAAATTCGGCATTCAAAAACCCTGGACGCCCAAGAACTCGGCCGGCGATGAGTATGGTGGTATGCGGTCCTTACAGGAAGGGCTGGCCAAATCCACGAATGTGATCACTGCCCGCTTAATGTATGAGCTGGGGCCGCAGCCCGTGATCGATCTGATCAATAACATGGGCATCGATACCGCTGAGATCGAACCCTATCCTTCGATATGCCTGGGAACGCCGGATCTTTCGGTTTATGAAATGGTCGGTGCATACGGAACATTTGTCAACAAAGGTTTCTACACCAAACCGATCATGATCACCCGGATCGAGGATAAGAATGGCAACCTGATCAAAGAATTCCCGCCGGAGAAAAAGGAGGTGATCGATGAGCAAACCGCTTATATCATGCTCCAATTGCTCAAGAATGTGGTCAATCACGGAACCGGAGCGGGATTAAGGTTCCGTTTCAAACTTTACAATGAAATGGGCGGCAAGACCGGTACGACCCAAAATCATTCCGACGGCTGGTATATGGGCGTCTTACCCCAGTTGGTGGCCGGCGCCTGGGTGGGCTGCGAAGACCGCAGCGCTCACTTCAGAAGCATTCGGCTGGGCCAAGGCGCCCGGATGGCCATGCCGATCTTCGGGCTCTTTATGCAAAAAGTTTATGCCGACAAATCGCTGAGCATCCTCTACGACGCCAAGTTCGAAGAACCCCAGCAACCCCTGTCCATCGAGCTGGATTGCTCCAAATACAAACAAAAACGCCCCGGCAACTCCTCCGGCTTCGGCTCGGAATGGGATAAGGTTAATTTGCCGTAAGGTCTCTTTCCTATCTCACATCAATTGGTTGTTCGAATTTTACCGGGTAATTTGAATGTCGAATGGGTATAAATTGTAATTTTGAAATATGACGAATTGGAGAGACCATATCGTTACAGACCCTTCGGTGTTACTCGGTAAGCCCGTAATTAAGGGTACCAGACTTTCCGTAGAATTCCTTATAGAGCGATTAGCTTCCGGATGGACAGAGGAACAACTACTGGAAAATTATCCTCGCCTCAAAAAACAAGATATTCAGGCGCTATTTGCATTTGTATACGAATGTCTCCAGGATGGATTAATTTTTCCGAGTAAGACCGCCTAATGAAAATTCTGGCAAATGAGAATTTTCCAATTTCCAGTGTTAATTTCCTAAAGGCACAAGGATTTGATGTTAAATTTGTTGGGGGAGAATGCCCCGGAGTTGAAGATGAAGAGGTAATGAGCATTGCTTCTTCAGAAAACAGAACGATAGTAACATTTGATCGAGACTACGGAGAATTAATTTTTAAATACGGATTTAAACCGGCGGGCGGTGTAATTTACCTAAGGCTCCAAAAATTTGAACCTGAAGAACCAGGCAAGTTATTGGCAAACGTTATCGAAGATGACAGCCTTGAATTCCAACAAAAATTAACCGTTATAGATGCATATAGTATCCGGCAAAGAAAATACTAAGATCAACCGTATACAATAAGTCTGAACATACGTCACACTCTTCTATCTTCATGATTCGGTTCGGAATGGGATAAGGTGAATTTGCATTGATTTGCCAGCGGGGTCTATCTTTCCGGGGATGACCTTTATTTATTCAGTATGGGGATTTGAGCTTTTTGGGCCTAATACTTGTTCCCAGGATTTTTCGTTAACTTTGATTAAAGCGTAATTATGGATCTGCAATCCCTGAAAATACAGTTGGTTCAGCAAATTCTTGAAATAGAAAGTAAAGAATTGATTGGCAAGTTGCTCCAGACAATTTCCAAGGAAAAAAAAGATTTTTGGTTGGAGCTGACCGAAGCGGAAAAAAAGGAAATTGAAATTGGCTTGAAGCAAATTGAAAATGGTGAAACGGAGGACTGGGACAATTTCCTCAAGCGGGTTTCATGAACATCAAACTCTCCCGGCTTGCGAGCCATAAGCTTGAACTGCTCCTTGAATACCTCGAAATTGAATGGGGGCACAACTCAAAACAGCAATTCCTTAATAAGCTTGAATCAAGATTTTCTGCCTTAAAACAGAATCCATTCGGGTTTCCGGAGAGCGAATGGAAACCTAAATTACGAAAGTTGGTCGTTACAAGGCAAACAACTGCCCTTTATACAGTTTTGGATGATTGTATATACATCATTACGATCCTTGATACCAGGCAAAACCCCGGGGAGATTCAAAAAGAACTAACAAAACACTTCGGGTAACAAGCTATAAAATCAGGCCCAAAGCGCTGCTCGATTCCTACATAAACTGCTGTTTGTCATGCTAAAATCCCAAAAAACAAGTGTACTTGCTGAAAAATGAAAAAACTATCAAAGTCCACTTTTATTTTCGATTTAATTGATGAATTTGAAATATTCAATTTGTCCGGTAGTACAAATGTATTTACAGATGAAGCATTCAATTTGTTTTGTAAAAAATACAAATCACTTTCAAAACAAAGGGATTTGTATTTGTTTAAATATTTGAAATCGACTCCCAATCTCTTCAGAACTCATTTACCCCACAGTAAATGGGCTTTATCTATGGCTTTAAATATAGTTTGGTATTATGATGAAATAGTTATAAGCGATCCAATTATACAGTTGATAAATTCTGAAAAAGGAGAACTAGAAAGTAAAAAACATGATCTACAAGATATTATATATTTTTTAAAATGTTGCCAGGAAAGTATAGAGTATGGTTATCTTTTATTTTCAGGTGATCACCTTACTCCTGACAAAACAGGACAATTTGAACGTGAAAGTAAAGATTTGGTAAACGTTCCACAGGTATTGAACGCATTTGAACAGATTTCTATATTATTAAAAAAGCCTTCTCCAATTAATGACAACCCATCTGATAATTTAACCCAGGTTGAAATTATATATGACGGACTTTGGGGACATACTAGGAAAATGGGGATG
>JANQFB010000439.1 GCA_028278085.1 Chitinophagales bacterium
GGGCCACCAAGGAGATCGCAGATATCAAATGGCTGCTGGCAAAGGTAGAGGAATTAAGGGCATAAGGGGTATTTAACAAGGTTTATCCCTATATTTAAGGTATAAAACCCGGTTTTCATGCAACGGCGTAAGTTTATTTTTGATTCGGCGCTAACCGTTTCCGGGAGCCTTGCTTTTTCTCCGCTCCTGGGATCCTGTAAAAAAGAAAATGCCTTACCGGTGGATTGGGATGGCAAGGTCGCGATCATCGGAGGTGGGGCTGCCGGCATGTATGCAGCCGAAAAATTAAGGGCGCTAGATATTTCCTATACCATCCTGGAAGCCGGGTCATCCCTGGGTGGCCGTGTCAAGACGCTCAAAGGCTTCGGAGATGCGGATATTGAATTAGGCGCGGAATTTGTACATGGTAAAAGGACGGACTTTTACCAGATCGTTAAAGACGAAGGTGGTGATTTTGTTAATGTCGAGGATACGGAGAGCGGAAGATTCTTGCTGGATGGACAATTGGTAACGGAAGATGACGCTGCCGATGATGCGGATATTCAAAAAGTCTATGAATTTGTGGATGAGGTCACCGATTATGACGGTGGGGATATTAGCATGGAGCAGTATGTGGATCAGTTCCCTTCGGATTTTCCCCAGCGTACCCGGGCGATCTTAAATGCGGTTTCCGCTAATTCCGCCGGCACCTCCCTAAGCCGGCTGGGGATGAAAACCCTGGCCCTGGAAGAAGATCTATGGACGGCCGGCAACAAAGATTATTTGGTGCCCAATAAATCCTATATCGATATCTTTCAAAGCGCCTATAGCACTGCTTTGACTTCGGATAAAATAAAATATAACTGGGCTGTGCAAAGCATCGATTATTCGGGTGAGCGGGTAAAGATCACCAATACAAACGGACAAACGGAAACCTTCGACAAGGTGATCATTACCGTACCGTTAAAAGTATTACAGGACGGGGATATCAGCTTTACCCCGGCTCTGCCTTCCGCTAAAACCAGCGCATTCGACAAAATCGGTATGGATGCGGGTATGAAGATCTTGTTGAAATTCGACAGCGCCTTCTGGGGTAACGATTTCGGCGGGATCATCGGTGGCGCTTTAGTGCCGGAATACTGGACCCCGATCGGTACCAGCCGGGTGCTGACGGCCTTTGTGATGGGTGAAGCGGCCGAATATTTAAGCGGGGAAGGTAATAATGCGGTCAACCAGGTATTGGCGGAACTCGACTCGATGTTTGGCGGACAGGCTGCCAGCAATGCTTTTGCCGACAGTCATATTGAAGATTGGACCAAAAATCCCTATGTAAAGGGTGCCTATTCCTATCCGAAACCTGGTATGGGCGACGCCAGACAAACCATTGCTTCGTCGGTGCAGGGGAAATTATTCTTTGCCGGTGAAGCCACACATACCCAGGGACATAGTTCCACCGTCCACGGAGCCATGGAAACCGGTGGCCGGGCGGTTGCGGAAATTTACGAATCGATTTTTGCCGAAGAAGAATAAACAAGTTTATATGCAAAGAATATTGGTCATCTTATTAAGCATGGTGTTTGTTTTCCGGACAGGAACCACCGGTTATGCCCAGATCACCTTGGATTCTACCGTCCTGGATACGACTACGATCTTCTCCGGACTGGATGTTCCCTGGGAGATACAGTTGAGCCCGGATAATAAGCTATGGGTAACGGAACGCTATGGTATGGTTTCCAGGATCGATCCGGAAAGCGGCCAACAAGATACCTTATTGGATCTTTCCGGAGTGGTTTATCAAAGCCAGGAATCCGGACTGCTTGGGATGGTCCTTCACCCGGATTTTGAAGACACGGCCCATGTTTTTATGGTATATACCTATCTGGCGGGTAATGATATCAAAGAGCGCTTGGTCCGCTACACCTTTGATGGCAGCACCCTCACCGACGAACAGATCTTGCTGGACGATATCCGGGGCTTCACCACGCATGACGGCTCCAGGCTTATTATCACCCCTGACCGAAAGCTCCTGATGACTACCGGAGATGCCCAGGTGCAGCCTTCCGCACAGGATCTCAGCGACCTTTCCGGTAAGCTGTTGCGGCTGAACCTCGACGGCAGCATCCCGGCTGATAATCCGATACCCGGTAGCTATATCTATTCCTGGGGTCACAGGAATGCCCAGGGACTTTACCTGGGCCCGAACGGGATCCTGTACAGCTCCGAACATGGCCCGACTACCGACGATGAATTCAATATCATTTATGCCAAGCGCAATTATGGCTGGCCTACGGTCCACGGCTTTTGTGACAGCCCCCCGGAGCAGGCCTTTTGTTCGGATTCCAATGTTGTTGAACCACTCGTCAACTGGACCCCTACCATTGCCCCTTCCGACATTGTTTATTACGATCATCCGGCCATCCCGGAATGGCGGGGGTCGATCCTGATGACGGTGCTGAAAGACAAGCAACTCATACAGCTCCAATTAAACGAGGCCGGCGACCAGGTTACCGGTCAAGTTGAAATGTTTACGGATTTTTGGGGACGGTTACGGGATATCTGTGTTGACAAGAACGGAACGGTTTACCTGGCTACCAACGGGGCGTCATGGTTCAACACCGATCCCTTTACCCACAAGATCATCCGGCTTAAAAATAATGACTATTCTCCCATCAGCGGTTTGGGTAAACCGGATGTTTATAAAGGCTATATCATCTATGTGTACCCGAATCCGGTGGCTGAACAGATCCATATTACCGTACCGGAACAGTTTCTGGGCGAGCAATTCACCATTTTGGATATCAATGGGAAGATCATGTCCAGGAAGCATATCATGGATACCCGGATAACTATTAAAAGGAACGAGCTACCCACCGGTGTTTATTTCCTGATAGCAGGCGACGGCAAGGATCAGATCAGCCAAAAGGTAATTTTGAAATAAAACAACCCCGGGCAATTCCGGTTGATGGCTTCTTAAAAATCAGCAATTTTCAACAACTGCCGTTTGGTGTCTTATCCTTAACTTGGATGAAAATCTCCGATCATGGACGTGCCCATATATGTTACCGTCATATTTTTAGCGATTGTAGTTGCGATGTTTTACCTGGTGTTGGCAGGCTTGCATCACGGATTATCCCGGATGGGCCATCCGGCACGGAAACGATTGATGTTGTTTACGATCCTGGGCCTTGCCGGTTGGTTTGCCTTATTGGCCTTTCTTTCCCATATCGGCTTTCTGAAGCAATTTGACAAAATGCCGCCCCGGATGTTCTTGGCCTTGCTGATACCGTTGATCTTTATCATCATTTTCGTGAACCGGAAATTCTCTGACCGTTTGCTCGAGCATATTCCGGGATATTGGATCGTTTATGCCCAGGTATTCCGACTGCCTTTGGAAATGGTATTATGGTTGCTGTTCGTCGAGCATATCCTTCCCATACAAATGACCTTTGAAGGCTATAATTTCGATGTGCTAACGGCGCTAACGGCACCTGCGATCGGCTATTTTTATAGTCAAAAGCAAAGTATTCCAAAATCAGTTGCCATCGGCTGGAATATCGGCGGCATTATCCTGGTAGCGGTAATCGTTACGATTGCCATCCTTTCTTTCCCGACGCCCTTCCGACAGTTTATGAATGAACCTTCCAATACGGTAGTGGCCTATATTCCGTATGTCTGGTTACCCGGTTTTTTAGTACCCGTAGCGATTTTGCTGCACTTGCTATCATTAAAACAATTAATGAAGCGCTCATGATCCGGAATTTGTCTTTAGCTATTATAATATAGCTGTTAGCAATCTGTTAATTTCCAGGCTGTGGAGTTGAATTTTTTTGCTGGTTATCCTAGCTTTGTTCCGGTCGGATTTATTCAACAATTTATTAAAAATTCATTGTTCAAAGCGTAAATAATAATCTTATGAGTGATCCCAAAAACCAGGTCGGCAAGATATTATGGCAGGACCTCACCGTCGATGATGCTGAAAGCATTAAAAATTTCTATGCCAAAGTAGTTGGCTGGCAATCGGACCCACACAACATGGGCGACTACCATGATTTCAATATCAATGCTCCCGGGGATGGCACTACAGTGGCCGGTATTTGTCATGCGCGGGGCTCCAATGCCAATATTCCCCCACTATGGCTGATCTATGTGGGTGTGGAAGACGTAAAAGCCAGCGCTAATGCCTGTCTGGAGATGGGTGGAAAGGTATTGGATGGCCCCAGGTCCATGGGAAACAATGAATTCTGTGTGATCCAGGACCCGGCAGGAGCGGTAATGGGGTTGATTTCGGTGGAATAGAGGAAGGGGTAAAAAACCTTTATTCAGGATCGGGAGGCTATATTGAATGGCCGCTATTGCCTAGGCCACCATCATCATAATATAGCTGATGCTGAGCAGGACCAGGAAAAAGTAGGAATTCATCAGCAACCGCAGGAATTGATTATTGTTAGACATGTGTTATGAGTTTAAGCAAATGGTTAACAGAAAAAAGAACGGGTAGCATTGAATATATTATACCGCTCTGCTGGCTTTCGCGTTAAAATATTGGGACGAAAACCTCAATTTTATCAATGAATCCGGGCTGATGGGTTATAAAACGACTACCTTGTAGTTTATCGGCGGGAACCCGTGCCTGGAACATGAAATAAAGGCTAATGAAATACAAATTGTTAGGAAAAAGCGGATTACGCGTATCCGAATTATGTTTGGGCGCTATGACCTTCGGGAAAGAATGGGGTTATGGCGCTGATAAGGCCTGCTCTAAAAAGATATTTGACACTTTTTTAAAGGCCGGCGGAAATTTTATCGATACGGCTAATCGTTATACCGAAGGGACCAGTGAAAAATACCTGGGTGAAATGATCACTACAGACCGGGAGCGGCTGGTAATTGCCACCAAGTATTCCCTGTACGACCGGCGTGATGATCCGAACAGCGGCGGGAATCACCGGAAAAACCTGGTTCAATCTGTGGAAGGCAGTTTGCAGCGCCTGAAAACCGATTACATCGACTTGCTGTACCTCCATGCCTGGGATGGCTTAACGCCGGAACAAGAGATCCTGCGCGGGCTCGATGACCTTGTCAGGGCCGGTAAGGTCTTATACCTGTGCATATCGGATACACCGGCCTGGATCATTTCGCGTATGAATACGATGGCTGAATTGATGGGATGGTCATCGTTCATTGCTTTGCAGATCGAATATAGCCTGATCCAGCGAACGGTGGAAAGGGAACTGCTGCCGATGGCCGATGCCCTTGATATAGGAATAACTGCATGGGGGTCTATTGCCGGCGGCGCTTTAAGCGGCAAATACCTGAAAAATGATCCCGGTCGATTGAAACCGGATAGCAAACGCTTGGATGAAAGAAGCACCCGCATAGCCGAAGCCGTAGTAGCCATTGCCGGGGAAATCGGTTGCTCGCCGGTTCAGGTGGCCATCAGTTGGGTCCGGCAACAAGGTAAAGTCATGATCCCGGTGATCGGATGCCGAAACCATCAACAACTGACGGACAATCTCCGATGCCTGGAGGTGGACCTTTCACCCGAACAAAATGAACGGCTGGATGACATTAGCCGGGTTGAATTGGGCTTTCCGCATGATTTCCTGGAAAGCAGCGGCGTTCAGGATGTGATATTCGGTGGTATGGCCGGCCATATTATGAATCACCGCCGTTAATGTGGTCAGCTCGTTTTATAGCGCTTTCGATCTTATGTTTGCTTCATTTATCCGGGTGGGCGCAAAAAACGGAAAAACATAAGATCCGTTACCGGGATACCTCCGCCATCCGGCAACTAAATCTGAATATTGCGCTTTTCAGGCCGATGATCAGCCATTCCGGCTATAAATTGGGTTTTGAATATCCATTGCTCACTTTCAGGAAAGAAAAGCAAAAGAGAAACGGGGTTCACAAGCAAAAAGAAAGGCAATATTTTGCGACGGCCAACCTGGGGGGATTTTATCACCGCCGGCACCAGTTAGGATTATTTTTGAATACGGAACTGGCCTTTCGCAATACCGGGAATAAGGGTTTTGTGAAGGAATGTTTTGCCGGGATCGGTTATCTGAGGACCTTTTTACCCAACCCCACCTACCAGGTCAATGATCAGGGAGAAGTTAGCCGTAAAAGGCTTGCCGGCCATCACTATTTTATACCGATCCTGTCTTTTGGCGTGGGCAAAAGCCTTCAAAAACTGTTAAAAAAGCCGGTGACCTTTCATTTGAAGCAAAGCACCTTCCTCTATATCCCGGAAAATTATTTGTTTGCCGGGAATTTCGCCCTGGAATTCGGGGTCACCTACCGCAACCTGAATAATTTTTTTCTTAAAAAGAACCATGGAAATTAACCTTCGCCTATCGATCGTCATAGCGCTGCTCGGATGGAGTTCCTGCACTCCCCTGGATCCCGGGAGGGTCGACGACACCTTTTTCCTGCATAATGACGGCGCCGATATGCCGGTTTGGGTTCGCGGGAGCCAGCTCAACCGGACCTATATCATTATGTTGCATGGCGGGCCGGGCGGTAATTCGATGGTCTACGCCAATTTCGAGCGAAAATTCAAGGAAGTGCTCGAGGAGCGGTATGCCATGGTTTACTGGGACCAGCGCGGCTCGGGGAGTGCGCAGGGTAATATCAAAGAAAGCAGTCTTCGGCTCGACCAGTTTACCGAAGACCTGTATAAACTGATCAAGGTCTTACAGGACCGGTATGAGGAGCCAAGGATCTTTTTGATGGGACATAGCTGGGGCGGCACTTTGGGAACGGCATTTTTGATGGAGGAAGATTACCAGGCGGAAGTGGTGGGTTGGATTGAAGTAAACGGGGCCCATAATATAGTATTAGGCTATCAATTGCAAAGGGTTTTTGTGATGGACAGGGCCGAGACAAGGATCATAGCAGGAGAGGATGTAGCGAAATGGGAGCGGATCCTGGCCTGGTGCGAAGATAATCCGGTTATAGAAACCCGGGCCCAAAAAGACAGTGTATGGCAATACATGATCGCAGCAGGTGGTCAGGACAATGTAAATACCCAAGGGCCGAGTATGCGGGAGTATTTGAACCATGCATTTACCTCGCCTCATAGCCCGGCGCTCGCGGGAATTAACTTGGTATGGACAAGCGGCGCCATGAGCGAACATGTCGATACCATTGCTTTGTCATCCGGGATGCATGTGATCCGTTTACCGGTGCTGATCCTTTGGGGAGAAAAGGATGGGGTTACCCCGGTTGGATTGGCCCATGACGCTTTTAATTCCGTCGGAACCCCTGATGCCGACAAGCATATGGTTATTTTTGAAAATTCAGGTCATAGCCCGATGTACGACGAACCTCAAAGATTTGTGGATGAAGTGGTTGATTTTGTGGAGCAATACCGGTGATCCCGGATGAAATGATAGATCTGCACCCCGGAAGTATTTCCACTAAAATCGCTATATTGTCATCAAGAATAATCCTATGTTCAAGCACCCTCTAATCTTATTGCTCTGCTTTGCCGGGAGCGTGGTTGCCAGCCATGGCCAATACCGCACGACTACCTACGCCGGAAACGGCAGTCCGGGAAAGGTCAACGGTGATACCAGCATGGCTACTTTTAATGAGCCCTTTGGTATTTGTATGGATCCATCCGGCAACTTGTTTATTGCCGACGGCGTGAATCACTGCATCCGCAAGATCAGCGCCGACGGTATCGTCAGCAACTATGCTGGCTCCGGTAGCCCCGGATATCTCGATGGACCGGATTCCGTTGCCATGTTCCAAAGCCCTTCCGGCGTATGTGCCGACAACCAGGGCAACCTGTACGTGGCGGATTTTCTCAACCACCGGATCCGGAAGATATCCAGCGATGGAACCGTTTCGACGGTAGCGGGCACCGGCACCGATGGCTTTATGGACGGCCCCGATACGGTGGCGCAATTTAATTATCCGCGCGGGATCGGCGTCGACGGATCGGGCAACCTGTATGTCGGAGATAGCTGGAATCACCGGATCCGGAAGATCACCCCGGACGGAACCGTTTCGACCCTGGCCGGCGGCGGTGGCAATATCGGGGTGGGAAGCGTAGGCGATTACGTGGATGGCGGCAGCCTGGTGGCAAGATTTTATACGCCTGCCGGTATCAACCTCGATCAGCAGGGAAATATATATGTGGCCGATGCCTTTAACCACCGGATCCGTAAAGTGCTGCCCAGCGGATTGGTGAGTACAGTTGCCGGAAGCGGCGCCACCGGACAGGGAAACGGAGGCTTCCTGGACAGTACGGTCGATGTAGCGCTCTTGAACACCCCTACGGAAGTATTTATCGACGGAGCCGGAAATATTTATATCGGAGATACCTTTAACAACCGTGTCAGAAAGCTGGATGGTAACGATAGGATCAGCACCTTATCGGGCAATGCCACCGCAGGTTTTACGGATGGGGAAGATACGCTTGCTGCGCTCGATTATCCGCGTGGTATTACCGGTAGTTCCGGCGGAGACACCCTTTTCGTGGTAGATCATCATAATCATGCCATCCGGAAGATCGTCAAACAGGTGGATAAACCGGACACTATGGCTGCCCTGGTCAATAGGGTTTCACCTGCTTTTAAGATCTATCCCAATCCGAATACCGGAAATTTTGGCATCCTTCTGCCCGGGGAATATTTGGCCGGGACTATTACTATCAGGGATATCCTGGGTAAACCGGTACACCGCTCCAGATATGCCGGCCAACCGAAGCACTCTATTACCCTGAGCCTGGCGCCCGGCATCTATTTCTGTGAACTGAAAGGCCCGGAAGCGTGGCTGGCGACCCAAAAACTGGTGGTCCGGTGATCATCGACCGCCTTAAATCAGCCTGATCAAACATCAAGTATGACCGATCCCAAGGAAAGCTACACAAAGGCCAACCGAACGCTTTGGAATACCCTGGCTCAGCATCATGCCCGGTCGGATTTCTATGATGTCGAGGGGTTCAAGAAAGGAAACAATTCGCTGACTTCCATCGAAATGAAAGCCTTACCAGATGTCAGGGACAAAGACCTCCTCCACCTCCAATGCCATTTCGGGATGGATACTTTAAGCTGGGCCAGGCTGGGCGCCCGGGCAAGCGGCCTGGATTTTTCAACCCAAGCGATCACCCGGGCGCAATCCTTAAGCCAGGAATTGGATATACCGGCCAGGTTTTATTGCGCTGATGTTTATGACGCTGAATCGGCCACAGGACAGACCTTCGATATCATATTTACCTCCTATGGTGTGATCAACTGGCTGGCTGACCTGGAGCGATGGGCTAAAGTTATCAAATCCTTGCTTCGACCGGGCGGAACTTTCTTTATCGTTGAATTTCATCCCTTCCTGTGGATGTGGGATGATGCTTTCCAAAAGATCCAAAATCCTTATTTTACCGGTACCGAACCCATCCGGGAAACAGTTTCAGATTCTTATGCTACCCGGAATGCCAATCTGCAATTGACCGAATATACCTGGAATCACAGTCTCGGAGAGGTGATCAATGCTGTATTAAAGGCCGGCCTTGATTTGGAATATGTCAGGGAGCATCCCTTTTCACCCTACCCGGTATTTTCCGGTATGGTGGAACAAAATCCCGGGGAATGGGTGCTGAAGGAACAGGGCTCAAAGATCCCCTACCTGTTTTCCATAAAGGCTCACGCCTGAACCGGCAATGATAAGACCTGTTATATTCCCCTGAAATTTAATTTTTTGCGTAATTTTGTGCCCATTGGATGCTGTTAAATAAATAAATATCCTGTAATATGCTTGAACTCACGGAAAACCCCAAAGTAGTTTGGTATGGGATGCCGATATTTTTGCTCATGATTGCCGTAGAGGTGATCACGATCTGGAAACGGGAGCGAGAGCTGTATGATATCAAAGACAGCTTTTCCAACGCCGGAATGGGGATCGGCGCTATGATCCTCGGGGCTGCTGCTAAGATCTGGTCTATTTTCCTGCTGTTGTTAATGTTCGATGTAGGAATGGAATTCCGCGTGGAATATTTTGGTATGGAAAGCTTCGGATGGAGCTGGGGTATCTGGATCCTCGCGGTTTTTGCAGACGATTTTAACTTTTACTGGCATCACCGGTTCAGTCATACCGTAAGGGTATTGTGGGCAGCACATATTGTGCATCATTCTTCGGAAAAATATAATTTAAGCGTCGGATTGCGGAATGGTTGGGTAACGCTCTTTTACAAGCCATTATGGTGGGTCTGGATGCCCTTTATCGGCTTTGAACCCATCATGATCTTAACGGTCATGGCGCTGAATTCCATATATCAATTCGGATTGCATACCCAAAAGATCCCATCCCTCGGCTTGCTGGAAAAAGTGTTCAATACGCCCTGGGTTCACCAGGTTCATCATTCCTGTAATGTGGAATACCTGGACAAAAACCATGGCGGACTATTTATCATCTGGGATAAGATGTTCGGCACATTCCGGGATAACAAAGGGGATATCGATACTACCTTCGGTGTGTTAAAAGGCCCGGATTCTCATAATCCGCTGGTCATTTTTTCCCATGAATATCAAAACATCTGGAGGGACGTCAAAAACTCCAAAAACCTGAAAGAAGCTTTTATGTATGTTTTCGGTCCTCCCGGATGGAGCCCAACCAATGCTACTAAAACCGTTAAGCAAATGCAACGCGAGCTGGCGCTGAACGGCAAAGTGGATGATCCCAGCTTACATGCCCGCTTCGGAAATCCTAACGGCCAGAAACCGAAGCTGGAACCTGAACCTGTAGAGGCCTGATAGCTGTTACCTTTCCAACGGCCGGTCAGCTCCGGTTCAAGCTCATCTTGTTGTCCCCGGCTTGTTGAATTGCCGGAAATACCGCTGCATTTGCCTAAAAATTACTAATTTGAGCCACTATCATGACGCTTTTTAAGGATATAGCCCTGGGCATAAGATCTTATTACCAGGCCCATCAGTTTATCGTCAAACATAGGTTGTGGGTATTTCTGCTGATCCCCGGACTCATCAACCTGGTCTTGTTCAGTATCATGGGATACTATGCCTGGCAATATTCTTCCGAGGTAACCGATTGGTTTTTCGAATGGATCGGCTTCAACGGATCCTCTGAAAATTGGGAGATGGCCAAAGGGATCATCAAAGTGGTTCTGTTGATCATCATCCGGGCTTTAATGCTCCTGACCTACCTGGCCGTTTATAAATACATTGTATTGATACTGATGTCGCCGGTGATGGCTTATTTATCGGAAAAAGTGGAAACGATCTTAACAGGGAAAGCCTATGATTTCCAGGTCAAACGGTTTATCAGGGATGTTACGCGCGGCATTCTGCTGGCCATACGCAATGCGATCATTGAATTGCTCCTGGTGCTGGTGCTGTATATGATCGCTTTCATTCCGCTGGTGGGCTTTATCAGCCCGATCCTGATCTTTATCGTGGAAAGTTTTTTCTACGGTTTTTCCATGATCGATTATTATAATGAACGGGAGCGGATGTCTATTGGCGGGAGCACGCATTTTATCTTTAAACATTTCGGTTTGGCGACGGCTAACGGCGCTGTCTTTTTAGGTGTGTTGATGGTGCCTTTGATCGGTATTTTTGTGGCGCCTACCTATTCGGTAGTAGCCGCTACCATTGCTACCCACCAGGTTAAAACCGGTATTGTTGCAAAAAATGGGTAACCCTTCAGGTCAGTTATATTTAATCCCCTCTGTCCTTGGTCCCGATGCCGGCCATACCATACCTCCCTATGTTCGTGAAATCGTTCAAAACCTCAGGGTCTTTATCGTGGAGGATGAAAGGACAGCCCGTCGATTTTTAAGAGCGATCGGGTTCACGGCCGATTTCGATGCCGTGCAATTACTGCGGCTGGATAAGCGAACGGATCAAGAAACTTACAGGCATTACCTGGAACCTCTCGAAGAAGGCCATTCTGCCGGTATCCTGTCTGAAGCCGGTTGTCCTGGGGTGGCCGATCCGGGAGCCGGCCTGGTTGCGCTGGCTCATCGAAAGCAAATTCAGGTAGTCCCATTGGTCGGACCTAATTCCATCCTGATGGCGCTTATGGCTTCCGGCCTGAACGGACAGGCATTTACCTTCCATGGTTATTTGCCGGTCAAGCAATGGGAACGGGTAAAGGTGATCAAATCCCTTGACCAACAAACCCACAAAACAGGACAAACGCAGATCTTTATGGAAACACCCTACCGCAACAAGGCGCTTTTGGAGGATGTGGTAAAGACCTGCACGCCGGACACCATGCTTTGTATTGCTTGTGATATCAGCTTGCCAACGGAGTACATCATGACCCGGTCCATCGCAGACTGGCAAAAAAACATCCCGGATATTCATAAACGGCCGGCGGTTTTTTTATTAGGAAGGTAATGAGAGTGAGTGTGTAGAGTGAGAGTGAGTGTGTAGAGTGAGAGTGAGTGTGTAGAGTGAGAGTGAGTTTAGAGGGAATGTGATAAAAAAAGCGGCCGTGATAATACAATCCCATATCGATTCGTTAATTTAGGCATACCTCTTTCACTGGCGATGAAAACCCGATTTAGCAGCAATTTATCCTATTTTTCCGGAGTGGTATTATCCATCATTTTAGCCGGTTTTCTTTTACCGGAACTGAAGGCTCAGCAGCCGGATTCCCTTCCAAAGGCCGAACCAAAAACCTACCGGGTATTTTTTAACGTGGATATTGCCCTCAAGGGGCTGTCTGCCAGGGAAAACTATTATTACCAGGGTGAATATTTCAATGATTTCGATATTCCGGCCGAATGGGAATGGCGGGAAACGGATGAAACCCGAACCAATTTTTTGCAAAACCATAAGTTCAAGGCTTTCCGGCTGGAGATGTTATTGGCCCTTTACAAGCATCTGAGAGTAGGCTTTAGCTATAACGGCATTATCTTAAATACACCCAGGCGCTCTGAGGAATCCAGTTTTTACCCGTTTTTTGCGATGGCTGCGGTGGCTAATTATACCTACCCGTTGAAATCGGTCCCGGGCATGTATGTCGACGGAAGTTTTTCTTTTGGCACCTATCAAAGCAACGAGATATACCAGGGAACGGGAAGAGAGCTATTTTATGATGCTCGGCTTGGCATAGGTTACATTTACAAAGAAAAAGCCGGGATAAGGTTGTACGGAGCATCGAATTGGCTGACCTATCGCGACAGATCCCAAAGCGGCCGGTTCCAGCAGGAACAAACCGTAAAAATCGACTGGCACATGCTTCACCTGGGCATTGGGTTGACTTACCAGATCAATTTTATACCTGACTAGAGTGTGAGTGTGGGTTTGAGTGTGAGAGAATAACCCTCCACACTCACCCTCCAACTCAAACTGCTACTCTATCTGTATCTGAAAATGATTTGAAGGGAATCGGGCGCTGAGGGGGCGTAGGAACCGAAAACACCGAGGCCGCCTTCAATATTCGAATGGATCAAGTGAGGTTCAACAAAAGGATCTCCTTCGCTGTATTCCTGTTCGAGCAGCGATGAAAGGTAATCTGCCAGATCAGTTTCCACATGCTGCAACCTGACCGTTATATTGAAGGTATCCGTTCGTTCGGAATACCAGGAAGAAGGGAAAAAATATTCGAAAATAGAAATTTCCTCACCATCCCTGCCTTCATCCAGCTCAAAACGATTCATCACCCTGGAGGTATTGACCAATACCGTATCCGGGATCTCCTGGTTATCATCATAGCGCAGGACTTGTTCCCGGAAGGAATAGGCCAGGCGGTAAGCATCTCCTAGTCCTGCAGGGTCATTGAAGTTCACCCGGATCCCCTGTAAAGTATCGCTTTCCGAGAAGAACTCTTCCACCTCGAAATCCGCTTCGGCAGTTGTCATGGGTACCACCGACGGAATAGTTGTGTTGGCAGTGATATTTTGACCGTCGGCCTGAACGCTCAACTGGTAAGTTTCATTTTCCAGCGCCGGTGTGCTGCCTTCATAAAACCATACCAGTGCCGAATCTTCTTCATTATCGAAAATGTCGGATTGGTTACGGTCATATTCGTTTTTCAGGGTCAGCGTTTCGGAGTTGCCGTCATGTATAATGGCAACTTTGGCGTTTTTGATAAAGTTATAACGGCTGTCGATGTCGTTGATCTGTTCAAAATAAGGTACGGATCTGGTCAAATAGATCCGCGGAAGTTCTCCTGGCTGCAGGATCCCGTGGACCACGATCTTGGATTCGTATTCTCCCAGATCGACAGTGATATTCTGGGTACAGCTAAATAAGGTCGCACACAAACAAAGGCCGCAAATGTATATCAATGATTTCATCCTCAGAATTTAAAATTAGCGGTTACCGTCGGAATAAAAGGCAATAAAGAAACCTGTTTGGCCACAAATTTCTGTGCATTGGAATGGGGATCGGTTTCCTGCTGGATAAATACAAAATAAGGATTCCGCCGGTTATAAACATTGTATAGGTCGAAACTAAAAGAATACAACCATTTCGGGAAAGGCCTTTCATATTTTAAGCCGATATCCAACCGGTTATAAGCCCTCAGCTTGTATTCGTTGCGACCACCATAATCGCTGTACCAGGTAAAGGGGTTGGTCCATCCGTCGGTGGGCACATAAAATCTGCCCTGCGGTAGGGATAAAGCATGGCCGCTGCCATAGACAAAAACGGAGGAAACCGACCAGAATTTATTGATCCGGTAAAAGGCAACGACAGACAGGTCGTGCCTTCTGTCGTACTTGGCCGGAAAAGGATTGCCGTTGTTCAGCACATCGAACTGACGGTTGCTCCAGGAAAGGGTATAGCCGATCCAACCGTTGATCCGACCTTCCTTCTTTTGAACAAAAAACTCAGCCCCATAGGAATTGCCTTTGCCGAAAACAAGTTCCTGGTCGATATCGGCATTAAAAAAAACATCCGCACCTTCTTTGTATTCAATCAGGTTGCGCATGTCTTTATAGTATATTTCCACACTGGTTTCATAGAGATTTTCCTTGAAATTCCGGAATAATCCCACCGCCACCTGTTGAGCCCGTTGGGGTTTCACTACATCACTGCTGGGTATCCATAGATCGGTGGGCAGGGATAAGCCGGAATTGCTGATCAGGTGGACAAATTGGTTCATCCAGGTATACCCCATTTTTACCGAAGTCCGTCGGTCGAGGGAGTATTTTGTGGTAATCCGCGGTTCCAGGCCATAATAAGTGGTGTTGTTAAACAAGAAAACCGGCGCCCGCAAGCCAAAATTCAAACCCACTCTATCGGTAATGGTATATTCGTCATTGATATAGGCTGCTGCTTCCGTTACATATTTCTTTTGCTCGCTACTGATCTCTATCGGGCCGACATCTCCCTTGACGGCTGAAGGGATAAACGTGTGATAGATATAATTGACCCCGAATTTGACTTTATGCAGGATATGCGGATAATAGTCGAAGTCGACCTTGGCATTGATATCCCGGATCCCGGAAAGCAATTGTATTTGAATACCCGAAAGCTCCGAGTTGATCCGGAATTCATAATCATTATAGATCAACGTGGTGTTGGCAAAAAGCTTTTTGCTGAAGAGGTGATTCCACCGGGCCGTAACCGTGTTATTACCCCAGGCGATCTTAAAATCGATACTATCGTCCGAACTGCCGAAGCGGAAAATATCCTGGCCGAAATAGCCGCTGATGTACAATCGGTCTTTGTCTGAAAAACGATGGTTCAGCTTCAGGTTCAGGTCATAGAAGCTATAGCCGAAAGTCTGACCTTTGGGCAGGAATGGCTTGATGATAACATCCCAGTAAAATCTCCTGCCGGAAACCATAAAGGCTGTTTTGTCTTTTTTGATCGGACCTTCCAGGGTTAGCCTTGATGAGATCAAACCTACTCCACCTTCGCCATGAAACTTTTTATCGCTGCCTTCTTTCATGGAAATATCCAGGATGGATGACAAACGGCCGCCATAATTCGCCGGGAACCCTCCTTTGATCAGCTTCACATTTTTAATGGCGTCGGCATTGAAAACACTGACAAAACCGGCCAGGTGAAAGGGGTTATAGACCACCGCTTCATCCAACAGGATCAGGTTTTGATCGGGCCCTCCCCCCCGGACATAAAAACCGGC